>LR026961.1:4175575-4475575 GCA_900498135.1 uncultured Desulfatiglans sp.
GAATATGGATATACGTCTCAATCCCCTCAAGTCGGGGCATTCATTCTGACTCTGCCTCTGGAGAGCTAATATTTACGCGCGCCCCAGGGGAGAAAACCGGGTATATCCCCCAAAAAGGGCGACCGGTTGTTTTGAAGCAGCCAAAAAAGCGGAGTTTCATTGAAGTAAGATGTTGGAATTTTGGTAAATACCAAAAACCGGGCATCGATTTTTAGTGAAATTAGTGATTTCAACATGTTAAACCGCTCCTACAATTTTGTCGGGAGATGCGCGGTAAATATGGTTGAGCCCGGTGAAATTTGAACGGTTTTCTAGGATCCGAACCCCGAAGCTGGTTCGGCTCGATTACCAAGCTTCGGGGTATTTTATCAGTTTTGGGGCAATATCTCCAATATATTGAATCCATTGCCAATCGGTTCGACCCGCACATCGGCGGTCACCGGTTTTTTCTTTTGAAACAGCTTCTTGTGGAGACTCTCCGGGACAATGTCACGGCTTTTCGTATAGGCCTTCTGCCCTTCGTGGTTTGCAGTCAGCGTCTGGTTGTTCGGTGTCCAGACCAGGACGGCGGCAGGCCAGAGGATCTTCTCCGGCTCGACCGCTTCTTCCGGCCCGAAATCGGCAGCCTTCTCGGGCTGGAGATCTGATGCAGCCGACACCGGGTCTGAAGCACCCTCAGGAACCGCCAATCCATGTGGATGAGGCGGCTTGGCTGCCTGTTCGAGGGTAACCAGGGCTTCTCCTGCAAAACGTCGGTCCTCGACCGGGCGAAGAAGCACCCAGCCGAGAGGGACGCAGGGGGTTCCATCCGAAGGGCTGAGGGCCAGGCGGCGCGTCTTGGGGAAAACAGCGAACAGGTGTCTCTCCGCCTCGCCGAAGGTTTTTCCGCAGTTTTTATTGGTGCATTTGTATCTGCCCGGCCCATCCCTGCGCGGTTTTTCGCGGCCGCAGAACGGGCAGAGGATTTTCCCGAGGTTTTTCTCCCGCCTAGCGGCTTCGAGATCCTCCGCACTCATCCAGTCCCCGGTCATCCCCTTCCAGCCGCTCCCCCAGGCGAGCCGGAGGATGCATTCGCCCGATGAGGAATCGAGACTTCGGATGGCCGCGGCGATTTCGGCGCAGGTCTTCGCAGCTCCTGCTCCGGCGGCGCCATAGCGCGAGAAGAACGCCTGCTCCCCTTGGGCTATGCTCAGACTGTGGCGGTTGACGGCGTCCGCAAGGTCCTGCGGGGTGCGAATGCCCGGGCAGTCCGGCAACGCCCCTGCAAGCCGCGTCGTCTGCGACTGAAAAAAGGAATCCAGGCCGATCCGGGCGACGAAGCAGCCCCCCGCGCGGGCCGCTTCGACAAAAACGCCCCGCGCCTCATTCCAGCTGTTTTTCGTCTTCTTGTCGCCAAAATCCTTCCACCCTGCTTGATCGGGCGATTGGAGATTGAAAAAGCGCACGTCCAACGCCTCGAGCATCCCCTCCGGTTCGAGTCCCGGGCTGTCGCTCACCTGCAGAAAGCGGAGAAAGTCGTGGTGCGGATCTTTCCCATCGAGCGCGTTGACGGCCCGCTGAAATCCTCTGAAATCCCCTTTGGCCCTTGGCAATGCGGACCGGTCGAGGGTCATCCAGAGGGCGGTTCTTATCGCGCCTTTCAAAGTGGTGCCAGGGAGATACGGCCGCCCATAGGCGTCTTTGATGAAGCGGCGAAGTTCAGCGGGGGAGCCGCCGCCCCTCACCGGCAAGGTGTAAGCGACGGCAGATTCGAGATTGTAGGCCTTCATGAACCTCTCGAGATGAAAAGACCCGTGCCCCAGTTCGCGCAGCGCAGCGTTGTTGGACCGTAGGGAGATGAGAAGGTCCTCCAGGCTGATCACTCGGAGCCCGGCGGTGGATCGCACAAAATCAAGGCCATCCCTCAGTTCCTCGCCGTCCCCGATGTGAAGAGGCGTCAGAAGGTGCACCTCGAAGGTTTTCGTATCGCGGGGCGTGGTCATGATGCAGCCTCCATGAGTTCGGGCGGTTCGGCGCACGGAACCGCAAAGGCTCTGAAATCCCGCGGGGCCGAGTGCCCGATCCGAAGGTTCAAGGTTTGACTCAACTCAGTTATCAGTGTCTGATCCAGCATCGGCACGATTCGTCCTTCAGGCCTGAGGGAAAAATAGGAGCCCTCGGTAAACGCCCGGATCGGAGGCCTGCCGAGGGTGGACTGATGGATCCAGCCCGAACGCGTGGTCAACCCGTAGGCGGTTTTCGCGGTCAAGCCCTGGAGATCCTCGCTGGGATCAGGGTTGTAGAGAGACAGGGTGACCCACCCCTTCCCGGCCGCTGCGAAAGGCTCGAATTCCTCCTCGCTGCGCACCTCGAACGACCCCAGGCCGCTGCTCCGATCCGCCCCGAGGCCCTGATCACCAAGAAAGTTCAGGGCGGCTCGAAGGCGGCCATCTTGCTCTTTGGCACCATCCGCCAGGAAGAAAAGCCCTGCGTCCGGCGCAAAAAACTGGAGGGCGAAGAAGAAAAGCCCCTCCCCGCCCGGAATCCCCAAGCGGTCAACACTCACGCGCTGCCTCTCGCTCAGCACCCAGGGTACGGCACCGCTGCCAAGAAGTTCGGTGCCGTGCAGCTCCTTGCTGGACACGGCGATTCCGCCGGGAAGAAGTTCCACCTCCTTCCAGTCGATCCGCCCGCCTTGGAGCACCTGTTCGAAGAGGGGGCGCGAGAGCCAGCGCACCTTCTTCAAATCCTTCCGGATCTGGAGGGATTGCGCGCCGGCTTCATGCGCGTTTTTGGGTCTGTGCGGCTGCAGCCTATCCGTCTGCCGCCAAATATTCCATGCAGGCACCGGGAAGAGCAGCGTCGAGCCTGCATAGGGGAAGGCCGAACTCACCTTGAACGGCGGGTCGGAGAATACCCCCGGGGCGTCTTCGGGAAAAAGCGCCGCCCAGGCCAGCGCGAGGGCGGCCGACAGGGTGTCGGATCGGACGAACTCCTCGGCGCTCTCCGGCTCCCCGGAGCCCCGCGAATCGACGTGCAGGGCCGAACGAAACTTCAATCTGAAGAGCTTCATACTCCCCTCCGCCTACGGGCGCCTGAGCGCCTCCGGCACCTGGACCTCCAGCGCCTCGGGTTCGAGGTTCTCGCGGTAGTGGCGGGCCGTCTTGGCCGTCACCGACGCGACATCGAACTGCACCCGGCCGTAGCCCCGGCTCCCATGGCCGCCGAGGTAATCGTCCTGGAGAAGCTGCATGCACTCGAAGAGCCACCCCAGGTACTCCTGCTCCGAGTCCTTCCCGTAAAGGTTGAGGACGAAGCTGAAACCGAAGGCCGCGCCCGCCGGGACGCGTTCGATCTGCCGCGGGTTTGCCTGGCTCGTGATCCGGTCGATGGCCACTTCGGTCTTGACCTCGGTAAGCGGCATGTCGGTGTTGCGCGCCTCCTCGAGCAGATCCGCATTCAACAGCATGGCATCACGCACCACCAGGCGCTGGGGGATGAATGCGCCCTCCTTCGGCTGACGGTCGATGGGGACGCCGAAGAGTTTTGCGGACGCCTGCCCGGAATCGGAGGCGGGTCCGGCCGATTTCAGCTTGGCCCCCGAGGCGAGATGCGGACCGAGTTCTTCCAGGCGGGTGACCTCCCGCTTCTCGCTCTTGTCGAGTTTGACGGTCATCTCCCCGCGCATCCGCTCGAATAAGCTGCGCATCTTCCCCCGCAGCGAGGAGCCGGGGATATAAGGGTGGTTCGTCAACGGGTCGCGGACGACGATCTGATCCGCGCCGCCGATGGCCATTTCGCTCGAGTTTCCGCCGATGTGCAGCCCGGTGAGGGCCGTGATCGTACCGGAAACGAAGAGCCGGGTCTTGAATTCGAACTGGGTGGCGTCGCTCATGGTTATTTCCCTCCCTCCGCCTTGTGGTATGCGAGAATCGCCTCAAAAAAATCGAAAAAGCGCTTCATCCTTTCCTCGCGGCCGTCGGCAAGATCGATGGCATGGGAAAGGCATTCGACAAGCGTCTTGAAACCAGGCACCTTGGCCCGGTCTTGAGAAGACCCCTTGTTGACCCTGCCGTCGGCATAGGCCATTTTGGGTTTGAGCAGCACCAGGCGGCCGAACATCTCTGCGATGTTGTCCTTCTTGAGCTTCATCTGGATGGTCTTACAGGTCCCATAGATGTTCCGGATCTGGGACGTCGTGACTGAAGACCCCTCATCCACCCGGCCGTCCCGGCGCTTGGGGGTCATCCGGCCGGCGATCTGCTCGGCCACCCGGACGAGCGTCTTCGGGTCGCCTTGAACGATGATGGCATCGATCTCTTTCTCGAACTCACAGGCACTCATGATTTATCTCCTTTCCGATGCAAATAATCAGCCCAACGCAGGGGCAGTTCCAGCCAGGTGTAAACAGGCAGGACCGGCCCGGCGCCTTTTTGTTCAGTGGGGAAAAGCTTCTCGGCCCAGCGGGTGATCATGCCGTCTTGATCCTTCCCATAGCGGCGCTTCAACTGGTAGGCGGTGCGCCATCTCCATGCTTCGTAGGCGATTATGCGCCAGGCCTCGGGCTCCTTCAGGCTGCGGCGCAGCATCAACCTCCGGACGAGTCCGCGGTTGACCTCGGCCGTGCGCATGAGAAAGGAAAGAAGGCCTCTGTCCCCGGGCTTCCCGCCGGGAGGGGCGATGTCCGCCTCCAGCCAGGACCCGATCTCACGGGCGCCGGCTAAGTCTTCCCACGGAACGGCCACGTCAAGGAAGCAGAATCCGTCCTTGTGGAGAGGGTCGCGGTCCTCAGCCCAGGAACTCCGGACCGTCTTGGCCTTTTCTTCCGCCTTGCCGGCCATGAGGGCCCCCTTGTAGATGGGGAACTTCCCGCGCTGCATCGTGATTCCGCCCGAGATGGAGAGGTCCGGGTTCCCGCAGCAGAAGACCTGGAAATCGTCGTGGATCCGCTGGGCCAGATCCGGCAGCTGGTGCCAGGACCCGATGATGAAGAGATCGTCGCCGCCTGCGTAGACGACGCGGCACTGCCTGAACGGCTCCTCCTCGAGCAGACGCGGCACGTACCCGGAGAAAAAGTGATTCAACTGCCGTGAGAGGGTGACCATCCGCGAAATGGAGGCCATGGGCTTGCGGGCGGCCGCTCCGGTCTCCTTGTCCAGGACGACATCCCCCCAGCCGTCTTTGACCTCCCCGTCCACCGTTACAGGCGAGCGCTCCGGAAATCGAAGGCCCTCGATGAAGACGGCGCCCAAGTTATCGACGTCCATACGCAGGACGCCGAGCCGCCTGAGGCCTTGGGATTGATCGGCGAAGTCCTCGAAGTCCGGGAACCCGCCATGCTCCGCGCCCCACCTCCCCAGGTAGAACGCGCCCAGGCTGCAGGGAGGAAGGCTCAGGGCAGCCAAAGGCCTCTCGCCGGTCTGATTCAGGAAAGCGCATTCGCCGTCGAATGCCTCCAGCCGTTTGAGCGAGGAAAACTGCTCATCGGTGAGAACGATCAGCCCCGCACCGAAACCGTCGAAAAAAACCACGGCGCTGTCCATAACCCCGAGCCGTTTGGCAACCCCCGTCACACAGTCCGGATCACCCCAGATCGTGAGGAGGGCCTCGGCGGTCTTCAGCGCCTTTCCGAGATCCTGAAGCGTATTGCAGGCATCGCAGCGCGTCTTGTCCGGCGCAATGTTCCGGGTCCCGCAGACCTCGCAGCTCCGGACCGGGTTGAAATCGGTCCGGGGAGCGAAGAACTCCGGGGACAGGTGCTCACGGAAGCGGGTCCGGCGGTCGCGCTCCAAAGACCGGGCGGCTTCGTCCCAGGCCTCCTGCATCCGCCCCTGGCTGAACTGGGCGCCGGTGACGTTGGCCGTGCCGAGGCCCAGGAAAACCTCTCCTTCGAAGGCCTCGAGAAGCCAGCGGTTCACCTTTGCGCGCGCGGAGCGGAGGGACTCCTCGAGGCGGGCAGGGATCAGCAGGTAGAACTTCCCCCCGGAATTGTAGAGGAGACCGGCCCTGGTCATGCCGAGCTCCCGAAGGATAAAATCGGCCGCCAGGCGGCAGAAATACTGGACGTAAAACGACCGGCCGCGGAGCCCCTTTGCGGCCCCCTTGTTCGTCAGGTTGTAGATGAAGCGCTGGATCCCCGAGAAATCGCCGCACACGAGGAGCCATTTCGGATCGTCTTTGGTTTGGATTCCCTGGCGCGGCGCCCCGCGTCCGGCATGCTCGAGCATCAGGGCCTGGGCGATGGCCGCCGTAGTGCGGAGATGGTCGAAGAGGCTGATGTCCGGATGGCGCACATTGGTCGCCGCCGGCACGTTCGCTGTGTAGCGCTCGAGCAGCATGAAAAGGGTCTCGAGCAGATGGAGCAACGGGATCTCGGGGCGTTGCTCCGAGAGGGCTTCCATATCCGCGAGCAGAGCCTCCCCAAGCGCGCGGTACTCCGCCTCCATCGGCTGCTCCGACAGGAGGTGGGCCCATTCCGAGGGCCGCTGCACGCCTCCCCCCGGCGCTTTGCCCTCCTTGAGGTTCAGATCGGAGGCGCTCAGCGGGAAAAGTCCGTCCCGGTCCGCGCTAAGGCGCCTCAACGGATAGCGCAGGATCGTGAAGGTCTTCTCGTTCCGCCCCAGAAAGACGCGCTCCAGCACCGGCTCGAGAAGGGTCCGCTGGTGGACCTTCCGGACATAGTACTGCCCCTCCTCCCTCTCGCTCGACGAAAGCCGGTCGGCGATCCGGACAACGGTCGCTTCCAGCCCGCTTTCGTCGTTGCGATGGTGGGCGGCGCACCAGATCTTCCAGTCCTTATGCGCGGAGGCCTTGAGACATGAGAATTTGTCCTCCAGCCAGTCGCAGAAGGCCCGCGTGTAGGCCGAGTGCAGATGTGTGTGATGGCCCTTGCCGTCCTCCCTGCACATGGAGAGGTAGTCGTTGTCCTTGTGCGCGTCCCCCAGGTCCGACACCGGACCCCTTTCGAACAGCTTCCCTGTATCGTGGAGCAGGGCCGCAAGGACGATCAATACTTCTTTTTCATCCTGCATGGGTATCTTTCCTCCCGTTAACACGCGATAATCGGCTGCCGCTCTGAACATCCCTTCCGCGGCCTTCCCAAAAGGATGGACAGGACACCCGGACCGCCCCGAGGCCCATGGCCGCGCCCTTTCCGACGTGTAGCAGCTCCCCCGCCCGCAACCACTCCCACACCCAGGGGGCCGGCGTACGAAAGCGAGCGGTCCCTACGAGCCCCCCCATGGGGATCTTCTTGTGCTGGCGGTTCGAATAGCGCTGGTAGTCGTCCCAGTCGAACCGGCCGTCGATGCAGCCGAGGCCGTTGCCGAACTGGGCCGTCACGCGCTGCCAAACCTCTTTGCCAAAAGGCTCCCGCTCCCCGAAAAGCGCCGCCAGGGCCTCCACTCTCCGTGCCAGGGTGGCGAAGAAGAACGGCCAGTCGATCACCCCGACATTTTTCCCCTGTTTACGGAGGCGGAGCGGCGTGAGGATATCCACCTGCAGCTCCTCGGGGGCGGCCTCGGGCGACCGCCCGAGCCAGTCCCGGAGAGCCGGCGGCGACTCGTAAACCGGAAACCGCTCCAAAACCTCGATCTCACCGGGCCGTCCCGCCGGCAGGATCTCTTGAAGGGCCGACACCCTGAACCGCACCCTGGCCCTGCCGAGGCCCGATCGCTGGGCCCGCTCGAGGGCCTTCAAGATCACCGGCAGAAACCGGCTGCAGTCCCCCACCAGGGTGATCTCCAGCGAAAGCGATCCTCCTGTCTTATCCCTGATCGGCATAAGGATGTAGCCCCGCGGCGAATCCAACAGCCCCGGCAGCTCCGAGCGCTGGTCGAAGAGCAGGATCAATGGGCAGTGGTCCCTCACGATGCACTGTTCGCAGCGCGGCCGCCCCTCGAATGGGCACACCAGATTCTGCAACTCCCAGCCTAGCACCCCGCGCCACGCGGAACCCAAATAGGCCTCGGGTTCGATCTCGCCCTCCAGTTCCGAGAGGATGCGGCACTTGAAAACGGGCAGATCCCCCGCAAGACTGGACGGCAAAAAAAGAAGAGAATCCCTCATGTTTCACCTGGATGAGAATGATGATTGGATGCAGCGAACTTCCTCGCCTTGAATCAAGAGCAGAACATGCGGCATCGAGATATGGGTTTCCATAACAGAAGTGTGGATATCCCGTCAAATGAATCTTTATCTGCAGTGTATTTTATTTATTCTTCGATTGCACATGCCAATCCGCTATCCATGCTCCAACACGATTCAATAGAAACAGATCAGCGATTGGACTTGACAATGGTTCTCATTAATGTTTTGAAACAAAAGTGTCGACGATGTTCTTCAGAAGTGAAAAATTTCCGGATGCACATTTCAACGCCCACTTCCTGCCTGCAAGGAACGGCATCTGCCGCCGGGTTTTCAAAAGAAAGGAGCATATCCTTCGATGATTTATGACAGGGATCTTTCGAAGAAGAAGGACTCGCGCCCCGGCGGTCTGGAAACACCGACCCGCTCGGCTGGCTTGCATACCTGCGAGAGCAGGCGCAACCACCGGGGCATCGAGGCCCGACTCAGTGTTCACATTTTGCTACCACGACTCAAGTTGGGGCAATCCGTTGTCCTCGGCGAGCTCGCGAAGAGCATAACCAGCACCCTTCTTTTCGTTGGCGACGAACCATTTGAACGACTCGCCCTCAGCGTTGGGCGGGCGAAAGCCGACCTTTTGACTGAATCCTATCCCATAGTTTTGACAGATGCGGTCAAAAGCGAGACTATTTTTTCGTCAGGGCGAGATAATTTGCAGACTCGGCGGGTGGAGAATATCGGATCGGCGGATTCGGAGGGTATCAAGGAGTTTTGGTCGATCTTGTACGACCATTTCAAAAACGCCAAAGCACATGAAACTTATATCAATTCGGCGCTTGATAACGATTTATGTAAAATTAAAAATCTTTCAAAAAAATGCCATAATATATTGGAATGATTATGCAGATTTATTTTACGCATTTTTCTGAACCTGTGCAGGAACAGGTTTCCGCCCGTGTTTGATCGTCCCTTGCCTCTTTCATTATGCGGAAACCGCCACGCAGCACGACGGCTGAAATACCTAGACCAATGATTAGATCAGGATATCGGCTGCCGATAGCCCAGACCAAAACTCCGGAAAGGATGACACCGATGTTGGCGATGACATCGTTCGTCGAAAAAATCACGGATGCACGCATGTGAACGCCCCCATCACGGTGCCTGGAGATAAGCGCCAGGCAGATGGAATTTGCGATCAACGCCATAGCGCCGACCCCTATCATCAGGATGCTGATGGGTTCACTGCCGAGGATGAATCGCCGCAGGACGTCGAAGAGAACCAAAAAAGCCAGAATCGATTGTACCATCCCGCTGATCTTGGCTGCGGTGCCCTTTAACGAGGCGCTCTTGCCAACAGCATAAAGGCTGATCGAATACACGGAGGCATCCGCGAACATGTCTAACGAATCGGCTACAAGCCCGGTGGATTCCGCTATCAAACCCAGCACCAGTTCAAAAACAAACATAAAGGCATTGATGGCTAGAACAATCAGGAGGGTTCTCTTCTCCCGGGCATTGGTAACGTTGATTTCACATTCGCATCCCGACATCAAAATACCTCCTACAACAAGCCCTCATCTCTATACGGCAAAACGCTGTTACAAAGCATTTATGTTTCAATCCATGGACCGCTGCCATTTCTATCCCGATGGGCACGTTTATCAAACATCCTTTTGAAATAAAATGGCTTCATCTCTTTGGTCATGGTCATACATCTCTGACAGACAAGAATGAAAATCTTTGGTCTCCACTGTTTTGTTTTTTGTCGGTATGGTCAACCTGCGGAAATGTGGTTCGATGAGCGACAGAAATTGTGCTACAGTCACACCACTCACATTTTTCAGATGATGTGGCAAAAACTCAATCGCGAGCAAATTGGCTTTTAAAGTATCCTTTGCATCCCCTGTAGAGCGCGGGTTGGAAACCTGAAAATCAGGTAATGCAGAAAGAGCATCGAGAGAACAGCGCCGACCACGACAGCCGCAACGGCGGCATACCCTTGCGGCAGTGAATCGCGGGTCATTTTCTCCTGGTTCGCCAAGAGCCATTTGCCGACTTGCGGGCTGACATGTGGGACGACTTCGAGGGCAGAGGCGCATCGCACATCCCTTTACGTAATCATCTCCTGCAATTTCAACGCATTCTGAACCGCATATCCCGCTTCATCATTGTCAAAATAACACAACACGTCGCTCCCCATCTCGGCCCAGGTGGAAAACGCACCGGCCCATCCGGACAATGCCGCAACACTGTAGTTGCCTTTGTAGGCGCCGCCAGGACCATGAAGCCGGATATAGATGAAATCCGCTGTGGTTTCTTTTGGAGATTGATATCCCGCCAGATCGTAGATACAGAAGGCCGCTCCAAATAGTTTCAGGGCCTCATAGGCTTCCGGGTTCATCCAGGATACATCCCGGAATTCAAACGCATATCGGCAGCGGTTGGGAAGCATCTCCAAAAAATCATAAAGGCGGTGCGCGTTAAAGCGCCAGCGCGGAGGCAGTTGAAACAGGATGGGACCGAGTTTGTCTCCCAACACATCCACTCTTTTCAGGAAGACGTTCAGGGCCTCTTTGGAGTCTTTCAGCTTCTTCATGTGGGTAATATATCGGCTGGCTTTAACGGCAAATTTGAACCCCTCAGGGACGGTCTTCCGCCAAGACGCCAGGGTCTCCGCTTTCGGGAGTTGATAAAAGGAATTGTTGATTTCAACCGTATGCAAATGCTGGACATAATACTGAAGATACTCATTGCTGTGCATGTCCTCAGGATAGAATGGGCCTGCCCAGTGTTTATAATGCCAGCCAGACGTGCCCACGTGTACATTTTTTAGCTCTGCCATAAAAGGCAAGCTCCTTGTTCAACCGCTCGTTCATATCATATCCCCGCCCATTACCGCTTATGGGAAGCTCCAGGGCATGCTTCGCTTCAGGATGCAGCCGGGCTGGCAAACGCCAAAAAGGAACTGCAGGAAGTCGTCGATTTTCTCAAGGACACGTCAAAATTCCGGTGATAGACGTGTCACGCCTGGCTTTACACACATGCGTTGCGCCCATCACGCACCGGGGTCACCCGATTTCGGACTGTGGCAGCCGGATATTGGCAACCACCGGCAGATGGTCTGAGGCGCGTCTCGCGAGACAGGATTTGAAGACATGGATCCCTTCAAGCGCGCGGCGCGGCCGGATCAGAATTCGGTCCAGGGCAAGCATCGGAAAACGGGAGGGATAGGCGGCGGGAGCAGGCTGGGCGCCAAAGCAGCGTCTCAGGAGACGGCGCATGGCGCTCGCAGGGTTCCATTCGTTAAGATCGCCCATCAGGATCAAAGGCTCCCCGTTGTTATGGGTCTCTATCTCTTTCAGGATCACTTGAATCTGTTGGGAGCGTTCGCGCCGTTCAAGTCCCAGATGGGTGCCAACCACCATGCAGGCCGTTCCATGGATGTCAAGAACAGCCATGACAGCACCTCTCGGTTCTCTGGGCTTCACGCTGAGATCCAGCTTTCGCAGGCGGATGAGGGGATGCCGCGTGAGAAGGATATTTCCAAAATCGGCATGCCTCCGAGTCAGCGTGAGGCCGGGAAGAGCCCTCATCCCGGTCTGCCGGGACAGCTTATCGATGCTGTACCGATGCCTCCCCCGGACGGGAAACGATACCTCCTGCAAGGCAATGACGTCGGCTCCAATCTCATGGACGATCTGAATCGCCCTCGCCGGCTGCTGACGTCCGTCGCTCCCGATCCACTCATGGACATTGTAAGTGCCTACAGTGATCCTTCCGTGGTTCAATCTTCCTCTTCCTTTGAGATCCTTTTCTTCGTCCACCAGATGCCGATGGCCAGGACAATAGCCAGCCCGACAGTTATGGAGATATTCTTCCATTCCGGGTCTTTCACCGCGAGAATGAGACGGTCGGCAAAGATGGAAATGGCGAGCACCCCAGGGGCGAGCCCCAGTGCGGTGCCTATCAGATAATCCCTGAACCTTATCCGCGAGGCTCCGGCAATCAGATTGACAACGGTGAAGGGGGCGACCGGCAGGTTGCGCACAACCACCATGGTAATCAGTCCCTGTTTGGCCAATATCTTTCCCAGCCGGTTGATCTTCCTGCCTGCCAACCGGCGTATCAACCCTTTTCCCAGGTGGGCCCCGATCGCGTAGGTCACGACGGCGCTGGCAAGGCATCCTCCAAGGGCGTAAACGCTCGCCTTGAGCGGTGGGAAGATCATTGCCGTAGCCCCAACCAAAAGGGTAACGGGTGCCATCAGGATCCCCCCCAAAACGTAGGCCGCTGCCACAACAACGCCCGCAAAGGCACTTCCTTCTAAGGACTTGGCCCATGTGGTGATTTGTTTTACATCGACCCACTCCGAGAGAGGCGTCCAGCGCCATGCAGCGGCCATTCCCAGGAGGACCAGGACGGTCACAACCGCCTTTACCAGATGGCGTTTACGGGATTCGGGCTTTTCTTCGTGGACAAACTGATCGATCATCTGGTCCATCTGGACCGGCCTTTCCGGATCGATGTAAGATGTATCCGGCACCAGGGCCGCCCCGTCAAAAGGGATATCCTGGCGGTCCTCCATCGGTTTCAGGGTGCGGCCGCTGCCCATCAGCGATTCGATCGCCTCGATCAGCGACGGGTGCCCGGCAATGCAATCAGCCGCCTTTTCGGGGGTCGTTCCCAGGTGTTCGGCCAGCAGCCGGTTTCGAAAGGCCGCTATCCCCTTTTTCGTCTGTTGACGCCGATCACCCACAGATTCAATGGCCAGATCACATTCCGAATCCAGCCCCATGGATCGATTGCTCAGGTTTGCAGACCCGATCCGCACCAACCTCTCATCGCATATCATGATCTTGGCATGGACAAACAAGGGGGTCTCACCGTCTTTCAGCACCGGATACAGGACCCTGAGCCGCCCATGACCATCTACCTCAAACAGACGTTTGAGGATCCGGGCCCTGATGGCGTCCATAGCGCTCTTCTCCAGCCACCCGGTGCTCTCCTTGGGGAGAACGATCACGATTTCCGGCCCCTCTTCCTGTTCAAGACTTTCGACCAGCGCCTGAGCCACGACCCCGGAGGTCAGGTACTGATTCTCAATGTATATGCAGCGGCGTGCAGCCTGGATGGCATCCTTGTACAATGCCTCCACTTCTCTGACTTCCTTCCTTCCCTTGAAAGCCGGAGAGGTCCTGGCAATCGCGACCCGGACATCCGTCATGTCCGCTTCCACCGGCAAAGGCCAGGGAACGGGGCCTTCGCTCCTTGGGCAAGGAAGATGTTTCCCTGTGGCCCGGTGCCAGCGATCCCGAAACAGATCTCCCAGTGCGGCCGCCGCATCCCCCTCCACAAGCATCTGGATATCGTGAAAGGGTTTGTAGGTCCGGCCGCTTGGGTTGATGCGCCGGGGATCGTGCAGGCGGTGTTCAGGGGTGTCCCATCTGTTTCCGGTCAAATCGATACCGCCCGAAAAGGCCACCCGATCGTCGATGACCACGATCTTCTGGTGTTGAGAGGCCCCGGTGGGATGCTCGTCGTCCATAAAAAAATGGATGCGCCGGTTTGTGTTCCATCCCAGCTTGAACATGGAAAGCCACTCCCGTTCGAGGGCATAAATCATGGAGAAATCCCAATAGAGAAGATAGGCCTGAAGGTGGGGGGTGGCGGCAATCTTTTTGTCAATGTGTTCTTTGAGCCTGACGGAAGCGCGGTTCTTCCGACCTTTAAACAGGGAAACCCGGCTGTCAATCTCCCATCCGGCGATGTAGATGGTCTTCTCCGCCTGATCGATGGCGGATGCGAAGGCCTCGAAATACGCAGCGCCGTCTACCAGAAAGGAAACCCGACTGGCGTTTTCTATGCGCCAGCAGTTTTCCCCTTCCTTTAAAATAGGGCCTTGTTTGTCCACGACGATGTTGCCCTCAACGCTCATCAATGCCCTTTAATAAAAACCCCTCGCCAACGCCATTACAGGCATCAGGCACGTGTGAGATCCGGAACGACATCAGAGACTGGAAACACGAGGAATTTGTATAACCATTTAGCTGATTCATGATGAATGCGTGCAACCCCTCCTCATCGACCGCGCGGCGTCCTCGGTGTGTGGCGAAACCTTTTCAGAGGGAAAGGTAGGGGGAGAGGAATCCCCCTCTGTAAATTCACAATGCGCCTGTCATACGGCTTGGACACCAATCGTCGATGCTCATCGAGCCGTAGAAGCACGACGCGCTCATCATGGCTTTGCGCTCGGCTGCCGTCTTGTCGAGCACACGGCGTCGCTTTTCTCGCCTTGCCTACAGCATCTGCCGCAAGCATCGCATTCAGGACTTTTTCGGGGGTCGTGATCCCAGCTTCGTGATGGATGGACTGGTCCGGGGCGCAAGTTCTTTCAGCCACCTCCATCAATTGTAACCGGTCGGCATTTCCAAGGCCGATGTCTGCAAGCGTGGTCGGCAACCCGACGTCTTCACAGAAGGCAAAAACCGTTGCCGACTCGTCCATGGAGGCATCTGAAAGCTGGAGCCCGGCTAAAACGCCAAAGGCTACTTTTTCGCCATGGTAGAATGAATGGGTTTCCGCCAGGGTGGTCAAACCATTGTGTATGGCATGTGCCGCCGCCAATCCGGCGCTTTCGAACCCCAGACCGCTCAACAGGATATTCGCCTCGACGATGTGCTCCAGAGCGGGTGTGACGATGTGTCTCTCGCCGGCGATCCTGGCGGCCGAACCATACGCCAGCAGGGTCTCATAACAGAGTTTGGCGATGTGAAGCGCTGCAGTTGTGCTGCACCCGCCGCACTCGTTCACCGATTGGGTGCGGCTGCAAGACCTGGCTTCGAACCACGTAGCCAGCGCGTCGCCCATGCCTGCCACCAGAAACCGCGTCGGGGCTGCTGCGATCAGATCCACATCAACGAGAACCGCCGCCGGGTTGGCTTTTTGATAGTGCACGGCTTCAAAGACCCCATCACTCGAGTACAGCACTGCACATCCGCTGCACGGAGCATCGGTCGAAGCGATGGTGGGGATGACGATCACGGGTATGTTCGCCCGATCAGCGGCGATTTTCGCCGTGTCAATGGTTTTTCCCCCACCCATCCCGACCAGCACATCAACCTGTTTTTCCGACAGAATGGCGCCTATCCGGCCCACTTCCTCCTCGCAGCACTCGCCGCGGAACAGCTCGGTTTGGATGCCCTCGGCCTCCAGATCTATGGCGCATCGAGGGAGCACCTTATCCCGAACCGTGGGTGAAGCCAAAATCAGCCCCTGATGGCCCAGCAATGTGATCAGCGAGGGCAGCTCGGTGATCGCACGGCAACCTTGGATGTATTTGCCGGGAAAAACCGCCTTCTTCAACATGTGGAACCCCTGTATGTTTGGTGAATCGTGGGAACTCGCAACGAAATGGCTCATATGCAGCCGCGCAGAATGCCGTTGTTCGACATTTCCCTCAGGAGACCGTTTCAAAATACTTCGAACAGATGAAACCTGACAGTGTCCATCCGGACATGATTTTCCGGTACAACCCAGTCTCCAATCCGGACATGCGGATTTTTTGCCCATAGCAAGAAAATCAAGCGTTTGCGCGGAGGCGACCTGCAGGCCGCCGCACCAACGAACGTGCAGATTGGCGGCAAGATGGGCCAAAAAGACCCTTTTCAGATGAAAATTATCTAGTGTTTGTCTAGGTATCGGTCAAGAGCTTTTTCAGTATGGGCCGAAAATATCCCTGGCCCGGGCGGCCGTCCTGGAAGGCCCCGATCACCAAGGAAGGCTTTTGCGCGAACGGCCCCGAGCGCACCTCGACGCAGCATTCGGAGCCGGGGATTTACCGCACGAACCATGGAGCGGCCTGCGCCGGGGCCGCTTCTGCAGGGGCCCCCCTTGTCTGCTTCAAAGTCCAGGATCGTCTCCGCCTGCCTTTCGCGAGGATGAAAATTCCCACTCAGGCTCCCTCAAAAAAATTGACACCGGCTGCGCCCGATAATATCATTATCAGGCAAATTCCTCATAACAACCCTTATATCAAATAGTTGCGGTGGATTCCGCGCCGCCGCCTTCCGGCCTCCCGGTTGGTTCGCAGGTTCATCGGTGGCCCTGCAGGGGGCTTCGGCCTTTTTCTTGGCTTTGATCGCTGATCCAGATCCTGAAGTGCAGCATCTTGGGCCCTGCCAATGTATGCCATCGCCCTGAAAATGCTCATCGGCGACCGAGGAAAGTACCTGGGCATCATCATGGGCCTTTCCTTCGCCTCCTTGCTGATCACCCAGCAGTCCTCCATTTTCACCGGGCTCATGACCCGAACCTACGGAACCATCACGGACCTCTCCCAGCCCGACATCTGGGTCATGGACCCCAAGGTCCTCTTCATCGACGATGTGAAGCCGCTTCAGGACACGGAGCTTTACCGGGTCCGGGGCATCCCGGGCGTCGAGTGGGCCGTTCCGCTGTACAAGGGGCTTCTCAAGGCGCGGCTGGAAAACGGCAACTTCCAGATCTGCAATGTGCTCGGCCTGGACGACGCCACCCTCATCGGCGGGCCGCCTGCGATGCTGGAGGGCAG
This sequence comes from uncultured Desulfatiglans sp., assembly GCA_900498135.1. Lineage (NCBI taxonomy): Bacteria > Pseudomonadati > Thermodesulfobacteriota > Desulfobacteria > Desulfatiglandales > Desulfatiglandaceae > Desulfatiglans > uncultured Desulfatiglans sp. The sequence goes on from LR026961.1 coordinate 4,192,209, forward strand.
CCTCAGCGATCTGCGCCGCCAGGACGCGATCATCGTCAACGATGTCGGGGCCAAAACCCGCCTGGCGCNGCCGCCCGATCGACCGGGCGGCAAGCCGATCCCCCTCCAGGTGGGCGACATCCTGGAGATCAACGACCACCGCGCCGTCGTGGTGGGGATCTGCCGCGTCTCGCGGACCTTTCAGTCCCAGCCGGTGATTTTCACCACCTACAGCCGGGCGACCAGCTTCGCGCCCAGGGAGCGCAAGCTCCTTTCCTTTGTGCTGGTGAAGGCCGAGGAAGGCGAGGATCTCCAGGCCCTGTGCGACCGCATCGAGGATCGCACCGGCCTTGCGGCCTATACGGCCCAGCAGTTCAAGGACCTGACCTATGACTTCTTCATGGAAAACACGGGGATACCGATCAACTTCGGGATCGCCGTCGCTCTGGGTTTTCTGGTCGGGACCGCGATCGCCGGGCAGACCTTCTACAATTTCACCCTGGAAAATCTCCGCTATTTCGGAACGCTCAAGGCCATGGGCGCCACCAACGCCGTCCTTCTGCGCATGATCATCCTCCAGGCGCTGGTCGTGGGCGCCATCGGCTACGGCATGGGGGTGGGCGGGGCGTCCCTCTTCGGATACCTGCTGCGCGGGACCGAACTCGCCTTCCGCCTCACCCGGGAGCTCCTGCTGGTCTCGGCAGGCGCCATCGCCGTGATCATCGTTTTTTCGGCCTTGATCAGCATCCGAAGGGTGATGCGGCTCGAGCCGGCCATCGTCTTCAAATCGTAGGGGTTGCATGAACCAGAACGGACTGGCGGTCTACTGCCGGGGGGTCGGTAAAACCTATGTGACCGGACCGACCAAAGTGGTCGCTCTGAGGGGGGTGGACCTGGAGGTGCGCACCGGCGAGCTCCTGATGCTCGTCGGCCCCTCCGGATGCGGCAAAACGACGCTCATTTCGGTCATGGCCGGCATCCTCGACCACGACGAGGGGGAGTGCCTGGTGTTCAATCAAGACCTCCGGGGCATGAACCAGCGCCGAAGGACGCGCTACCGGGGATCCAGGATCGGGTTCGTGTTCCAGGCCTACAACCTTCTGCCGACGCTCACCGCGGCCGAAAACGTGTCGGTGCCCCTGCTGATCAACGGCATGGGCCGGTCCAAGGCCCACGAGCGGGCGGCCCGGCTCCTCGAACAGGTGGGTCTCGGCGACCGGCTGCACGCCCTCCCCGCCCAGCTTTCCGGGGGCCAGCAGCAGCGGGTGGCCATCGCGCGGGCCCTGGCCCACGACCCGCAGTTGATCGTCTGCGACGAGCCTACCAGCGCCCTGGATGCAGACACCGGTCGCATGGTCATGGAGGTCCTGCGGGGCAAGGCGCTGACCGCGAAACGCGCCTTGATCATCGTGACCCACGACAACCGCATCTTCAACTTCGCGGACAGGATCGCCCGGATGGACGACGGACGGATTACCGTCGTCGAATCCCAGGTGGCGCATGAATAGAGGTTCAACATGATCCGCAAGGTTCTTCTACCCCTTCTGGCCGTCGCCGGGGTCCTTTTCGCCGTCTGGACCTCGGTCCAGAGCACCCGGCCCATCCCGCCGGCAGAGCCGGTCGCCGACCCCCCCCGCCCGTCCTTCGCCAACAAGATCTCCGGTTCGGGCATCATCGAAGCCAGCACGCGCAACATCGCGCTCGGCGCCCACCTGCCGGGCATCGTGACCCGGGTCTATGTGAAAGTCGGGGATCGGGTCGCGGCCGGGGATCCGGTCTTCGCCCTGGATGAACGAGCCCACCGCGCCGAACTCGCGGTGCGGGAGGCCATGCTCCAGGAGGCCGAGGTCCGCCTAGGGGCGCTCAAAGCGGCGCCGAGGCCCGAAGAGATCCCCATTGCCGAGGCGCAGGTCAAGGAAGCGAAGGCCATTCTGGATGATCTCCGGCAGCAGTTGGAGATCATGGAAAGGGTCACCGACCGTCGGGCCGTCAGCATCGAGGAGATCAACAAGCGACGCTATGCCGTGGCGATCGCCGAGGCCCGGCTGAACCGGGCCGCGGCTGACCTGGCCCTGCTCGAGGCCGGCTCCTGGCAGCCCGACATCGACGTGGCGAAGGCGGCGATCGAGCGCAGCCGCGCCGAGCGTGAAACGGCCCGAGTGGAGTTGGAAAGACTCACGGTGCAGGCGCCTGTGGCCGGCGAGGTGCTTCAGGTGAACATCCGGCCGGGCGAGTTCGCGCAGAGCGGCCCCCTGCCCCAGCCCCTGGTCCTCCTGGGGAGCGTGGACCGGCTCCATGTGCGGGTCGACATCGACGAGAACGACGCCTGGCGCTTCAGCCCCGAGGCCCCCGCCGTGGCCTATCTTCGGGGCCATGCCGAATACAAGACGGACCTCGCCTTCGAATATGTCGAACACTACGTCATCCCGAAGAGGTCCCTCACAGGCGAAAGCACCGAGCGGGTGGACACCCGCGTTCTTCAGGTGGTGTATTCCTTCCCGAGGGAAAGCCTCCCGGTCTACGCCGGACAGCAGGTGGACGTTTACATCGAGGACCGGACCCAGACGGACAGCGGGCGGAAACATTGATGGGTGAAGCGTTGGAGAATTCAAGGATGACGGCCTCGCGGCCCTGCGGCTTATGGGCCGCAGTCCTCCTTGTTGCGGCGATGACGGCGCAGGGATGCGCGCCGGTCGGCCCCGACTATCGAAGGGCGGAGCCAGCCGTCCCTTCGGCCTACACGGCTCTCGAGCCGCCCATTGCCACCTCCGATCCGCCCGGCCCCTGCATCGGCGGCTCCTGGTGGACCATGCTCCAGGACCCGGTCCTCAATCGGCTGATCGCGCAGGCGGTGGAGAAGAACCTCGACATCCGCGCGGCCGCAGCGAGGGTGCAGCAGGCCCGGGCCACGGCGGGGGTCAGCGGCGCCCGGCTCCTTCCCGAGGGCGGCCCCCAGGGATCCTATGACGTCTATCGCCGCTCAGACGCAGCGGCTCCGACGCAGGAAATCGGCACAAGCCCCACGGCCCTTCAGCGGAGGGGGGAGTTTTACCAGGCGGGCTTCGACGCCTCCTGGGAGATCGACATCTTCGGCGGCATCCGCCGGGAGATCGAAGCGGCCTACGCCGACCTGGAGGCGGCCGGAGAAGGCCTTCGAGTCGTCCTGGTGACCCTCCAGGGCGATGTGGCCCGCAATTACCTGGAACTGAGGGGGGCGCAGCTCCGCGTGGACATCGCGCAGCGGGAGCTGGAATCCCGCAGGACCAACGCCTCGATCACGCAGTCACGCTACGATGCAGGCCTGGTGAACCATTTGGAGTTGTCGAGGGCCCTCGGGGAAGTGGCCTCAGCCGAATCCAGGATCCCTTCCCTCGAAAACGACATCCTGACCGCCTTGCATCGGCTGGGCGTCCTCCTCGGCCGGGCCCCCGCGAGCCTCATCCCGGAGCTCTCACCGGCTGCCCCGATCCCCGCGATCCCCGACGAGCTGCCGGCAGGCCTTCCATCCGAACTTCTGAGGCAGAGGCCCGACATCCGCAAGGCCGAGCGGGAGGTGGCCGCAGCCACCGCGCGGATCGGCGTCTCCACCGCGGATCTGTTCCCGCGCTTTTCCCTGACGGGATCTTTCGGATATCTGGACGACGATCTGGACAGCACCTCCTGGCGCTCCGGCCACTACTGGGGGCTCGGCCCCTCGATTCGATGGCCGATTCTCAACTTCAGGCGCATCCTGTCCGAGATTGCAGCCAAGGAGGCCGTTCGGGACGAGTCCATCGCCCAGTACGAAAAGGTGGTGCTGCTTTCCCTGGAAGAGGTGGAGAACGCCCTGATCGTCCTTTCCACGGAAAAGCGGCGGGCCGCTGCGCTCTCGGTCGCCGCAGCGGCCAACGAGGATGCCCTGAGCATGGCCAGGGAGCTCTATACCGCAGGGGCCGTGAGCTATCTCGCCATCCTGGACGCCGAGAGTGCGCTCTACAGGGCGGAGGACGAATTGGCGCTGAGCCGAATCCATCGGGCCATCGGGTTCGTCTCCCTCTACAAGGCGCTCGCCGGGGGGTGGCGTGATGCGGAGCTTCAAACAGAGGAAGGCGGGCCGTCGCCTGAAGCAGATGCTGCAGACAGCCGACCGCCGCCAGGAGGATGACGTCATGGGGGCATGCGTGGGTGCACCGGCACCCGATTTCGAGGCGTCGGCCTACGACAAGGGATCCGTCACCAAGATCGTTTTAGGCGATTACAGGGGACAGTGGGTGGTCCTCTTTTTCTACCCCGCCGACTTCACCTGTGTGTGACCTACGGAGCTGGCGGCAGTTGCCGCCAAATACCCCGCCTTTCAGGAACTGGGAACGGCCGTCCTGGCTGTCAGCGTGGACAGCGTCGAAAGCCACCGGCAATGGGAGGAAGCGGAGCTCTCCAGGATGATCCCCGGCGGCGTCCGATTCCCCATGCTCTCGGATCCGGAGGGGGAAATCGGAAGGCGCTACGGGGTCTATGACGCCCGGGCCGCAACCGATCAGCGGGGGCGCTTCATCATCGACCCGGAAGGCGTGGTGCAGGCCATGGAGATCACGTGCGACGTTCTTGGAAGAAATATTCCCGAAATCCTGAGGCAGCTCAGGGCCCTGCGGCATCACCGGGAAACCGGCCAGGCCATGCCCTGCGGCTGGGAGCCGGGCAAACCCGCCCTCCCGGGCAAAGAGGAGGGCAAGAGGCTCTCCGGAAATATCTGGCAAACCTGGAAACTGAGAAATGCCTTTTAGACGGCCCCCATGCGAAAAGGCCCAATCCACCACGGAAAAAACGCAGGCGGGCATCCCTTCAAAACCCTGGGTCGGAGGCTCCTCCAATAGGATCGCTCGATGCCGCCTCATGAGGCCCGCCATGAACAGGATCATTTCCAACCGGTGGTCAGACGGCCCGGGGGGATTCCTGTACTGCCGTGTGAATTCATCGTAGAGGCAACATATCGATCATAAGAAAAATTTATTGCCAGAGAATAGCGTGAATGCCTAGAAGACGTTATTAAGAACACCTTTTCGTTTTCAGGAGTTCTCATGACCATAAATTTTTTGATGAACGAGGATTTTTGCAGTGCGGTACTGGATTCGCTTGTCTCAAACATCGCGGTGCTCGATCCGGACGGAGCCATCATCTACGTCAATGAGCCATGGAAACGATACGCCGGAGAAAATGGTGACCCCCGGCTCGTGTCGACCGGCATCGGCGCCAACTACCTGGATGTCTGTCGCAAGGCGGAAAAGGACGAGCCCTCTCTCAAAGAAATCGTCCGGTCCATCGAAGACGTGATAACGGGACGCATCCCCTCTTATTTTTACGAGTATCCCTGCCACAGCCCCCATGAAAAGAGGTGGTTTCTGATGGGGGCGCGGCATCTCGAGACCCCTCTTACCGGCGCGGTCTTCTTCCACCTTGACATTACAACGAAAAAACTGGCCGAAGAGGCCATGAGCCGAATGAACCAGGAACTCGAACGAAGGCTGGAAGAGAAGACATCGCACCTGAGGAAGGCGAACCAGGAACTCCAGCGGGCGCTCGCGGAGGTGCAGTCATTGGAGGAGCAGCTCGAAAGGGAGAATCTCGCCCTTCGAGAAACGATCAAGACAGATCAAACATTCCCCGGCATTGTAGGAACGAGCCCCGCCATTCGGAGCGTGCTTTCACAGGTTGCCCAGGTCGGCCCAACCGACGCACCCGTTCTCATCCTCGGGGAGACCGGAACCGGTAAAGGCCTCATTGCAAAGGCCATCCATCAATCGAGCACCAGGAAGGACAAACCGCTTATTCAAGTCAACTGCGCGGCGCTGCCCGCACAGTTGATCGAGAGCGAACTTTTCGGACACGAAAAAGGCGCCTATACCACGGCCTACAACAAGCGGATCGGGCGTTTCGAACTGGCGGAAGGAACATCCCTCTTTCTTGACGAGATAGGGGACCTCCCACTGGAACTGCAGGCCAAACTGCTCCGGGTCCTGCAGGATCATGAATTTGAGAGGATAGGCAGCTCGAGAACCATCAAAGTGGATGTGCGCGTCATCGCCGCTACCAACCGCAACCTTGTCAAGGCTATTGCGGAAGGGCGTTTTCGGGAGGACCTGTGGTACCGGCTGAGCATCTTTCCCATAACGGTCCCGCCTCTTCGAGAACGCAAAGATGACCTGGAGTCTCTGGTCTCCCATTTTATTTCGATTTACAATCGAAAACTGGGGAAGCAGATCAAAAGCATTTCACAACGCACCCTGAACGCCCTGATGAAGTATGACTGGCCCGGAAACGTCAGAGAATTGGAAAACGCAGTCCACCGTGCGGTCATCCTCTCGCACGGCAGCGAATTGATGCTGGATGCACCGGAAAACCCGGCCGCCAACCCGCCGGAAGGCGCCACTCTCGAAGAAATTGAACGCCGCCACATCGTGAACATCCTGGAATCATGCCAGTGGAAAATCGAGGGAAGAGGCGGAGCGGCTCAACGCCTGGGCATCCACCCGAGCACCCTGAGAAGCCGCATGAAGAAGCTCGGGGTACAGAAGCCTCTGCCTTGACATATCGCGGAACCTCGACATGTCGAGGGTTACCTGCAAGATGCCGCATCCCATCCAAGTTCAACGAACGTTGTTATATCCATAGCTTACATGGCCTGACCCCATTGCTTTCTCTTTGGCACGGCCTTTGCGTTTATTTATGAGACAACGGCCGCAGAGATTCGTTATATGCAAGAAACCTCATTCCTTCGTTGAATGCAACGAAATCAGCACGATGAAAGGGGATCACAAAATGGCAGAGCATGAGCAGAGATTTGTTTGGGTAAAAGACAAGGCGGGCAATGAATATGTGTGCAGGGTTATGGATCTCAAAGACCCCAAGAAGGTCAACGAAGAAGATCTTAAAAATTGTATGGATGATGCTTCGCGTGCCATTCCTATCGGAGACTAACCCCTCATCTTTTTTTTCATGAGGCGTATTCTTTAGGCCCTATTCCCTGTTTAACAATCTGCGGCTAGATCAGGGAAAAGGGCTTTTTTTATTTTTTAATTTTTGACAGGATCCATTCAATAAAATATACTGTGGGTGTGGCACTACAGTGATCATATTGAATAAACATAAAAAATTAGGATGAGCTTAATGAAGGAATTAAAAGCTTATTTTGAAAATATAAAAGGCATCGGGGTCATGGCTACATCCGACATCGAGGGAAAAGTAGACGCAGCCCTCTATTCTAGACCACACTTTATGGAAGATGACACCGTCGCCTTCATCATGCGCGACCGACTGACCCATCACAATCTCCAGTCCAACCCGCATGCCGCCTTTCTGTTTGTCGAGGAGGGTCCCGGATACATTGGCAAGAGGCTTTACCTGACGAAGGTGCGTGAAGAGGAAAACAGCGAACTCATTCATACTCTCAACCGGCGGGAATACTCGACGCCTCCCGGAGAAACTCGATTCCTGGTCTTCTTCAAGATCGACAAAGTCCTTCCCCTCATCGGAGGGGAATAGGAGCCCGGTTGTTTGGACCTCGCGCAGCACGCAAGCGCTGCAGGACACCACCTGGCGGGATTCCGCAAACTCAGCGATGCCGCCGGGCCCTCTTGTCGACGGGTTGAATCTGACGGTTCGATCACGGACTTTGGGGACCGGCCAAAGACATCCGCTTGGAGTAAATGATGCCGAATGTACTGGTGACGGGAAGCAACAGGGGTTTGGGGATCGAGTGGGTCCGCCAGTATGCCGAGGAAGGCTGGCGGGTTTTCGCGACCTGCCGGCACCCCGCAGAAGCGGATGACTTGAAGGCTTTGGCTCACTCCCATCGAAGCATCACCGTCCACCGGCTGGACATCACCAAACCGGATGACGTCAACGCCCTTGCGCGGGAACTCCGGAATGAATCCATAGATGTCCTGATCAACAATGCAGGCCTATACCTGGAGAAATATGAAGAGGTCAGCCTGGACAACCTTCGATTCGACGACTGGGAATTGACCTTCCGGGTCAATACGCTAGGATGCCTGCGTGTAACACGCGCTTTGAAGCCAATGGTAGCCGCGAGCGCCCGGCGTCTCGTTGTCGCCATCAGCACTCATATGGGAAGCATCACAGAGATTGAAACCGCGGATGCCTTCTATTATCGGTCCAGCAAAGCGGCTCTGAACGCGTCCATGAAGGGGGTCTCATTGGAGCTGAAACCGCTCGGAATCGGAGTGTTGATTCTGCATCCCGGATGGAACAACACCCGCATGGGCGGACCCGATGCCCCCTTCAGGCCCGTCGACACGGTGGCGGGCATGCGCCGCATCATTGAACGCTTCGATATGCGCCACACCGGAAGGTTCTTCAGATTCAACGGCGAGGAAATACCCTGGTGAAGGCCGCGGGCTGCAGCGGTCAACGCCCTTCACCGCCGATGATCACCATCCCCAGATAGCCGTCCACGGTGAGGACATCGCCGGTCCGGATCCACCGCGTGGCATCGGGCACCCCCGTGACGCACGGCAGACCGTATTCCCGGGCGATGATGGCCCCGTGAATGAGCATGCCTCCCCTCCGCTCCACCAGGGCAGAGGCAAGCGGGATCACAAAGGTCATCCCCGGGTCGATGGCGTCGCACACCAGGATTTCGCCCCGCTTGAATGAAAACAGATCGGAGCGGCTCGAGACGACGCGGGCCTTTCCGGTTGCGATGCCGGGGCCTGCCGGCTGGCCCACGATCTGTCGCGCGGCGAGGGAATCCCTCTTTTCCCGATCCGCTTCGAAAGTCGGTTTGCTCCGGCTTTCGATCGTCTCCTTCCCCCGCAGTGCATCCGGCACCTGATCTCTGGCGAGCCCCTCCACACCGGCCTCCGGCTGCTTTGCCAGCCGCGATCTCCCCTCTCCAACCGCCGCCAGGAGCTGCCCCTCGATCTTGCCCAGATAGATATTGTCGTCGTCCCTGAGACGGTAGCTGGCCCTGCCGATGTCCAGGATCTCGAGGGCCATGGATCGCTGCTCCTCTTCGAACACGGAGAGGAAGTCTTCCTCCAGCGATTCGATCCGCTTTCCCTCCTGCGCTTTGGTTTCTGAAGACGGTTTCCCCATTTCCAGTAGAAGCGCCACCAGATCCTTCGCATCCTGGATGAACCGGTTCTCCCCCCATGCAACATCTCCGAACTGCGAGATCAGCGCGTCGAATTTTTCGCTGAACGCCTGATCACAATGCTCGACAGGCTCCGTCTCGAGGCAGGCTGAAAGCCTCCTGTCGTGTCGGATCATGTCGGCCAGTTCCTCGAGCATCCGGTTTCTCTCAGTGCTCACCATGCCGGTTCCGGAAAGGAGCTTCAAGAATTCGAACGGGTCCTCCGGCTGCATCCTGTCGTTATACACCTGACCGAAGAGGCGCATACCGTGGGCGAACGGGATGCAATCCCGCTTGTAGATGTCGAGCCAATGCAGGTGAATCCGATGCCGTCTGTCGATTTCGTCCGCAAGGTCCTCGTTCGACAGCGCCCCGAACTCCATGGCAGCGAGTTCCCGGGCCTCCTGCTCCATCATCGGGATCAGTTCGTCCTCGATTTTGGTGCGAAGCACCTTCAGGTTTTCGAAACTTTGATGGAGGCTCAGATACCACGGCCGCTGGTCATTGGGTTCGGCCTGAAGAGCGGTGGTGATCGGTCTCGATTGAAGCGCATGCAACTCCTTGCCCCGGTAGGTCCACTCCATATCCTGGGGTGCCTGAAAGACCGCTTCAGAGCGCATGCAAAGCGCATAGACCTCGGAGAGCTCCGCCGCGACGAGCGGGGGCTCCTTCTGCAAAGACGCCGGCAAGGGCCCGATGCGGACGCCATCCCCGGCAGGCCGCATGGCCTTCTCCCTCCGCACAGGCACATGAGCAAGGATCCGACCGGTTTTTCGATCCAGATTCCACCGATCCGGCTCGATGGTGCCGTCCACCAGGCCTGCATTCAGACCGTACACCGCTTCGATGACGGAAACATCGGGATCGGTCGGACTCCTCCCGAATATGATCCCCGAGCGCTCCCCCGCAATCATCTCCTGGACCAGCACGCCCATGGCGCTCTTCCTCACGTCCAGACCAATCTCCTGCCGGTAAAGCAGCGCACGATCGGACCACAACGATGCCCAGACCAACCGCACATGCGCCAGGATCGCATCGGCCCCCCGGATGTTGACAAAGGACTCGTGCAGGCCGGCGAAGGAGGTCTTCGACGAATCCTCGCCGGGCGCGGATGACCGGACGGAGACAGGCCTTGTCGAAAACCGCGATTCGAACTCCCCGAGCAGGGCCGTTCGAAGCTCTGCCGGAACAGGGGCCTTCAGAAAGGCGTTTCGAATGCGAAGGGCGGTGTCCCAGATCTCCTCCCAGCGCATCTCCTCGAACGGCTTGCGATAGAGATCCAGAATGATCTGGTCCGCCAGCCCCGTCGCCGCGACATAGCGGCGGTACGCCTCCACGGTGATGCAGACGGCCGGGGGCACCCGGATGCCGTTCTTGTGCATGGCCGCGAGCGAAACCGCCTTCCCCCCCCACGATCGGGCCGTGCCCCTCTTCCACCTGATCCAGCGTGAGAATCAATGCCGTCATGTCAAATGGATCTCCACCACATTCTGAAAACGGGTTACCAGATAATAAACCTCGACACGGATGGCTACCAGCGCACACGACGGGGAAGACACAAAATCCTCCATGTGGGGGTGCTTGTCCAGATAGACCGCCAGAAAATCCTCAGGCGCATCCTTCGATATTTCCTGCGCCCTTCCTGCAGCCGTGACGGCCCTGGCGAATCGCAAATCGGAAGGATGGTTGGAACGGTTGTCGATGACCATCGCCACCCGCGGGTCTGCGGACAGGTTCGCAAATTTTCGGGTCGACCGGGTCGTCGAAAAAACGAGGTGATTCAAATCCTGGCTGGCGGCAAAGGCAACCAGGCTCCCGTATGGCTGTCCATGGTTGTGGGTAGCCAGCACGGCCAGCGGCTGCGACTTGAAAAAGGAGACAAGATCGGCTTTATGATTTTCTAATGCAATCATAGTCTGACCCACCCTTCCTGCATCTTGGAGGAAAATCACGTCCTGTTCGGCGAAACCAGATACAAAACGGCCACCGCTCCCCCGGCCCCACCGAACATGGGAAGCGGCCTGCTGACCGCTGAAGGAATGGGGTTTTTATACACCATCAGCGTATGAATGGAAAGAACCCCACTACTCTCTGCCCAGCCTTCTGCCCAATTCCTCATTCAAAGGGGTGAAAACGAGGCGGCAGCCGCATTCGCCTCCCCATAGGCATCTGGGGCTCGTAAAAGGGTTTGCAGGTCCGTCCACCTGGGCAGGTGGCCCGGGAATCGTGCAGGCGGTGTTCGGGGTGTCCCATCGGTTTCCGGTCAAATCAATACCGCCGGAAAAGGCCGCTCGATCGTCGATGACCACGATCTTCCGGTGTTGAGAAGGCCCGGTGGGATGCTCCTCGTCCATAAAAAAATGGATGCGCGGATTTGTGCTTAGCAACAGGCATTTTGAACCCTGTACATAAACCCTTGGATTGAAATCCGTTTTCGGCTACTCTTTGACTACCCGCCCGGAACCCGCATGATGGGAGATTTTGATGTGCGCTGACATTGGATGGAATGACCCATGTCCTTGCGGCAGCGGGGAAAAAGGACAAGAAATGCTGCCTCGACCAGGAGAAGCATGACCCCTTTCGATGGAATATGCGCGTCTGCCGCGTATTCATGACCGGGTTTTCAAAAAGCCCACGAGCCGCTCCGAGCAGCCTTTCGGACAGGAAGCAACGATGGCCGACGCCGGCGACTTCCTCCTCCTGGACGGCGAGAACGAGGATGCGGTGCGGATTTGAAGCGAGGAGACAGGATTATTCAGCCTGGAGGCGAACAGTGGAACTGATCGCAGGAGAAAACGTCAGCAAGGTCTACCGGAGTGGAGAGGTCTCGGTCAAGGCCTTGAAAGGGGTGACCTTTTCCATAGAAAAAGGGGCCTTCGTTTCGATCGTCGGGCCGTCGGGAAGCGGCAAGACAACCCTGCTGAATTTGATCGGGTGCCTGGACAAGCCCTCGGGGGGCCGGCTGCTCGTCGCCGGGACGGATGTGGCAAGCCTCGGCAGGGCGGATTCGGCCGTTTTCAGGGGCTCGCACATCGGCTTCATCTTTCAGAGCTTCAACCTCATCCCGGTGCTCACGGCCTATGAAAACGTGGAATATCCCCTGATCATGGTCCAGAATGTCGCTGCGCGGCAGCGGAGAGAGCAGGTGCAGGATCTGCTCGAGGCGGTGGGGATGAGCGATCAGCAGCAGAAAAAACCCGACCAGCTCTCCGGGGGGCAGAAGCAGAGGGTGGCCATCGCCAGGGCCCTCGTAACCCGCCCCGAACTGGTCCTGGCCGACGAACCCACGGCCAACCTGGACCATGACACGGCCATGGGCATCATCCGCCTCATGAAGAGCATCCGCGAGGAATCCCAGACCACTTTCGTCTTTTCGACCCACGATCTTCGCATCATCGACGAGGCCGAGCGCATTTATCGCATCGAGGACGGGCGCCTCGCGGGTGATCGTACCCAAGGAGGGCGGACATGATGAATCTGTGGCGGATCGCCGGCAGGAACCTCCTCCGGTATAAAAGAAGGACCCTCCTCACCTTGAGCCTGATCGTGTTCGGCGTCCTGTTCGTAGCCGTTTTCGAGGCGGTGACGGGGTCCTTCAAGGGCATGATGNTCGGCCAGATCACGGATTCCTTTCTCGGNCACCTGCAGATCCACCGGAAGGGCTACCTGGCGGCCATAGAAACCCTTCCTCTCACCATGAACCTGAAGCCACAGGCCGTCCGGAAGGTGGAAGCCGTGCTGAAGGAGAATCCGGAGATCGAGGCGTGGTCTCCGCGGATCAAATTCGGCGGCATGTTCAGCAATTTCCTGGAGACCACCAGTATCCGCATCAACGGCGTCGATCCGGAGCGGGAGTCCCGAACGGTGCCCCTTTTTCTGTCCCGGATCATGGAGGGGGAGAACACCCTGCGGAAAGGCGAAATCCTGGTCCCCGAACTCCTCGCAAAGGGCATGAAGGTGAAGGTCGGTGATGCCGTGGTGGTGATCGCTACGAACCGGGATGGATCGGTCAACGGGAAACAGCTGGTGGTGGGCGGCATTCTCGAAAGTGCGACCGGGCCCGGAGGACGCGATGGCTATCTCCACATGGACGATGCCATCGAGATCCTGAGGATGGAGGAGCGCGAGATCAGCGAAATCGCCGTCCGGCTCAAGGATTTCGGCCTGCTGCACAAGGTGCACGAACAGCTCTCCGCCCAGATCGGGGCCGACAAGAATCAGCAGGGGCAACCCATCTTCGATGTCGATACATGGGAGAAGCTCTCCCCCTTCTACAACATCGCGAGCATGATCGACATCATGACCCTTTTCATCAAGCTGATGCTGATCGCCATTGTCCTCATCAGCATCATGAATGTCATGATCATGGCGGTCTACGAGCGCGTCCGCGAGATCGGAACCATGTCCGCGATCGGCACGCTTCCCAGGAAGATCCTCGCCATGTTCGTCCTGGAGGGATTCTCCATGGGTGTCGTGGGCGCAGCCGTCGGCAGCGTCTTGAGCGCCGCAGCGATTTACGGGATCGATCTTGCGCGGATTTCCTTCGACTTCTCGAGGCAGACCGGCCTGATCCTCAGGCCGGACATCGACTTTACATCCCTATTGACCATCTCCGGGATCGTAGTCGCCGTGTCCATCCTCGCAAGCCTGCAGCCGGCCCTGAAGGCCTCTCGAATGGACCCGATCGAGGCCCTGGGGCATGTTTGATCCGGATGGTTCATGATGAAAAATTCGGGAACCGCGCATCCGGTTCGGCGAAGGCGATCGAAGGGCTGTAGGGAAGCACGCCGAGATGGGGCAAAACAGACCCTTTCCGGATGGATCCCATGGAGGTGTGCCCCCCAGAAAAAGGCGGCCCAGACATGGAAAAAGTTTTAAAAAAACGATATATAATGCTGAAATCCATAGTTTAATTTGACAGAAAAACTTTTTCATGAAAGGCTCGCACGCCTTTGGCGAAAAGGCCTGAGGAGAAAGGAGAACAAATGATCCGGATCATTTTGCTCATTTTTGTTTCAGCATGGAGTGTCCCGGCGCATGCCCTGGATGGAAACGAGATCCTGGCTGAGGTGGACGATCGCCTGGCCCCCGATTCCTATGAGATGTACCGTAAGCTCGTCAATGTCGAGCCGGATGGAAGGCAGAAAGAGTTCATCCTCTTCACGATCAAAAAGGGGAGGGACAAGATGGCGGCCCTTTTCATCTCCCCTGCCAGCGAAAAGGGCCGCTCTACCCTGAGATTGGGGGAGAACATGTGGCTCTATGTCCCCAATGTGGGAAAGCCCCTCCGCATCACGAGCCTTCAATCGGTCGTAGGCGGCGTGTTCAACAACTCGGATATCATGCAGCTCGATTATACGGAGGAGTACACCGTAACCGAAGTGAAGGAGGAGGCGGAGGAATACCTCCTTCACCTGAAGGCGAAGACGCGCACGGTAGCCTACGACCAGCTGCGGATGTGGGTCGACAAGGAGAAACTCCTCCCCACCCGGATCGAATGCCTCACCGAGGCCGCGATGCTGATCAAGACGCTGTACTTCAAAGACATCAAGGATTTCGGAAAGGGAGTCGTCCGGCCGGCCGTCATGGAGACGGACAGCCCGCTTTACAAGGGATACCGCTCCTACATGATCTACGCCAAGATCGAGGCGCGGGATGTCCCGGACGAAGCCTTTACGCTCAACTTCATGTCGAGACTCGAGAGCCTTCGATGATGAAGCGGAAGGCCGGTCTCCTGACGGCGCTGGTGCTCGCCCTTCTGTTCTGCCACGAGTCCGGGGCGGAGGAAGCCCCTGCCTTCGATCTTTCCGAGATCGAAAGGGAGGTCGAAAAAAAGCCCTATGCGATTCACGGGTTCCTTCAGGCCCAACCCACCCTGTCCGGCCTCGACAGGGATTCATCCCTCTACAGGCTTCGGTTTTTCAGGGAAGACCCGGGGGCGACGGCGGAGGAGTCGGACGTGGGCGCCCGGCTGGAGGGTACGCTGCACTACGGGAACCTGAGCGCCTTTGCCCGCGTGGACAGCTTTCTCGCCCATGATTACAACGGTTGGGACGGGGATATGACCCTGATGGAGGGCTACCTTTCGTTCAAGCCGGCCCCCCGGATGACCCTGGAGGCAGGCAAGCGGGTGACGAAATGGGGCAAGGGATATGCCTGGAACCCGGTCGCCTTCGTAGATCGCCCCAAGAATCCCGAAGACCCCGAAGAAGCGCTGGAAGGGTACACTGTTCTGGCCGGTGACTTTATCCGAAGCCTCGCCGGACCGCTCCAAACCCTGGCCTTCACACCGGTGCTGCTTCCAGTGTACGAAGACCTGAACGACGACTTCGGCAAGGCCGGCCATGTGAACCTGGCAGCCAAACTCTACGCGCTCCTCTGGGACACGGATCTGGACCTCCTCTTTTTCACGGGCGCCAGCCGCACCACCCGGTGGGGCTTCGACTTCTCCAAGAATCTCCTGCCCCAATTCGAGATCCATGGAGAAGCGGCCTGGGTGAAGGATTTTCCTAAGAAGAGCTTTCCGCAGGCCGGCCAGGCCGTGAGCACAGAAACCGACGTCTGGAATTATCTTCTTGGAATCCGGTATCTCACGCAATCAGAGCTGACCGTGATCTTTGAATACTATCACAACGGCGAGGGGGTGGATCCGGACGACCTCGATAACCTCTACGCCTCGATCGACGACGCCTACGACGCCTATCAGCAGACGGGAGACCCCGCCCTCTTTGGCCCCGTCAAACAGCTGGTCGGAGGGGGCTTCACCTGGCGCAACCCGCTCGAGGACTACCTCTATCTCCGGCTGATCCAGAAAGAACCTTTCGACATCCTCTACCTCAATCCAGCCTGCACCATCATAGCAGCCCTCAACGATGGGAGCTTCAATCTCATCCCCGAGCTCAGCTACAGCCCCGTCACCAACCTCGAACTGCGGCTCCGGAGCGTTCTCCCGGTCGGCGGGAACAAAACCGAATACGGTGAGAAGCAGAGCGACTGGCGGGTGGAATTCCGGCTGCGGTATTTTTTCTGAGGAGCTGCAGCACCCGGCTGACGGAGAAAAAGCCCATGGTTGTCGTCAGGTTCTCCTGGGAGGATTGCCTGCGTTTGCACCAACCCTGCCGGCGCAAGGTCTTCAACTGTCCGAAACCGACAACGTCGATGTCACCCCTGCAAACCCGACGCTTCCATAACCTAGATGCCGTCTTCTGAACAAACTTGACAGACACGTTATTCAAAGTTAAACTTAAAATGAACTTAAATGACATCGATTATGGAGACCTGAAATGGAAAATACCATCAGCGCAAAAGAGCTTCGAGCCAGCCTTCCCGTGATTGTCCAGAGAGTGCGGAAGGGAGAGCAGTTTACGGTCCTGTACAGAAGCCAGCCTGTTTTTCGCATCGTTCCGGTGGACGAGGAAGACCGCATCTCCTGCCCGCTTGATAAAGATCCTCTGTATCGATCAGAGGCCCTTGGGGAATCATCCGACAGGTTCACTGCCGCGGATCATGACAATCTGCTCTACGGCGGTTGTGGACGATGAAACGCCTTTTCGTCGATACGGCGGGCTGGATGGCCATGGCGGATCGTCAAGACCCGCTCCACGTTTCATCCCTCCAAGCCCGCGACCGATGGCTGGAGGAAGGCGGCATTTTGGTCATGTCCAATTATGTGGTAGATGAGACGCTCACACTCATTCGAATGCGGCTGGGCATCAGCGCTGCCGAGCGTTGGTATGACCTTGCAACCCAAAGCCCCAGATGCAAGACTGAATGGATCACCCATGAACGGCAGGAAAAGGCCGTGAAATGGTTTTTCAAGTGGCGGGATCAATCCTTTTCGCTGACCGATTGCACCAGTTTTGTGGTCATGAAGGAACTGGGTATAGAAAAGGCTCTGACCGCAGACCATCACTTCAGAGCCGCCGGATTCGCAATGTTGCCATCCTCGTGATCGATGCAAACGGACGGAACGGTTGGAACCCATTATTAAGGCCGGTCAAAAAATGGACAGATATAGCCGGTAGAAAACTGGCCAAAATGAGCGGCTGAAAAACCGGCATTGCAGGTTCTTCTTTCTTTCCTGTATGTAAAACCTGTCTTTTCTTCCTGGATCTGCTTCTTTCTCTTCTTTATTTCGTCTTTTTGTGTAATCTCGAAAGATTAGGCTCACAAGTGTTATGGTTGTCATCCACGGGGATGACGACCATGAACGAGACTATTCGATGCCTCCATTGCGGATTTATTTTCGAGCGCAATCCGCGCATCAAGACCCAACGCTACTGCGCCCGGAAGGAATGCCAGCGTGCCAGGAAGCGCCAGTGGCAGCGTGAAAAACTCCTCTCCGACCCGGATTACAAAGCCAACCAGCGCGACTGCCAGAAGGCGTGGCACAACCGCCACCCCGGTTACTACAAGGCCTACCGTAAACGCCATCCCGCCAAAGCTCAGCGTAACCGCCTGCTGCAGCACTGCCGCAACAGCCGTAGATCGCCAGGAAAGCGGATTGCAAAAATGGACGCGTTGATCCCTTGGATTGGCGGACCTCCGCAGGCCTTTTACATGCTCCCAGTGATTGCAAAAATGGACGCGTTACCAGAAAAAGTCTTTTTGATTCCAGCTCGTTAGACACGTCAGGCTCTGATTGCAAAAGAGGACTCGATCGCCTTTGGTTCCATCCGCATGGTAGTTTTTCTCTCGAAAGGAGAGAGGGCATGATCGAAAAACGGCTGCTTCGCCCCGACAGGGCAAGAAAGATCGCAGGGAGCTTTGCCGCCATCGAGCACCGGTTTTTGCGCGAGGGCTTCTGGGCTGAACTCAGCCACCACGAGTTGATCCTCTATCTCTTCCTGATCCTGGTCGGAGACCGCCACGGATTGTCCTATTACAGTTACGACCGGATCTGTTCCTTGACGAGCCTTCTGGCCGATGAATACATCCTCGCCCGGGACGGTTTGATCCACAAAGACTTGATCGCCTTTGACGGGAGGCTGTTTCAGGTTCTTTCCCTGCCTTGTGGGTCTCGGACCGACCGCGCCACCGTTCGCCAACTCATCCACCAAAGCCTCGGAGAAGACCATGATCACAAGACGCATCGTTTTTGAGATCCANCGCCTGGCACAGGAAGACTGGACGAAAAGCCATATCGCGGAGCAGTTGGCCCTGAACCGCCAAACCGTCACCAAATACCTTCGCAATCCAACCCCCGAACGGAAAAAACTCCAGCGACCCAGCAAACTAGACCCGTTCCGGGATGATATCCGGGTCATGCTCGAACGTAACCCCCGCGTCCTCGGCACCGTTATCCAACAGCGGCTTACCGCCAAGGGGTACCGGGGTGGGCTCACCATCCTCAGGGACTTCCTGCGATCGATCAGGCCCGCCCCGCGCCGGGTGTTCCCGCGCTTCGAAACCCTGCCGGGCGAGCAGTGCCAGATCGACTGGGGCCACTTCGGCAGCCTCCGCTACGGCGACACGGAGCGCAGGCTGTAATGCTTCGCCATCGTTTTAAGCTACAGCCGACTGCTCTATCTCGAGTTCACCCACTCCCAGAACCAAGAGACCCTTCACCGCTGCCTCTTGAACGCCTTTCGTTTCTTTAACGGGGTCCCAAGAGAAATCCTCACCGACAATATGCTCACCGCCGTGCTCGAACGGGAAGGATCCCTCATCCGCTTCAACGAAGCCTTTCTGGAGTTCCTCCGTCCTTTCGGTATCACCCCGAGGGCCTGCAACCCCCGCCAGCCTCAGGAAAAAGGCAAGGTCGAAAAGGGCGTTATTGTCCACTATATCCGCCATAACTTCTGGCCCCTGCGCGAGTTCGTCGATCTCACCGACTTGCAGCGCCAGGCCGGTCACTGGCGCGATACCCTCGCCAACTGCCGGCTGCATGCCACCACCGCTCAGAGGCCTGTCGATCGAGCCCTGCAGGAGCAACTCAGGCCTTTGCCCGACTTCCTTCCCGATTGCCGTGAATCAGCCGTGCTCAAGGTCCACACCGATTTTTGCATTCACTTCGATGCCAACACCTACACCACTCCGCCCTGGGCCGTCGGCAAACAGGTCGTGGTCAAGGCCGATCAGCAAACCCTCAGCATCTATCTCAAGGAAAAACTGATCGCCACCCATCAGCGCTCCTGGGAACGGAAACAGCGCATCGAACTCCCGGAGCACCGTGAAGCGGTCTTAAAAGGCATGCGCAGGCAGTGGCAATCCGAAGAAGTGGCCCTCTTCGCCTCCCTGGGCGAAGATGCCAGGATCTACCTCGAACATATGGCTGCAGCCCGCCTTCCCCTCAGGAAGAATGTGGGCAAACTCCTGGTTCTCAAAGACCGCTACGGGTTGGTCCCTTTCCTGGCATCTCTTCAAAAAGCACTGATCAACAAGGCCTTCGGCGCTCATTACATCGAAAACATCCTCGTCCAGGACCACACCCCCACCAAAGACCACCCGCCCCTCCAGCTCAAAGAAGAGCGCCTGAACCGCATCCGCCTCGAAGAACCCAACCTGGCCGAGTTCGACGCCTTTGTGCTCAGAAAGGGGAAATAGCCATGTCCGTGTCCATCGAGGTCGTTTCTCAGGACCTCAAGGCCCTCAAGCTCTCCGTAATGGCTGCCCATCTCGAGGGTGTCCTCGAGCAGGCTCGGCAGAAAAACCTCGGCATCCTGGACATCCTCAAGCGTCTGTTGGATGCAGAACAGGAGGAGCGGTGGAAAAACGCCGTCAGCCGACGCTTCTCACAATCCGGCATCACGGAAAGAGTGAGCATCGATCAGTTTGACTTCCACCACCACAAATCCCGCGAGGATCAGAAAACCAAAATCCTCGAACTCCTCAACCTCGACTTCATCGAAAAAAAGCAGGATGTCATCTTCATCGGCAACCCGGGCACCGGGAAAACCATGTTGGCCAAATGCATCGCCACCTCAGCGTGCAATGCCAACCTCAAGGTCCTCTTCACCAGCGCCATCGACATGATCAACCAGCTGGTCGCCGCCGAGCTCGACCGGTCGCTCATCAGAAAGCTTCGGCAATACCAGACCCCGGATCTGCTCGTTTGTGACGAGCTTGGTTATCTTCCGCTTGGCTCACAGGGTTCGAACCTCTTCTTCCAGGTCATCAGTCAAAGGCATACCCAGAGGTCAACAATCCTCTCCACCAATCTGCCTTTTGCTCAATGGGGGAAGGTCTTCGATTCCAACACGGTAGCCTCCGCGATCGCTGACCGGCTCGTCTACAACTCGGAGATCATCATCCTCGGAGGAACAAGTTATCGAAGAAAGCACAAATAGATCCATTCCCTATAAAATCTTTGTTTGCTCCCGCCTCTTCCTCCTGGAGATGTGGTGGGCCCTTCCTCGGGCGTATCTGGCTCCCGCAGGCTGCCCTTCTTCGCACAGCCGTTTGCCGCCCTGTGCACAGCTATGCCCCGGTACTCTCCCTAGTGATTTTTAAACCGTCCATTCTGTCCATTTTTTGACCGGCGTTAATACCCATGGAGTGCAGATAACGGATAGGCTATAAGCCGGATTCGAGATAGATTACGGGCTCTGAGTTTTAATCACATGTTTTTCGGGGTAAAAGGTGCGCCTACATCTCTTACCCCAATTGTTTTCTATGCCCGCTTCCGCCCTATTCCCAAAGCCAGAATAACTCGACATCCGACCCCCTCTACTCAAGCGTTTGTGAAAAATACGACCCCCTTCCCGACAGCATATTCTGCCAACCAACAGCAATGCACATGGTAAAGCTCCGCACCCTCAGAGTGCGGAGCTTTACGGCTCTACCAGCGAATAACTCGTGCTCCGGCCGCCTCCAATATCTTTTTGCAGAATGCCCAACCCTAGAAGCTCTTTGATGTCACGCAAAGCCGTATCCTGAGAACAGTTCTCGATTTTAGCGTATCTCGAGGTGGTCAGCTTGCCTTTAAAGCCCTCCAATAGATGCATCAGAATATCTTTCTGCCGGTCGTTGAACGTCACCTTGGCATAACATTCCCAGAAACGTGCTTTTTTGAGCACGTTGCCTAGGATCACCTCGGCCCCCTCGATAGCACGATCCAGACAGTCCAGATACCAGCGCAACCATTCCGTGATATCAAGATCCCCTTTCTGCACTCGTTCCAGTTCGTTGTAATATATGTCTCGTTCGTGCCGGATTTGCGCTGACAGGCTGTAGAAGCGCTTCGAACTCCCCTCTGATCGAGCCAGAGCCATATCGGCAATGGCCCGTGCGATGCGGCCGTTCCCATCGTCAAACGGGTGGATCGACACGAACCACAAGTGGGCGATTCCTGATTTCAGAACGGGATCGATCCTTTGCTCCGCGTTGAACCACTCAAGAAAGAGTTTCGTTTCACGGTCGAGACGCTCGGCATCGGGAGCCTGATAGTGGACTTGTTCTCTGCCAAAAGGACCGGAAACAACTTGCATAGGTCCGGCGCTGTCATCCCGCCATGCGCCGACACGGATCCACGTCATGCCACTCCGCCCTGTTGGAAACAGCGAAGCATGCCAGGCGAACAGGCGCTCGACGGTCAAGGGTCCCTCGAATTTCTGGGTTGCATCGAGCATCATCTCGACAACGCCCTCGACATCCCGATCCGCCCGAACCAGCCCGGCGACGTCCATACCCAAACGCCGCGCGATCGAAGAGCGTACCTGGGCCGGATCCAGCACTTCACCTTCAATTTCACTGGATGTGAGGACATCCCGGGTAAGGGTTTCAAGGACGGCTTCATCCCGCAAAGAAAAACCAAGGGTTTCCATTCGTCCGATCAACCGCCCCTGCCGATGCCGAACGGCAGCCAATCGATCTGCCAACGCCCCGGTATCCCAGTGAAATTTCGGCCATTCGGGCCGTTCGTGTATATATTTCACCATAATCGCCGCACCTCTTGCGGATATTATGATCGCCCTTCACCGCAAAGGCAACCATATTCTCCGCAAAATATGCAGAGAATATAGGATCTAATCGCTGCAGACCGGACAGGTTCGCACGAGAGATCGAAAACCGAAGAGTGGACCCAGCGAAGAGGATCCACACGCTCGAGTCCCGTCGCCTAAACCTACGTTCACATCTGGAGGCTACGGTTAGGCAGAAAAGTCAGTCTCGAGTTTACAAATAAGAAACTGAAAAAAGAAGCAAGCCTTTGTTATCGCAGTAAAAAATAGCTACTGCTTCTGTAGGACCCTACCGTCCTGGATCGCGAAGCCGAGAGCATCCAGAACAGCTATTTGCTGAGATGTGGGCTCTTCCAACCTCCGTCCGGGTTTCTTCGCGCCGGGAAGCCAGAAGAGGGCCGTCCGCAAATCACGGAGATGGCGCACCGCCTCTGCGGCGGACATCTTGAGTCCATGGGCGCGAAGCGAGCGCTCCAGAAGCGTGAGATAGACCAGAGCGGCAATGCAAACAAAGGCGTGGATCCGTATCTTGGAATCGGTCCAATGGTATTGGGGCATGAATGCGATTTGAAAAGGATGTTTTGTCTTCCGGAATTGGTTCTCGATGAGATGCCGATCTCTGTAGGCCGAGTATACCTCCTGGGCAGTCCACGTATGATGGTCCGTGACCAGGATGCTTTTTGCCATTCTTTTGATCGTGGCGTCCACTTGGTAGCGGTTGAGTTCAAAGCCCATGGCAGGAAGAGAATCCTCCGTGAAGAAGCTCAGGTTGAACAGTGCCGGGCTCAGGTGCAGTGATGCACATATTTTCTCGTACCGCTCCCTGATCGCCTCCGGAGAGCGGGAGTGGGGATGCCCCTCTCTATAAGCCCGGCGCAGCGTGAAAAGGTCTTCGCGAAGGCGGTTGAGTTTCTCCTTCAGATCATAGCGTTTCTTTCGAAAGGTCCTCGGATTGAAGGTCATGACGACCTTGCGCTCGCGGCCCCAGAAAGACGCGGTCGTTTCATGGTACAGGATCTGGTCTTTCGCTTGCCCCGCTGCCAGAAGCCTGTCGTTCACTTCGCAGGGCAGGAGCCGGAACTGCGAAAGAGGAACGGCGGCCAATTCCGGCGCAAAATACGGGGAATAGGATGTGATGAAGTGCAGTTTTTCGTCCTCGTCAATCCGTTGGACGGCTTCCTCGGCGTTCATCCCTTTGTCGAAGATCAAGGTGATGTCTCCCGATGCCGTCCCGGCAGTCCTGAGGCGGGCGACGATCTCGTCGAGATGGAGGCGGAAAAACCGCGAATCGTGCTGGTTGCCTGGATAGAGAGAAGCGTAAAAGGGCATGGAACTCGACCGTTCCGTGATGAGCGCCAGCCCTACCTGTCGTAAATAGTGCTTCCCGGCTTTGTTGTGGCCACGCTTGGCGAGCGTGGAAGGGGTGCGGGAACTCAGGTAGGTATAGTAATTTGTGGTGTCGAAAAGGAAGTGTTCTTCCTCGCCGTGGGAAAGCGTGCGGACCTTAGTGAAAAACCGGTCCATGATGCGGGTAAGCTCATGCTCACCGATACGATCCCAGTGGTTCCAGAAGTTTTGGGCGGTGAGGGCATCGAGGTTTACAGGACGGATCTGCTGAATATCGGTTGCGCCATACCATTCGGACATCCTGCGTTTGCTCATGGGGGCAATGGCGCGATTGATGACGGCATAAAGCATCAACTCCCCGGTGGAAGGCGCCTGCCTCTTCCTTTTTGCAGGGACGGCGTCGTCGACAATGCCGGCGAGGTCCAAAGGCTTATCGATTTCAATCAGGGCAAAAAGCGATCCGAACTCTTTCGAGGAAATCCGGCTGGGGAACCCACTCTCTTTGGCCATAAAGACGGAGAGGATTTTGTCGGCGGAGCCGAGATACACCTGGTTGACAACGGTGGGTTTGCCATCGATGCGTTGGGTCTCACGCACGTAGTAGTAGGCGTTGCCTTTCTTGATTTTCTTGTGGAGGTGCGCCATGGCACCCACTATATAGAGTTGGGTCCTACATGTCAAGAGAAAATATCCCTGATGGTTATATATGCTGCATTTGAGAAGGCATTTTTTCGGCATACAGTAGGGTCCTACAGCTAAACAACAGCTAACATATTGATATCACAGATAATCAGGCGGTTTCTGCTCGCTTATTTGTAAAGTCGAGTCAGTCACTAGAAATAAGGCTGGATTTTTTTTCAAGCAAAAGAAAGGGGCTACGCTTTTGACGTAACCCCTTGTATGAACTGGCGGGAGCGACGAGGATCGAACTCGCGATCTCCGGCGTGACAGGCGCCGGCGAATTACCTTTACCGTCATTTATCTGATCCTCTGTCCAGAATGGGGTCGTAGGGTGGGCCTTCTATATTGCCCAGGAAAATGTTTCGTTTGTCAGCATTGTTCAGGACTCACGTATGCGAGCCAGCAGGAAAGACAGTTTGAGAGAATGATACGCAGGGCAAAAAAGATAAGGAGCCGCTTGAAATCGACAGATCCAGATGGTTTAGATATCTCGCAGCCGAAGGGAATGCACCAACGGACATACGAAAATATCCTAACCCAAGTGCTGAACTATGAAAATCTTTCCAAGTCTGTGTTCGCTATTAAAATAGGCCGGCTGTGATACCAGAGTCAATGACAATCACAAAGTCGACCTTTTATCATTACAATAGTAAACGATCAGTTTATTACGCTCCTCTTTACGCCGCAACACATCGCCATAATTCTACAAGCTCTCCTCAACAAGAGCTGTGCAGCTTACATCCAATATTTATACTTCGACCAAAATTTCTCGTCTTTCTCTCTCCAATCAGGTCCGAACCGCGTATCGTAAAAAGCCGCAAACCGGTCAAGCCAGCGCTCGAAGACGTTTTCAGCTTTATCTAATGTTTCGAAAATCTCACTCAATATCTGAGCAATATTGGACATTTCTTCTTTAGGGACAAAATAGACAGCACCGCTTTTAAAAGATTTCACAGTATCTTCAACACTAAAGGCATGGGCGGTCAACATCACAGCAGGAATTCCAATGTCATTCGCAACATCAAGTAATTTATACCCTTGAACGCCCATGATATCTAATATAGCGATATCGAATGCGCCCATTTCTAATAGTTTTTTACCATCGTTATATGTCGCAACTTGGGTGACATCACACATAAATAGAAGCTCGGCAATGGCCTCAGACACATCAGGTTCGTCATCAACGACAAGGACTTTTTTCCCCTTCAAAATATCATTCATCATCAGGCTCCATTTAAAAGACCTAGACCCGTCTGCTTAAAAACCAGAAATAGCCTTTTAACTCAATTTCACTGTAAATCTATACGTTGATTTGTGAGCTAAGGCATATCATGACTTCCACACAAACGCATGATTCCAAATATTAAAACAAACCAAAATCCACCACGCGGCTACGGGGGCACAGGACAGAGGGCCTCGCCAAAGAAAAACCCTCCTTTCAAATTTTTTTCCCAAAGAATATTTAACCGAATGGATACTGACCAGCGTCATTCTTTAACTATCATACAGAAAAAGACGATTCATGCAAGGCAAGTTTTTATCCCGGATGATTCTTTTTACATGATCACAGTGAAATTAATAAGATTGCAATCGCTTCAATCAAACAGGCAACAACGGAAATACAATCGCGGCATTTTTATAGCAATTCACGATTTTCTGAAAATACAACTTTGCTTTTCCCACGATTTCTTCTTCTATAAATTTGACAAATTATAACTATGGTAATGGCTATTCCTCCGATTATATCTGTATATAAACCGGGTTTAATAAGCATCAAAGAGCAACCAAGACATATGATGCGCTCATGCAAATAAAGTTTTTCCAACCAAAATCCGGTAAATCCAATAGATAGAAAAAATACGCCAATAATAGAGCTTATAAATGTGAGAATTATTAGAGATGGAGTTCCAATAAACAACAATGATGGGCAATATGCAAAAAGGAAAGGTACAACAAATGCCACAGCCCCAACTCGCACACAATATATACCAGTTTTCATAACCGATGCATTTGAAATCGCAGAGGCTGCGTAGAATGCTAACCCCACCGGAGGTGTAATAAAAGATAGTGCGGCCCAGTAGACCACAAAGAAGTGGCTGGCCACTTCTGAGAAACCAATCGCTTTCAATGCTGGAATTACCAGTGGCAGAAGCACTATATAACATACTGTTGAAGGAAGTCCTGTTCCCATTATAACAGTGATACCAGCTGTCATAAGCAATAGTAACATAGAAATGCCGCCCACTAAATCTACAATAGAGCCGCTCAACTTCAAGGCAACGCCCGTGTGGTTTATAATCCCACCAATTAATCCGGCCACAGCGCATGCTATTCCAAGCATTAGTGATGCCTCAGCACCAGCTTGGAAAATATTAATTATACCTCGTAATTTTAATCTTGTTTTTTTGCGAAAGAAAGATACTATTATACAAGAATAAATACTATACACGACAGCATACATTGGAGTGTACTGTTTTAGAAGAAGATACATCAAAACAATTATTGGGAGCAACAGATGCATACCATTCTTTAATGTATTTTTTAGATCAGGAATATCGCTCTGGCTGAGCCCTTTCAAATTCAGCCTTTTTGCCTCAAAGTGTACATACATAAATACGCCAAAATAAAACAATATTGCTGGAAGCAGTGCATATTTACATATAGTTATATATGGAATTCCAGTAAATTCCGACATAAGAAGCGCTAAGATACCCATTATCGGTGGAGTTATCATTCCACCAGTAGACGCCACTGCTTCAATAGCACCAGCCGTATAAGGTTTATATCCAACTTTTACCATCAATGGTATTGTCAGAGTACCTGTTGTCATAACATTGGCTACCGGGCTCCCTGATATCGAACCCATGCCTGCGCTGGCAAGCACAGCAATCTTTGCCGGCCCACCTGGTTTTTTACCGCCCAAACACTTGGCAACATCCATCAAAAAATCTCCGAGGCCGGATTCCTTGAGGACGGCTCCAAAAATTACAAAAAGAACCAGGTACGAAGCCGACACATAAAGCGGCAGCCCAAAAGTCCCATTTGTGCTCAGATATGCAAGATCAAGGATTGTGTGAATTGTCTTTCCAGAATGCTTTAAAATTCCCGGAGCATAATAACCAAATAAACCGTATAACATTAACAAAACACATATTCCCGGCAGAATTAGCCCAACTGTTCTTCTTGCAGCTTCAAGTAATACAATGACAAAGATAACTGCAAAAATTATTTCTATTTTCGTTAAATCATATAGAAAAGGATATCTTTCAACACTGATATATTCAAAATTAAAAAATATATATCCTATGCTAACAGATACAAGAATAATCCAGAATATTATTAGGTATTGTTTTGCTGTATCCTGATTCTCCTTTTTTAACGCCGAAATAAATACTAAAAAAAGAATAAATGACAAATGTATCGTCATTTGTAGGTAACTTTGAAACATACCAAATGTTGCCGTAAAAATGTGAAATAAAGTGAGGCCAGCTGCTAATAAAATAAAACTAGCATTTACAATATTCGTATAACTGAGCATATTCATAATGTCGGTAAATTTTTCCTTCATCGACTTACCCCTTAAAATGCTCGCACGAAACTAAAGATATTTATTTTGTTTTCAATAATACTATAAATTGTTTACGAGGACACCGCCATACAGTTTAATTTATTGCTTTTGTGGAAACCGGGACTTCCTATCAATCACAGACACAGTGGAATCAACAGGCATGGCCAATGCGAAGAGTTTTAATCACACTGTCATGCTTGCGTTCCGGCTCAATAGGCGTTTTTTGCTTTAGAGGTCGGTTTTCGGTAACAGAATCAAGGGGGACTTTTTTAAAGCCGCAAAAATATTTAGTATTACGAGTATACCGTTAGAATATTGAAATGTTTATCGATTTATGCTTAGCAAGTAGATGTGTTCATTCGAAACATAAAGAGCTAGAACCGAAAACGGCTCCGTGGTAGAGCTCATCCAACTCACCCATAACGTTGGTCACCTTGCGACCCCCAAATCAACCGCCCGGATTATTTGCATAATTTCGAGCGGGCTGACTTGATCGACCGTGATGCCATGATGCGCCTGTGCCAATCGATTGCGCGCGCCTGCGGGCTCGAATTGGAAGTGGGCGGAACCGCCATTGCAGAAAGAAGCGCGGTTGAGAAGACGTAACCAGCCGAATCCAAGCTTCTGGGTTTTCGGCAATTGGGCTCGGTGTTGGTTGCGAAGGCGTCGTGGGAGCGCCTTGGTATTGGAGAGGCGCTGCGCAAGGTTGCCGCAGAGGCTAACTGTCAAGTCCCTTATGGGCGCGCGCTTTTGGCCATGACCGCCAACCGGCTTTGCGAACCGCGCAGCAAGCTGGGAGTATGGGACCAGCGGCTCCCGACGGCCTATCTCCCGTTTTGCCAGAGACTGAAGCTTGACCACTTTTGCGAAACGATGGACCTGCTCCATGCAAGCTCGGCCGAGGTCGAAAAAAGCATTTTCTTCAACACCGCCAACCTCTTCAACCTCGAGACCGATGTGATATTTTACGGTTCCACAACGGCCTCTCTCGAGATCGACTTCGAACATGCCGAGCATGTCATGAGGGCAGAGAGCGGCGAAGAGGATCCTTCCCGGCCTGTATCCGGCCCGCGCAAGCGTGGAAAATCTAAAAATGGGACGTGGAACCCTCAAGTGGTGGTGGCTCTGGCTTTCACTCGAGAAGGGTTTCCGGTCCGCTCCTGGATGTTCCCGGGCAACAGGGCGAATGTGACCACGGTCGAAACGGTCAAACAAGATCTGAGGGGATCGCAGTTGAACCGCTGCCTCTTTGTCGCCGATGCCGGCATGAACTCTAAAGACAACCGCAAACGCTTGTCTCTGGGCGGAGGGAAATACCTTCTGGCGGCCTGGGCAGGAAGCGTCAAAGAGATCAAGGATGAGGTCTTGACCCATGGGGGACGATAGAAAAAGGTAGGGGACAATCTTCAAGTCAAAGAGGTCGAAATCGCAACCGAAGTCTTGCACAGGCGTTACTTCGTCTGCTTCAACCCTAGGGAAGCGGAACGCCAGAATCTTCATTGGGAAGCCATCCTGAAAGAGCTGCGCCAGAAATCTGACCGCCACAGAAGTTGGAACGACACGGCCAAATGGGCGACGATTGAGCTGCTGGCCACCCGTGCACCAGACGGTATCTCGGAATCAGCAAGGCCGGGAAGATCTTCATCGACACACCCAAGCTCAAAGCGGCCCGCAAGCTTAACGGCATATGAGTCCCCATGACCAATGACGACACCCTCCAGGCGGAGGATGCCGCCACAGGTTACAAAAACCTCCTGATCATCGAGCCCTGTTTCCGTACGATGAAGAGCACTCAGACCCATATGACTCCCATGTATCATCGGTTGCCACGTCGCATTCAAGGGCGTATCAAAATCTGCTTTTTGGCCCTTTTGCTCCAACGGGTAGCCGAGCTTATGACCGGCAAGACATGGGGGACGCCCCATCATGCCTTGGCTCAGTTCCAGACCACGGAATTCGAGATCCGCAGTCACTTATTCTTTCGACGGAATATACCCAGAGGAAATTTTATCTTTTATTGAATAACCCTAGAGATTCCAATTTCTAAACCGATTTTGGAAACCGTGAACCGTCGATGAAAAGCTTAGCGATACACGTTTTTTAATCAACGTTTAAACCTACGGATTTTATAGCGTTTTCGGGTACCATTTGATTGCCCACTCCGAATTTATGTCAAAACACAAGCAGCACAAGAGTACTCTTAGATAAACCAAACATAAAGGAGCGAGTCGCCATATCTCAGAGGCACAGTTCTGTGTTTAACGCCATCCAACCTCTTTAAAATATTTCATGGCTCCAGGATGAAGAGGTACTCCTGCGTCTTTGGCTAAATCTTCTGGTTTAAAACCTTTCATTGCTGCGCTGACATTTTCTAATTCACTTATATTTTCTGCAATTGCTTTCACACACTTATAAATAAGATCTTCCGACTCTTCATCATTAGTAATAATTATAAGTGGAGTACCCACTGTAATTAATCCTTCTTCCGTACCTTTGTATGGAATATTTTCTTTTGGTAGATTGTACTTTTTAAAACCACCAATTTCTTTGCAAAATTTATCAAGAATTTCCTCTTTAAATGTCACCAAACGCATAGGCCTCTGCATCGCCAGATTCGACATCGGCCCATACGGCATAGGTACGCCAATAAAAAACATATCGACATGCCCATCTACGACAGCCTCTGCGGACGCACCAAAATCTAAACTCCTGACATCCGCCTCAATTCCATATAATTCCAGAAATTTATTAACCCAGAACCAGCTGATTTGCCCCTTCGGCCCTGATGTCAGTTTTTTCTTTTCCATATCTCCAAAGTCTTTAATGCCAGAATCCTTCAATACAGCACCTTGGATATAATGGATATACAGAGAACCCATACTGCGAATATTGCTAAATTTCTTTTTAAAAGGCTCTCTCCCTTCTATTGCATCGGACGCACTGCCCGCAATCGCAAACCCCATGTTTACTTTTTTTTCACCAACCATAATAGGAGAACCATAACCGCCACCAGGTTCAATCGAAAAAACGAAATCAGGATTCTCTTTTTTTATTATTTCAGTAACACCAACGGCAAGGATATACCAAGCCCCTCCGGGATTGGCTGAGGAAAAGCGCAGAGACTGTTCGGCATAAGCGCTTGATCCACCCAGAGATACCAGCAATGTCATAACCAAAAGACTTATTGCAGATGAAATCGCCATCAAGCTTTTTCCGATACATTTAAAATCTCTCATAGTTTTTCTCCTTAAAAAATGCATCGTTTATTTTACTAATCACACCCGCAGCATACACACTACTGCCAAATGAAAGGCCCCGCGCCCGGTGTGCAATTTTTACTGCGTGGTGCCGCAGACCCCGGGCAGGCGAGTCCCTGCGATGTGTCCGTTTATGCGATCGCTTGTTCTCCTCGATTAAAAATCAACATCCCATATCCAAGATCGCACTTTGCTGGTAAACTGACTTTCCCGGCCCCATATCTCTGTACCCCGGAATCTGGGGCAATTTGTGCTTTTCCCACAGCCGGTACCAGGCCCTATCAAGCTCGACGAAATATCTGAGCGGCACAGTAGGATTGCCGCCCAAGGCCGATAACGGCTCGACGCACCAGTGGTCAGCCCTTGGTAGCACACCGTGCGACATTAGAAAGTCCAAGCCTTCCGTAGTGGAATGGATGGCCTCGTCCACATCCTTGAAGCCATATGGTCGACACATCTCAACTCCAGCAACAAAGGCCGGAGTCACCCACCCCTCGCCAAAAACGTCAACCGCCTCAATCGTTCGCTTAATCCATTCATCCCGGCCTATAAATTTTTCTTTCCCCGGACATAAGGCCTTAAATAAATTCGCGTCCCAAACCTCAAAGTTTGGATGGTAACAATCAACTCCAGCATCCTTCATGCGCTCAAGACCCTCCCTATCAAGAGCCGCAGCCTGTAGGTGGCAAATCCAGCGGTTGCCTATTGCATCCTTGATCGCCTTGACATAATCCGTATAAAACTTTACATCTGCATACACACCTTTTCCGGACATGACTGAACCCCCTGATAATATATAAGTGTAGCGGCGGGATTCATCATCAGGCTGCTCAAGGAATATGGCCTTCATAACTTCAACCACTTGTTCTATACTTTTTTTCAAAGTATATGAACGGCCTTGCTGTTTCAATGCATCATAATTAGCATTAAGATCGCAGAACTTGCATTGCAAATCAAAATTCCATAAAGCACATTTTCTTAAGATTGTACAAAATGCACGTGTACCCCATCCCACAACAGGTACAATTTCCGCGTAACTAGTGCCATCATCAAACTTTTTTTTATAATACTTCGGTACAGGCGGAAAACTTACTTTACCAATCTTTGCGTTATGTTCACTAGTAAGCCACGTTTCATTATCGACTACATCAATGACATACGGAGATTCATATGAAATAGATGCACGTATGTTCGTTTTTCTCAATTCATACGGCCCGCCCTCTACCATGAATTCATCCGGCGCCTTTAAACTTTCACCTTGCTCCAATTCAGCGCTCTCCATCTTATCGTAGGAAAAGATGTAATAAGATCTAGCCCTCCCTTCACTCGCCCGCTCAAGGGCCTCCCGGGAAAATTTTACCCCGAATCGGAGGGCATCTTCCTTTACAATCACCTCCCTTGGCACATCTGCATAATCTCCAAAGAACTTCTCAAGTTCCTGGGTTCGCTGTAGCTCTTTAACCTCCATAACAAATACCTCCTTTTCATTTGCACCTGATAAGGCGCATCAGTTTTCCGCTGCAATCATGCATCGCAATCGGCCGCCGCTAATTACATTTTCGAAACATTTGTTACAGGAAATACATGTGGGTTTTCGAAAATCGCCCCCTGACCAAGCGGCAATCAAATGTGGTTCCCTGATGAGTGGGCGGCATAAGGCGACAAAGTCTGCATCCCCAGCCGCAACAATTTCCTCCATCAGATCAAAGCTGCGGAGCCCGCCCATTATTATTGTCGTCACATTTACTCGCCCTTTAACCTGCTTAGTCCAATCACGAAAATATGCCTCTTGTTCACGTTTGAGAATCGCTGTTTTGAATTCAGTCTGCGCATAATCGGTGCCGCGCAAACCTTGACTCACTTCGATGGCGTCATAGCCGAGTCGCGCCAACTGTTCGGCAGCTGCGAGGCCCTCTTCTAATTCAAGTCCGTCTGGAATTCCGTCTGCCACACCCAGTTTGATCATGATCGGGAAATCCGGGCCGGCGAATTCGCGCGCGGCCCTGTAGATCTCCCGGTGGAGCTTGAGCCGGTTATCAAGACTGCCACCCCAGTCATCCCGGCGGCGATTGCTCTGGGGCGAAAGAAACTCTGCCAACAGATATGCATGCGCACCATGTATCTGTACGGAGTCGCAACCGGCTTCCCTTGCCCGGCGAGTTGCCTCTCCGAAACCCCTCACAATTGTCCATATCTCATCCTCATTCATCGCCCGGCAACCGCCTTCGAAGTAGGGGTCCTCGCCAGCCTTGATCGCCGAAGGGCCCAGCGCCTCTATCCCCAATGGACTCAGCCTCCGATATGCAGTGCGTCCGGAGTTGAACAACTGAACTGCCAACTTCGATCCATGGGCATGGACTGAATCTACAAGGCGCCGCAGGTTCGGGATAAATCGATCCTCTGTCAATAAGTTTTGCCACGGTGGTATGCCCACATCCTGGACGACATGGAAAATACCGCTGATGATTAAACCGGCGCCTTTTTCAGCCAAATTACTGAAAAGTTCCATCTGCCACTTTGAAACTTCCCAGTTATCGGCGCCCGCATCAAAGGTGGCCGAACGGACAAAGCGGTTTCGCACTTCCAGAGCACCGATTTTGGTAGGCATAAAAAGTGTGTTCATGATCTCTCCTTGCCCTCTTCTGGAAATTCATTTTCCGTCTGCATTAATAATGGAATCATGGTTCGCACATCGCTGACCTTCTCCAAGCCGTCGGCCCTGGAGCAAAGCGCCGCAGCCCTGTCATTTGAAATTAAATATTTTGAATAACTTATACAGTCGTAAAATCGCTCGAAATGTTCGGCATTGCTTAATGGTCGCACTGGATTACCACGAGGTAGGTCCACCGCCTTATAATAAACGTTACCGTCTAAAGTAGTAACTTTCATTTTTACTGAGAGGTGTGTTGTATTTTTATCTGTTTTTATCCCTGGAACTCCCAGATTTATATCTTCATGCACATATATTTTTTTTATAAGCTCCAAAACTTTTTCGTCCATCACAGAAATCTTATCGAAGTGAACTAATTTAGAAGTTTTTCTTATTAACGCATTAGCAATACAATATTGGATGCTAAATTGAGCATTAACTTTTAGATTTTCACCCAGCTCGAATGGATGGCCGGCCAGCTTGTAAGCATATGGGGAAACCCTAATGTCAACGCGCAAAATATGCTCCGGTCTAAAATTTTCCTTTCCAATCAAATCGAGAGCCGCATCTGTCGATGCAAGCGTGCACCCGCAACTTGGGTATTTTTTGAAGATGATGTCGTTCAACCTAAAAACCTCACCAAGGCCTTTAGTCATCTCCACCGGCCTACAACTGGCCCTCCCATAGAGATGAAGGTAGCCATATATTCCTTTTAAAAAATTCCGCGGACCCGAAATGCCCCTCTTTGCCAATTGGGCGCAGATTATCCCGTTTTGAGACACAAACCCTTGAATCACCCTCACCGCCAGCGCCCCATCGACGTTACTCTGGAAACTTCCCCCAGCCCTGTTAAAGGCAAGAGCCAAAGCATGCAACATTTGTTCAGGGTTCAGTCCTAGCATCCGGCCTGCAACAACCGTGGCCGCAAAAACACCACAAACCCCCGTTGGGTCGAAACCGTCGTAGTCGGATACGGCATTTATTCTAGCGGCCAACTCCGTAGCGGCCGCCAGATGCGCAATAAAATCCTCGCCGCTGCAACCCGCCATCAACTCAGCAATCGCATAGGCAGTCGGAACCACCGACGAACCTAAATGTATTCCGGGGCTCATGGCGTCACAAAAATCGAGAGCCCGCGCCATGACGCTGTTGGCCGCCGCCACATTATGCGCCGGCGCCTTTCCGCCATAGACGAATATGGTGGCCTCCTCTTTGCCGCCCCATTCCCTGACTAGATCCACCATCGCCTTGCAGCCTTCTTCGGCAGCGCCGGCAATAGTAGTTCCGAGCACAGTAAGAACCATATTCTTGATAACGGAGACGGACGTATCGGGCAGATCCCGGTACCGTAATTTTGTGGCATATCCAGCCAATTCTTTTTCTGATTCCATTCGATTCCCTGACAAAAAAATCCGTTACGAATTCTGTCTGATTTACATCCGAAATTGACCTTCCCCCGAACCGGCAACTTCGGTCCCTACGCTTGGTGATGCTGTGACTTCCCAGGCGCCATCTGTTGCATAAACGCAAAAATTTTCCTTAACATGCAGAAACCGAGGGCTCTCGCCGTGAGGGGACTGAACTGGCACAACTGGTAAAGAAAATTCCCATTCAGAGCTACAAAATTGTCAGGTGCCGAGAGATCAATTTCGGATTGGCATTTATTAATTATAATTAGAAATTTTGGGCGCGGATTATTCAACACTCTATTAAGAAATGCTTTCCAAACTGAAAGTTGTGTAAATACCAGCCTTTATTAATCTCTAAGCAAGTGCCGTGCTATAACAAGCCGCTGTATTTCATCCGTCCCTTCATAGATGCGGGTGACCCGTAAATCACGGTAATAACGCTCAACAGGAAAGTCTTTCATGTAACCCATCCCACCAAAGATCTGCATGGCCATATCCGCCACCCGGTTGGCCATGTTGGTACAGAACAGCTTGACCATTGAGGCCTCCATTACCACCGCGCTCCCCTTGCTGTCACGGAGCCAGGCGGCATGGTAGAGCATTTGCCGTGCGGCATAGATTTGGGTGGCCATCTCGGCCAGCATATTCTGGATGGATTGAAATGAACTTATAGGCTTCCGGAATTGAACTCGCTGTTTGGCGTAGTCGACAGACAAATCCAGTAGCTTTTGGGCGCTACCGAGCGCCGAGGCACTGATAGTAAGCCGTCCTTTGTCCAGCGTTTTCATCGCAGTGACAAACCCCTTACCGATCATCGGCTCCCCACCGATAACATTTTCCAGCGGCAAACAACAATTATCAAAGATAAGCTCACAAGTGTGGCAGCCTCGCATTCCCATTTTACGTTCGGTGGTCCCTACGGAAAAACCGTCGCAGCCCTTTTCCACCAGAAAAGCCGTGATGCCGCCCTTGGGCCCTTTTTGTCTGTCCGTAACTGCAAAAACGGTAGCCAAATCGGCTATAGCACCGTTGGTAATAAAATGTTTACGACCGTTTAATACCCATTGACCGTTTTTTCTTTCAGCTCTGGTCTGAATATTAGCCGCATCCGAGCCGGCCTCGGGTTCCGTAAGGGCGAAGCATGCCGTCCACTCACCCGAGGCCAACCGCGGAAGGTATCGCATTTTCTGCTCAGAGGTGCCGTCGAGGATTAATCCCTGGCTGCCTATCCCGTTGTTGGTACCAATCCTCGTCCGAAAACAAAAGTTAACCTTGCCCAATTCCTCGTAGACAAGGCTCTCACCGAGCACACCGATTCCAAGGCCGCCATATTCTGCAGGTATTGCGATGCCGAAGAGGCCGAGCGCCCTCATCGTCTCGACCACTTCCTCCGGGATCTCGTCACTTTCTTCCACCTGCCTGCTGATCGGTTCGAGATCTCGTTTAACAAACCTGACCACAGTTTCCAGTATCGCTCGTAATTCATCAGGTATATGAAAATCCATACAATATCCCCGAAATAGGCTATCACCTGCATGAAAGTAAAAAAGGTTACTGCCTCAGGTGGGACAAGGACGGCCAAATAGATCCTTCCTGCTCATTTAGATCCCGCAAAGATTTCGTTCCACCTTCTTAAAACCTGATTTTTTACGCTCTCCGTCAATTGAATCAGCTGCGGGCTTTTATCTTTGGGCCATTCGAAAGGAACTGTTGCATCGATTATAATCCGCGAGGTGTAATCCTGTCCCTCTTGCATACGCAGGGAAGGATCGACGTGGGAAGCACGGCCACGCCGAAGAATATCAGTGCCGCGCTCAGGTTGATAGCGCATACCGATAGCCCACCATACCAACGAGAGGTTAGTAGGGTCGATGTCATCATCCACAACAACGATAAGTTTGGTGGAATAGGCTCCGGCGGATGATGCGGCTACTGCCATGGCTGCCTGCCGCGCCTGGCCGGGATAGGTCTGTCTGACAGCTACGATGGCCGTGTAATATCCCCCAGTTTCAGGAGGACAATAGACTCCTACGATCCCAGGTATGCCCATGCGGTCTATGTCGGCCCAGAGTTGGGCAGTCCGATTCAATGCCATCAGCATGTGGATATCTGTGACTGGTCGGCCTGTCGTGCAGCCCCAATGGATCGGATTCATCCTATGGGTGATGCATTCGACCTCCAAAAAATTTTTTGGATAACTGGCTTGATAATAGCCTGAATACTCACCGAAAGGCCCCTCTTGCGCCAGTTCATTGGGGTCTACATAACCTTCGAGAATCATTTCGGCTGCCGCCGGTACCGGTAAATCCGACAATTCGGCGCTACAAACCTCAACGGGCGCCTGACGGATAGCCCCGGCAAATTCGTATTCATCTTCCTCGGCTGGCATCGGGCCGCTCGAGCAAAGAAACAGCACCGGATCCACACCAATAGCCACAGCCACAGGCATTTTTTCACCCCGTTCCCGGTACTTCTGCAGGTGCAATTCCACATGCTTGCCCGGAATCATCCATATGCCCGCGCGCTTTTTATCAAGGATTTGCATGCGATGGGTACCCAGATTGACCCAACCGCTGTCTGGGTCCCTGGAGATAATACAATTAGTAGTACCAATATACCGCCCGCCGTCGCCCTCGTAGTATTGCGGAACGGGAAATGCAAATAGATCGATATCGTCACCCTTAACAATTTTTTCTTTACAGGGACCTCCTTCCACCCTTTTGACTGGAACTTTTTCACGAACCCGCGCCACCCATGTTTTGACTATATCAATAAAGGATGTGTTCTTTTCCAAGCCCAAGGCCAAGGCCAACCGCTCCGGGGTGGCTAAAGCGCTGGTGAAAACTGGCATGCCGGCATAGCCTTTGACGTTTTGAAACAAAAGGGCCGGCCCGTGCTGCTCTTCATTGAGTTTGGCGATATGAGACAGTTCGAGTTTCCAATCCACTTCAGCCGTAACAGCACACAATTCACCTTCAGCTTTCAACTTTTCAATGAACTCCCTAATGTCTGCGTATGCCATTGGTTACCTCTCCTCGTCTTCTAAAAATTTTAATGCATTTTCCCGTAACAAAGTTTTTTGCACCTTCCCCATGTGGTTTTTAGGTAATTCATTACAGAGTTGCCAATGCTTTGGCCTCTTGTAACCAGCCAGTCGTTGCGAACATAAATCCGCCCAGACACTAGTATTAACCTCAAAATCGGGAACAGGGACGACGAAAGCCCAGACCGCTTCTCCCCATTCCGGGTCGGGAACACCGACAATCGCGCATTCTAAAATGCCCTGCATATCTGCCAGAACATCCTCGACCTCGCGCGGATAGACGTTTTCTCCACCGGTTATAATCATGTCTGAAATACGATCCACCACGTATAAATAGCCCTCTTCGTCCAGCCGCCCCAAGTCACCTGTGAGCAACCACCCTTCTCGATAGGCACGAGCCGTCGCGGCCGGGTCACGCCAGTAACCCTCAAAAGTTTTATCTGCACGCACAACAATCTCCCCTATTTCCCCGGCAGAAAGTAGTCGCCCGTCCTCACCCATAATAGCCACCCTCACATTGCAATATTCCTTGCCGGACGAACTTAGTCTCTGCTCCAGACCAGGGCGGTTCGGGTCATGGTCCCAGGGCGAAAGACAAGTTACGCCACCCACGGTTTCCGTGGAGCCATATCCCTGAGTGAGGCGCATCCCTAGCAGTTGTACGGCACGATTAAGGTCGTCGGACAACATTTTGGCGGCCACGTACTTGATGTATTTGAATTTTTTGAACCAAGCCCCCTTGTTTCCCCCAAGGCGAAGCATCCTCGAAAGCATCGTAGGAACAAGTAACGTTGTGGTTGCATTGCCCACCATACACTTATCCGCAAATTCTTCTGGTATGAACTTAGGACCAGGATAAAGTTCTACCCGCCCACCAACAAAAAAGGTTTGGTGTAAAGTTGGCAGCGTTGATGCACCGTGTGAAAGATTAACTGCGACAATAGAACAATCGTCCTGTTTGAGCGGAAGATCGAGCTGCAAAGTGATCAGATGCTCGCAGACCTGTCGGTTGCTCCACATGGCGCCTTTGGGCCGCCCTGTCGTGCCACTCGTGTAAAAAATGTAGGCTACATCATTTTCAGCGCAGCGATCATACGGCGGCGGTTTCCAGTCGTCTCTCCCCTGCAAAAGATGGTACTGGCGCCAGCCCTCCAAATCCCCACCAACAACAACACGCTCCTGCACAGCCCCCCAATCCGAGATTTGCGCGGTGAGTTTTTCTGCAATGCCAAGGTCTGCCACCAAGCAGCAGGCTTTGCTATGCTCAATGAAATACGGCATTTCAGCTGGTGCGAGCCGTACATTGAGGGGTACCAGGATGGCCCCCAATAGCGGAGCTGCAAAATACAGCTCCACATACGGTATTAGATTTCCCATTTGCACCAGTATCCGGTCACCTTTTTCAACACCCAAGTTTGCTAGACAAGAAGCAATATGCATCACCCTTTCAGCCAATTGGGCATAGGTCAGTCTGACATCGTCCTGAACCAGCGCTTCACGGCCCGGATTCCTTCGGGCATTTCTCTCTACTAGCTCGGAGATTTTCATTCTGCACACTACCTCTAAACCGCGGACCTTCCTGCTGATTCTTTCCACAACAGGACCCATCCGGCCAGAATTTGCGCCTATCAGCGGCCTATTTTGAATGATCTATTCATACGATCATTTCTCAAAGCCATAGTTCTTCCACTGATCCAAAACGCGCTCATACATTTCCCGACGTGGCCGCACTACCCGCGCTGCCGGGCGCTCCCGCCCCTCGGCTGGGGTTTTTATCGTCGCATCAATGCCGATTTTGGAAACCATAACTATGTCGGTAGCTTTAGTCTCAGCGAATTGCCGCTCCCTCTGACTAGCGGCGGGATTCAGCACATAACCCCCCGTGGGCGGCGCGATAATGACATCGTGGACAGGGTCAACCCGCGTGGACAATGCCCAGATTATCTGGTCCGGGTCACGGACGTCGATATCATCATCCACAATAACGACAAAATTTACGCTCGCCGCCACGAAAGGAATACCGAAGGCCTGATAAACAGCCGTCTTCCCCCAGCCGGGATGGTATTTTTTGATACTGAGAACAGCCATGTAATTGCGGCTGGAAGGTGGCACCCAGGCATCCACTAGCCCGCTGACGCGACTTTTGGCCTGTTGGCTGAAGGAAGCGATCTGCGGGATCATTCGCACGATCTCGGCATCGCCCATCTCGGGACCCTCGATTGTCGTTAAAAAAAGCGGATCTTTTCGATGAGTAATCGCCTTGACTTTGAATACCGGTAAGACCATCTCTTCCTCGAAGAAGCCCATCCACTCACCGTAAGGGCCTTCGGGCCGGGTCTCGATGGTGCTAACATGGCCTTCCAGCACGATTTCCGCCTGCGCTGGCACCATCAAATCGATTGTCTTAGCCTTCACCATTTCCAGGGGGCGTCCGCCTCTCAAGGCTGACGCAAAATCGAGTTCGCTGGCCTGCAGTGGGATTTTAGTCACCGCGGCGGCGTAAACCGCAGGATCCAAACCGATGGCCACCGCGCACGGCATTTCTTCCAGCCCCCGCTTACGGGCGTTGGCCAGATACTTACCTTGATCCTGAAAGATGTTGCACATAAGCCCGGTTTCATTCCTGTTATGAACCATCATGCGGTAAATGCTTGTATTGACGCCCCATTTCGGATCTTCAGCAATCACTAGCGGCATGGTAATATAAGGACCGCCATCGTCAGGATGCCATTGCATTATAGGCAGCTTCCCAAGATCCACCTCGTCACCTGTAAGGACCACCTCCTGACAGGCGCCCACCGACACCTCAACCGGTTTTTTCCAGCCAGCGGGATCGAGTTTTTCCAGAAAAAGATCGCGGTACTTGTCGATGGACTGACCGGGCTCGAAGCCACAGGCCATTGCGAACCGGTCTAATGTGCCAAATAAATTGCCCACAACCGGGATATCGCCCCCCATCACATTTTCAAAAACCACTGCCGGGCCACCACCAAGCTCGGAAAGATGCCACAGGACATTGAATATCTCATGGCCGTCTTCAACAGGTTTACTCACCCGCACCAGTTCACCGCGACCGTCCAGCAATTCCAAAAAATCTCTCATGTCATTAATCATTTCAAATTCACCTCAAAAGTTGGCAATAGATTATTAGATATACTTCCTTCCTCAACCAATTTTTCATATTTATCTTTTAGTCGTTGGCTGACATCTTTTATATGTAATGCGTTTTGCTCTTTGGCTTCTTCCAAATTTCCAGCTTCTAAAAAGTCTACAATACGAGTATGAGCCTCAATGGTATTTAGACTTATTTTTTTTGTTGTTTTAATTTGTAGAACGAAATAGCTCATCAAATCCATAATGCTTGATATATTCAAAATAATTATTGGATTTTCAGTTATTGTAGACAAAATACAATGGAAATTAAGGTTATGCTCCGCCCTTTCTACTGCTTTTCCTAAACGTAGCGCTTTCTCCGAAGCATCAATACACCGTCTTAGTTTGGTTATATCTTCAGGAGTAATTTTAAGTATAACCAAGTCAAGCATCAGGGTTTCTATGAAAAGCCTTGCTTCTGTGACATGCTGCAATGTCACCCGCCCAAACCGCAGAAGGTTGGAATAATGATTCGCGATCAGATCCAGGTTGTTAGCCTGCACATAGGCACCCCCTTCCCTGCCCTGCCGTATAGTAACCAGCCCAGCGATTTCCAAACCCCGTAGAGCTTCCCGGATCGCGGGCCGACCAACACCGAAGCTCTCAGCCATCTCAATCTCGGAGGGCAGTTTATCTCCAGGTTTTAGCCTTCCATCCAGTATTGCGTCACGCATTTGCGATGCAATTATTTCAAAGGCCCGAGTTTGTTTGATTTTCGTGAATATGAAAACATCACCGCCTTTCTTTATTTAAATGTCTTACTTTTTAAACACCTTACATTTACACAATATCTGCTGTCAAGAAAAAATTGTGTCTATGAGGAAAATAATTTTTGATCATTAAAAAGTAAGCGTCAGACCAGCCCATCTTTCTGATCGAGCAGATCTGGGGTATCCTCCGTTTCTGAACCGTGCGGCTGAAGCGCCGCCATATCAGATACAGAGGAGGATTCCCCGTGACACAAGTAGATCGCCGGGTGCATTGGAGCGGGATCATGCAGGCCCAGGCTGCGAGTGGGCAGACCATCAAGGCCTTCTGCTCCGAGCGTAAAATCAGCATCTATCAGTTTTATGCCTGGCGCCGCCGCTTGAAAGCCGGCATCCGCCACCAACAGAAACCCGGAGCATTCATTGAGCTGTTTCCCGCCAAGGATGAAGGGAACACTCCGATCCGGATCCATGTGGGAGACCAGCTNTGGGTTGAAGTGCCCCAAGGGTTCNACCCGCCNACNCTCCTTTCGATCATCGAAACTCTTACCAGAATCGNTCAGGGCGCATGCTTGCCCTGAGCGCTGTCACCCATATTTATCTGTACCGGTCTGCCTGCGACATGCGCCGGTCTTTTGACGGACTGTGCGGTTTGATCCGCTCCGAGCTCCGAGCCGATCCCCTTTCAGGGTCTCTGTTTGTCTTCTGTAACCGCCGGCGCACCATGGTCAAGATTCTCTATTTTGAGGGTGACGGCCTGGCCATATGGATGAAACGGCTCGAACGGGGGCGTTTCAGCCTCCCCCAGCGGGCCGCCTTAGACGGGCGGATTGACCGCCGGCAACTGATGCTCCTGCTTGAAGGGGTTACACCAAAAAAAGTAAGCAAACGCTATGTTTATCAAAGATAAATATTGACAAATGATTTATTTTATGCTTTATATCGTGACATGGTATCGACCTTGCCAGAAACCATCGCGCTCATCCAAAAGCAGGAGCTTCAGATCCAGGAACTGACCAAACAGCTCCGTTCCAGGGAACTGTCCCTGCGTATGCTCCAGGATCAGGTCGAGAAACTCATCCGCCGGGTCTATGGACGGCGTTCCGAAAAAAGCCACCCCGATCAGCTCATGTTCGATTCCCTGCTGATGGATGTATCCGATCAGCCTTGTGCCCGTGAGCCCCTGGTGGAACTGCCCGAGAGCAGCCTGCCCCAGAAAGCCAAACCGAAGACCTCCAAACGGAACCATCCGGGCCGGCTGCCGATCCCTGAGCACCTCGAACGGGTCGAGATCCTCCTGGACATCCCCGAAGAGAAAAAGATCTGTCCCGAAACGGGCGAGCCCCTCAAGCAGATCGGGTTCGAGGTTTCAGAGAAGCTGGAGTACCGTCCCGGCAAGCTGATCGTCAACGTGTACAAACGCCCCAAGTACGTCTCCCCGGACAGCACAGCCGACGTGGGCGTGCTGACCGCCCCCATGCCCGACCATCCGATCGAGCGGTGCAAGGCCGATGTAGGGCTCCTTTCCTACATCATCGTGAGCAAATTCGCGGATCATCTCCCGCTCTACCGCCAGGACGGGATCTTTGAACGGGAGGGGGTCGACATCCCCCGGGCCACCCAGAGCAGCTGGATCATGCAAACTTACGAGGCAGTCAAGGTCCTCGAGGACGTGCTCAGAGCGGCCGTGCTCGAAACCGACGTCCTCTTTACGGACGATTCCATCATTCCGCTNCAGGTCAAGGGCAGCGGNAAGGTNAAAAAGNCCCGGCTNTGGGTNTATGTCCGNGGCGGACCNGANCCNCCGTTGGTCGTTTTCGAGTTTTCTCTGGATCGAAGCAAGCAAAGGCCCTTGAATTTCCTGGCCGGCTACCAGGGCTATGCGCATGCAGACGCCTACAGCGGCTACGATGAACTGTTCCGTCAAGACGGGATCATCGAAGTGGCCTGCTGGGTTCATGCCCGCAGAAAGTTCGATGAAGCGGTATCCTCTCGTCCGCAGAAAGCGACAGAGATCATAGCCCGCATCGCCAAACTATATCTAATCGAGAAAGAATGCACTGATCTTGACCCGGTTGAGCGTTCCAGTGTGAGGCGGATTCATGCTGCGCCGGTCATCGAGGGGATCTTCGCCCGGCTCGAGGAACTCAAGACGGCGACCATTCCTTCGGAGCCCCTGCGAAAGGCC
The DNA here is from genome assembly GCA_900498135.1 of uncultured Desulfatiglans sp. Taxonomy (NCBI): domain Bacteria; kingdom Pseudomonadati; phylum Thermodesulfobacteriota; class Desulfobacteria; order Desulfatiglandales; family Desulfatiglandaceae; genus Desulfatiglans; species uncultured Desulfatiglans sp. Next base: position 4,236,217 of record LR026961.1, read on the forward strand.
ATTGACTACACCCTGAACCAGAGAGCCGCCCTGAAGCGATACCTCGAAAACGGGTGGCTCAAACCCGACAACAACACGGCGGAAAATGCCATTCGTCCTCTCTGCTTGGGACGAAAGAACTGGCTCTTTGCTGGGAGTGAACGCGGGGCTCGTGCCACGGCGCTGTTCTTGAGTCTGATCCAGTCCTGCAAGGCCCGCGATATCAACCCCTGGGAGTACTTCGACGATATGCTCCGCCGCATCATGCGCCATCCGGTCAACAGGCTCCGAGAACTTCTCCCGGATCAGTGGCATCCGTTGCAAAAAGCGGATGCCTGCCAGGGTGCTTCCACAAAGGTATAACCTCCCATCCGGCTCACTGCCGCCAATCTCAAATTTTAAACAACATCAACGCTCCGGTTTCCCACTCTGATCGAATCCTACACCGAATCAAATATCCCGGACAGGTGGGTACCTCCGACGCTTACGCCGAAATTTACCGTCACTACGGGTCGATCCCCGCATGCGCGGGGGAAACTTGGTCAGGGTGTTGATGCTGCGGTTGGCTTCGGGTCGATCCCCGCATGCGCGGGGGAAACATCGAAAGATGAGTCGTGCCCTCTTCGGGGTAGGGTCGATCCCCGCATGCGCGGGGGAAACGATTTGCGCGATGGACTGAGCCTTTGCAGCCCGGGTCGATCCCCGCATGCGCGGGGGAAACAAGACCTCATTGTCCATCGCCTTGATCAGTTCGGGTCGATCCCCGCATGCGCGGGGGAAACTCTGGTCTCCCGCCGCGAAATTTTGAGCAGCGCGGTCGATCCCCGCATGCGCGGGGGAAACGTCTCTTTGTTCTGGGTCACGAGGCATCCGGCAGGTCGATCCCCGCATGCGCGGGGGAAACTAAGTTATTTATCTTCAGCAAAGATACTTTATAGGTCGATCCCCGCATGCGCGGGGGAAACGCAAGCGGATTGAACAATTTTATATCTATAAACGGTCGATCCCCGCATGCGCGGGGGAAACGGTGTCCAGGTACGGGCACACCTGGTCGATCAGGGTCGATCCCCGCATGCGCGGGGGAAACCGCGCCGCTCTTTGGTGGTTTCGAGCGTCCACGGGTCGATCCCCGCATGCGCGGGGGAAACTAAGTGTGGCGCTCGATCAGCATATTCGGTCAGGGTCGATCCCCGCATGCGCGGGGGAAACTCCATTTGCGTTCCTCCTCTTAGGGTTAAGTGGGGTCGATCCCCGCATGCGCGGGGGAAACGGTTGCTCCCCCGCATGTTCAAGTGATGTCATAGGTCGATCCCCGCATGCGCGGGGGAAACTAGGGTGTGGCGGAGATCCCCGCGTCAACCGGGGGTCGATCCCCGCATGCGCGGGGGAAACTCTTGCGAGTAACAAATTAAAATGATTATACTTTAAGGATTTCGCTCTAAAAATTCCCGTTCCAGCGAACAGCATTCAAAAAGGTTGAGGGCTCTTGAAGGAGTTTTTTTCAAGCCTAAAAACCTCGATAGAACCGTTTAATAAAGCGTTTCTATAAGGTTCATGTTGTCAAAGAACCTTGTCGGCGGGACACGATCAAACCGTCTATTTCGACCAGTTCGATCGGAGGAGACCCTAAGATTCGAATCGCCTGCCCCCCGGCGGACGTATTGTCCGCCCAGAGCATCACGATCGATGCATCATTTTCATATAAATACCAGTCTCTCAGAACATCCCAAATTCTATCTCGCACAGCGGGGGAGATTCTGGGCGCCGTATATACGCCTGGCGCGAGTTCAAGCATAGTGGACGACAGAAATCCCCGGATCCTGTCCCTCACGTTACGCGTCACCACCACCGTCATTGCCATGCAGCAAATCCTTAATACGGTCGATCATCTTTGGAACCAGTTTAAAGCGCCTAAACTCTTTTGATGCTTCCTGGCGAATCAGCCGTTCAAGAACAGCCCTTGGGTCGTTCAATATCTGATGCGCACATCGAAAAGCCAGCGGGATGGTAAGTTCGGTCCTGTAAAGGTCGGCTATGTCCAGGGTGAAGGCATTGCTCGAATCCTCGTGGATAAAGCCGAGCGGGGGCAGGGCCCCGACGGCCGCCACGGCTATATCTGCGGCGCACTCCACAAAGGTTGCAGCATGATTGATGGCCTGGTTTGGTATATCAGCAGCGGTGGGATCCGACCGGTCGTAGCGTCTTCCATTCCATGGAATATCGTGCCGGTCCGCCAGGAGTTTGTAGGCCGTTTTCATTCGGCTACCTTCGATACCCCTCAAAACGTTGATATCCTGGTGACGATTGATCATGGAGAAACGAATGGCGTACATGTTCTTCGCAACTCCGATCCGCTTTTTTTCATTTGCCCAGAGAAGCGCGTGGGCACGAGCCACATTGCTGCGGCCCTGCCCCATCGGAGGTGCCGTATAATACTTGACCCATCCTTCGCCGACCGCTGCCAATAGAACCCCGTGCCGTGCAAGCAATCTGAGGGCATCATGGCTGACTGTTGAACCGGGACCCAGGAGGATCATTGAAATGTTTTGACAGGGGATGGCGTAATCCCCGGCATCCAGTTCATCAGACTTTGCACAGACGAACCGAAGGGTCCCGTCTTCAACGAAAAGCCTTCCACGAGAAAGACCTACCAGACCGTGCCGGTCCACGTAGGGTACCCTTGCGGTGGCTAGTCCCAGTCGCCCAGGTAAAAGGGTGCCGTTGCTCATCCCCACTCCCTATGACAGGTGCTCCGCAGGAGGCCGCAGGAGAAGCATTCCAAACCCGAAGGCACGATGACGCCCGATGCCTCGTCTCAAAAGGTTGACGAATGCCTCAGTCCGCCGGATCCGGAACTCGCCTGAGAACAGGACATCCGGTCTTTCGATGGATTTCCTCCGATTGGGACTTGCGCCCTTTGTGCTCCTAAGAAGCTTTATCCTTCTTAACCCTACAATTGAGATCCCGGCAGGAAGCAGTTCAACGACAGGTTCTTCCGAGTTGCCTGTCGGGTCGATAAAATCTCCCCCCGGTTTTGTGGCGCCCTTCATTCTCTGGACCAACCAGTCTGCGTAGACTTTTTCCCTTTGAGGCACTCTTTCCCCAAGTGCCTTGGCATGTTCCAGAGCAGAGAGGAACACGTCCCTTTCTTTTCCTTTACGAGATACCGGGCACGCCCGGACCTCGAATCCAAGTCGTCTTCCCTTTTCCCAAGTCTCCGGCATGCTCTTAGAAGCTATCGCATCCCACTGACAAACCTCAGATGCAGCGGGTTCGGCAAAGTGCCGCGCGTGCTCACAAAGCGCACTCGCCGAATACTCTGCGTATCCAAGGAGATGGAGCCCGTCGCGGCGCTCCAAAATCCTGAAAGGCTTAGGCGCCAAACTGCCAAATGCAGCCAACATCCAAGCATGCGACATATAGCCGAAGTCTTCGTCCGAAGACAGGGGGTGGCCCTGCATTTGCGCAAACCGCATCAACTTGGCTGCATCAAGATGCATATCGATCATGAACATTGAGATGCCTCCTCGATCAAACCTTCTGCTATGGAACGGCTGCCTCGGTGAAGTTGACTTTTCCAGTCCCGCAGGTCAAAAACCTCCCGGGCGTGTCCAGCCCTTTTATTGCCGAGGTCGGCCGGCCAACAGGCGGGCATGATTTCCTTATTTGATGAAGCCTGTCGACATGCCCGGGGAATCTGTTGCAGCATGTCAAGAACGTTTTCGCCCTCGATCCGCCCCACTAAAATGGGCGACGAAGGCAAGCATGTTTTGCGGCCTATGAACAGCGGCCGCGCCGGCCGATCCAAGGCCTTTTCAACAGCTAAGATGTCCGGGAAACTTTCATCAGGTAAGGCGATGACTAAAGTCAACACACCGTTGGCCAGATAAAAACGGTACCTCTGGTGCGTTCCAAATTTTGCGTCCGGGCCCCCTTCGCGATGCTCGGGAACTCCCCAAGTGGTCCAGCCCGGAGATTTCATCTTTGGTTGATTGAGATCAACGGTCTGATAGTCCAGGATGAGAGTCGGCTCGATATCCCAGCGCGAGGCGCAGATGAGCCTCCCCTGTAGTTGCTGGATCTTCTCCGTATCCTTGTGAGTCCAGCCGAACGCGTTGGCAAACATCCCAGCCATCATGGAAAGGCCGGGAAACCGTTCTGTAGGGTTGTTCTGGTCGACCTTCACACCGCCGAAACTCATCAAAGGAGCATCGAAACGCAGAATAAGACCTTTCATTATTCCTCTCTCCACAGGGCGCCGAGAGACCCTTCTACAGATTGGGCTAGAGTTCCCCTTAGAGCTTCCTGGAAAGCCGAAGTCGCTTTGGTGGATGCTATAAAACGCTCTTCGTTTCGGCCGTACATGCCGTCCAGTTCACTGAGATGAACTCCCAACCTATCCACAGCCGTCTGCATGATGTCCCCCTTAGGCAGAAGCGCTTCAAGGTAGGCATTGGCTAGGGTCCGCGGCTGGTATTCACCGCATTCCAGCAACACCAGGGCTGCCCTGGCGTAAGGAGCGGTCGAGCCCAGCTTTGCGCCGGGACTGACTGTAGCGATGGCGTTGATAAGGCGCTCGAGCACATCTTTGCCGTCTTTTACAGTCTCCTGGGGCTGTGCTTTCCATGCTGAGCGGTCGCAGCCGCAGAGGTTTGAAATCAGGAGCGGCACGTCTACGACAACGTATCCGTAGAACACCCCTGCTCCGAGCTCCATATCACCTGCATGGGCGGCGCCGGCATGCTCAAGTTCTTCCTTCAAATCATCGACGACCGTGAAGTAGTCCACTTCCGTTTGGAGCGGATGCACCGTGAAGGCGTGAGCCACATGAACCGAGGCGTCAACACGCGCCAGGATGTCGGATGTCACAAAGCGGCCGAACAGGGCCCCTTCGATCCCGGCTACAAGATCATCCTGTCCAGCCGATTTCATCAATGCGCGCAAATTGTATTTCTCAGCCTTTAGTCTCTCTTTTAGTTCCTTGTCCGGGTCTTTTCCAGACCCTGCGCAATCGGTGACCAGGCTTACCAGGTAGTCCGCCTCCGGTTTTCCGAAGAGCACCGGCTGTTTCAGATGCAGCGGGTTGCCGTCTGTCTGTTTGGCTTTTCCATCTTTGGCGGTGATCAGAGCCTTCATCAGGGCTGTTACGAGTTTCATTGCCGTCTCTTCATCAACGCCGGCGGTTACCGCTCTGCGCCAGACCTCCCTTTCGAAAAACATTCTGGACCGGATGCCTTTCGGGAGATCGAGTCTACGGTGAAGTTCGTCACGCCAGTGTTTTTTGAGACACTGGGAGGAAACGCGCATACGCTCCGCGTTCCCGAACGGGATGCGCTTTGCGAGGCCGGCGTCGTCGCGGTTGAGTAGTGCTGGGGCATAGGACGTTAGGGTGTGAATCTGCAAGAACATTTCATTCCTCCCGGTTTTAGGATTGCAGGGTTCGGTAAAAGTCTCGGGCTATGCGCCGGTTGACGCTTTCGCGAATTTCCGGATCACGACTGAAAAGCAGTTCGGCCAATTGTCTCCAGTCCGCCGCGATCCCTTTGGCCGCTATCTGGCGAGCGGCGCGAAGGGCTAGGCTGCGGAGAGTTCCTCCACCGGCAGCCAGAAGTCTTTCGAGTCGATGTTCGGAAAAGTCAGCCTCAGCCAAGGTTTGTCCCAAGGGTCTTGAAGGGTCAAAGCCTCCGTCCCTTTGGATCGCCAGCGCACAGAGCAGCGCCCGCCATGCCGGAATAAGCACATCCGCATGCCACGGAGGATCAATGTGCCGCAGCATAAACCGGTGGAAGGCCAGAGGCGCAGGTCCGTCCAATGCCATCCGTTTCAGCGCGGCCCGCTCCCCGGTGGGGAAGTGCTCTGCCTTGAGGATGGCCGCCAATTCCGGCACATGCACAGCCGGCGAGCGATTCTTCTTTTCCGTCATTTCCGTTCCTCCATATAATCGGCAAAGTTTTTGTTGAGTCCGCCGAAAAAGACGGCATTGGCTCGGGAGATGGCACGATATCCTCGTCCGCTTCTGGCCGGGCAAATGCGAAATGCCTTTTCAAGAAGTGCCTGCGAAAGGTGCTTTAGCTCGAGGAGCCATGGTCGCAGGGCGGCCACGGTATCTTCAGCATCCAGGGTAGACCAGAGCCATTTGAAATAGCGCGGCTGCCAGGCACGGGAAAAAAGGCGAGCCTGTGAATCCACCCAAGCAGTGATTTCGCGTTTGCCGAAATCTACCTTGTCTGGTCCGCCTTCCATCAGCGAGTAGAGCGAGGGTCTGAGGCATCTGTTTCGGATATCGCCTGCCATATCGAGCCCCAGTTTGGACCATTCCGCCAATTGATCAATGGGCTTGCCTCCTCCGAACAGAAACGCTCTGGCACGAGCGGGTATTCGAATAGCGGCTTCATGAAACCCGTCCGTGGTCCCCTGCCCGCGCACAAGCACCGAAGCACAAAACCAGCCGGCCCCCTCATCCGAAGCCGGGGTCTGGATGGGGGATAGCAGGTAGTTATCACGGAAGATCAGATTCCGTAAAAGCTCGGGCGTGAATCCGCTGGCAGATGGGGTCAGAGCCGATGAGTCGGATTCTTTGACAGGTGTCCAGGGGTCGCCGATATTTCCTTTTGAATCTTTTGCCGAAACCCTGCTTGTCTTCGACGTAGCGCTGAAAACCGATGGGCCATTTCGATCCAATAGCCTCACTCTCCTGGCGACCTCGATAAAGAAAGGGTCGAGCTTTGAGAGCGGGAGGCTCTCAACCCCGTCCCATGGCTCGGTCCAAAGGCAAGTCAAACCTCGATCGATATAAGGGTAAGGCTCCTTCAGTAGGTTTTTCCTATGTGCCATGAGGATTCTGACGTCTCTTTGAAAACGCCTGCCGGGACGCCGGTTTTCCTGCCATCCGACGCATACTCGGCTACCGAAACCGCCGTTCATGCGCGCGATGCCGTAATTCCCCTGCCCTAGGAACCCTGAGCTGTTCTGGTGCGAGATCAGGGCAAAAACCCAAGCTTCCTCATCCCCCCAATGCGCACGCGCCGTTTTGATGTCATGATTCTTTGCCGTCTGGAGCACATCCAACGCGTCAAGAGTGTCCGACTTGTGCTTGTAGTCTGTTTCGAAAACCCGCTGCTTCGAGACCGGTGGCTGCATGAACGCTGATTTGGTCGGATCTTCAACCACCAGTTCCCATGCGCAGTCGTCATCCTTGTCAACCAGGGACCGCAAGCCTTCGCGCCAGAAGGCGGCCGTCTGAGTCGGCGAGTCCCGACTGGCCCGCGCGAGCACAGAGCCCGCCAGGTAGCAAAGAAAGATGTGAAAAATATCCACCTGGTGCCGCTGGATCCCACCCAAGGACGCGGCTCGATCCTGCCCCAGAGACTCCAAAAGCCCCGGCAGGCTTAGCCGGGCAGATCCTTCCGAAGTCGCCGCTTTAAATACTTCATCCGTCAACACATTCATCGATCTTCTCCAATCCAAAACGTGAATAGCGATAAGTGTAGCGTCCCACCTGGATGAGGAGACCCTCGGACGAAACCTCGATCAAATCCGCTTCTTCTTGCTGAATTCCACGACCCAGGTGCCCTGGGATGTCAATCTCATCAATTTCCCTGCCGAATGGGCCCATGTAAACACGGCCAAGAGACAAACGGCGGTCATCGAGCCCAAGCCGAGTTACAAGACGCGTGTCCAGAGAGGACGGAAAGGAAAAATCGCCGAAATGCGCGCGGGGTATTACAGCACCTCCGGCAGCCATGAGCATAGCCTGAACCTTTCCTTCGATATGCTGGCCATGCTTCAGCCAAGATTCTCCCTGGAGCGTGAGCATCCTGTCGGGATGAGTCGCAGCCTCTACCAATTGCCGGTTGTCGCGCGGAAGGTCGAAAACTGGCCCGCCAGCGACGAGGTCAAGAGTGAGCTGTAGGATCCGCATATCCTCGTAAACAGCCCCCAAGCCGGCCGGAGCGCTGAACCGGACCTCGCCGTCTTCGCGCAGATAGAGGCTCAAGTCCGGCGTGGCCGGCATTAAAATCGAGCAGACCGGCGCAGCCCGCTTGCCGCGGTCATGGCGGTGCAGTCGACCAATTCTCTGAAGCAGAACATCCATGGGACAGAGGTCCGTCACCAGCCAATCCGTGTCGATGTCCAGGCTTTGCTCGAGGGTCTGGGTGCCAATCAGAAGGAGGGGACCCGCTAGGGAACCTTTTCCGAGCCGACGGCTGACTTCCTTGTCCAGGATCTCGCGGTCCGGCCGCGCAAAGCGCCCGTGGTGCGGGCACAAGGCACCGTTGCAGGAGAAAAGAACATGCCTGAGCAAAGGCCGGCGCTCGGCCGCGCGGCAGAGGTCGATTGCCCTTTGAACGGTATTGAGAACCACCATGACGCGCATCCCCTCTGACACCGCGCGCTCCATTCGATCCAGCACGGAATCCGGGCTTTCCATAACCGGAAGCGGCTCGACCGTCACCTTTTTGGGCCGACTGCCTGGGTTCGGAACGCTTTCCGTCCCGGAACCCAGCGCAGAAAGCGCCGGGTAGGGCAACGCAGAAGCCTCTTCGTAGGAGGTGCATCCGGAGCGTTCTTCGAGATTCAGATACGCCTCTCTTGCAACACTGCCAAGGGTCGCTGATAGAAGCAAGGCCCGTCCACCTACACTCAGATGCTCACTGAGCATACGCCGAGACAAGGCCCGCATATAGACATCAGAGCTGTGCACTTCATCTATTACAAGAAGAGAACGGTCGAGACAGGCCCTGCGAAGGTGGGCATGGCCGACGCGAATCGCTGAAAGAAGCGCTTGATCGATCGTTCCGACCGCTACCGTCGCTGATAGGAACCGCTTAGGCCGTTCAGCAGCCCATTGACGGAGGGGACGATAGTCTTTAGGTTCGAAGAAGAGCCGCTCCTCGGATGGCAGCGCATATAAAGGTTCGCCGTCAATCCGCGCGTAACCAGGCACAGCCAGCAGAACGGGTGGACAGCCACTTCCGAAGGCGGCGCGCATGGTCTTGAGAACACGTTCGTAAAGCTCCCGGGCAGCTACCCGCGTTGGCAATGCGAAATAAAGGCTATCCACCAGGCCGGCCGCAAACAAGGACAGAAAATGGATGAGAGCAGCCTCGGTCTTTCCGGAGCCGGTGTCGGATTCTGCTATAAGAAGAGGCCCCTCTGTTCGGGACAACCGCGACTGCAGAGGATAAGGCGGAAAGCCGAAGAGCGCAGAGAAATCGGGAACCTCGCCAGCGAGGCGCTTAAGGTGGGTGCTGATATCGAGCCCGACTTCTTTCACCGCCTGGCGGGCGCGGAGCCGGGACCAATCAACGCGGTTCCCCGTGTGGCAAAACGGAAAAAATCCTTCGCTATGGGATCCAAGCCAATCGGCCAGCATAATCAGGCCCGCGAAACGGTGCTGCAGGCTTTCCGTGATTGGAATCGGGTCGGATGCACCGTCGAAGGCGTCCGGGAAAGCGCTATGTGCAGCCTCGAGCAGTTCTCTCAGACCAGTCATCGGATCAAGGCCTTTGTTTGGCATCCAGAACTTGCTTGCCGTTTGAGCAAAAAGGCCGTTCCCGTCCTCCATTGTAAAAGCAGGGCGACCGTGATGGGAAATCGCGGCTAAAAAAAGCCGGAACACTGACTCAGATTTGTCGACCCAGCGAATCAACCGATCGCACTGGAAAGCACTAAAGAATTTTTCAGCGATGGCTGGGTGAAAAAAAAGCGGCAGTGTTTCCTTGACGTGGCCCGCCGTGATACGCTCAGCCAAATCCTGCTTCACTTGAAATCCCCAGTTGCATTTTCCAAGATCGTGGGCAAGCGCGAACACCGCAAGTCGATCCAGCTGCCTTTCGCTGAAATCTATCCCTGCGGCATAATCCAAAGTGCGGCGGATCGATGGCAGTCTGCAGAGCTGCCTGAAAACCATGGCAACATCTATGCAGTGATCGCGCAGAGACAGTCTCTCGAGCACTTTGTTGGAATTTTCGTCGCGTTTCAGTTTACCCCAAAAAAGGCTCAACGGTAGATCCTCCCTAATTTGACTGTCATAATCATTTTCCATGAGCGGTCGTTTGTCAAAACTAGATTATTGCATCCTCATGCAGGAAGAAATGTGTGAATCGGGATAGGGGAAGGCCTCACGGCCTTCGCCCTCCCACACCACCGTGCGTACGGGTCCGTACACGGCGGTTCATATAGCGGTAACCAACCTGTTATACTGATTGAGTAATGGTTGTAGACCTCTTTTAGCAAAAAAGTGATTCGGCATGCCCACCTGGACCGGTTTCATATTGGACATTACCCACGGGCCCTTTCGGGACCCGGCTACCGGTTTGGCATTCCGGTCACTGACGCCAAGCGCCAGCAGGCCTTTGTACCTGGTGTGGCAGTTGTTGATCCACTTCTTCATTACGAAACAGCGGAGTCTGCGGCGTATCCAGCTGTCCAAATCCCTCAGAACAGTTGGCGTCTCAATGAGTCGATAATAGCCGACCCATCCACGGGTAAACACATTCAGCTCTTTGATAATTTGCTGCAGGTTGACCCCTCTGGATCTGCGCGTAATCCGTTTGATCCGATATTTGGCGTTTTTGAGAGCTTTTTCTGAGAGCTTTATCTTAAGTTTCCGGCCCGATGTAAAGCTGAACCCAAGAAACTTCCGCTCTTGGGGCCTGGCCACAGCCGTTTTATTACGGTTGACCTTGAGCTTCAATCTCTTGCTCAAAAATCTTTCGATAGAGCCCAGCACCCTTTTCCCTGCCCGTTCGGAATGGACGTAAATGTTGCAGTCATCCGCATAACGGCAGAAGGCATGGCCCCTCCTTTCCAGTTCCTTATCCATTTCATCCAAAAGGATATTACTGAGAAGGGGCGATAAAGGGCCGCCCTGAGGAGTACCTTCATAACGCTCCAGTACAACTCCATGGGACATGATGCCTGCCTGCAAATAGCGCCGGATCAGTCGTAAAATACGTTTGTCGCCGATCCGCCTTGAAATTCTTTCCATAAGAATATCATGGTTGATCCGGTCGAAAAACTTTTCCAAGTCCAAATCCACGACCCAACCGTGCCCAGCTTCGATATACTCTTTGGCCTGTCTAACAGCCTGATGGGCGTTTCGAGCGGGCCTGAAGCCATAGCTATGGTCTGAGAACGTGGGATCGTATACTGGCATGAGAACCTGTAAAAGCGCCTGTTGGATAAACCGATCTATTACTATTGGTATTCCAAGATGTCGGATGCCTCCACCAGGTTTTGGTATCATCACTTGCTTAACTGGTTGAGGCTTATATTCATCCCCCAGCAGTTGTTCTCTGAGTTGAGGCCAGTGGATTTTCAGGTAATCCTTAACCTCATCCACTGTCATTCCGTCTATACCGGGACTTCCTTTGTTCGCCTGCACTCTTTTTAGTGCTTTTATGAGGTTCTCCCTTTGGACCACTTCCTCCATCAGCCTAGGGTTAGCGGGTCTAGGTGTCTCGGATGCCTCTGTCATTTGACACACCGATGCACTCTCTCCGCCGGCTTCACCTTTGGAGTTTGAGGATCGGTCCCATTGAAACTGGAGTTGCTGCGGCACCATGACAATGAATCCTAAGATCCAGACCTCTGGCTACATGTTCGGCCCTTCAGACGAGTCCACCGTCCTAATATGGCCTCTGCTGACTTCTACAGGTCCTTCTGAGACCCTTACGGGACCTCATAGTCTGTACCGACAGACCTGCAGACCTCCCCGGGTAAGAACAGCGGCCTCCACTCCACATCTGCCGCATTTACTACGCTACCTTTTGATGGTTACGGGCTTCGCTCTGTCACGTGAGCTTACCCAGATATCGCAGCCTTATATGCGGTTCGTTTCCCTCAGATCAGAGTTTTGCTTTAGGCTTCCTCCAGACCCCACCTCGCGATGGACGCCCTTGCCCTCAGCTAGCAGTTTCCACCATCAGGACCTGCAGGGGACTTTAACCCCCAAGCCGCTGCCCATGCCGGGCACACGTCATGACCTCCGGCAAAGCCGGAGGCTTGAATTTGTGAACCGCTCAAAGCGGTAAATGAAATCGGGGGCCACCTGAAGGTGGCTGCTATTTGAACAAACCTAGCTGGTCGAGTTTTTTGTCGATTTCTTCGTGTCCTTTCGGCGGGCGTGCAGAGGTCAATAAATTTTCGGCATGTAAAATTTTTTAGCGTGCGAGGATGAAGCGGAGGCCGGGAGACCCCAAGGGGCCTCCGGCCGGGATGGTGTTAGAGGTTTTGATCCTGGTAATGCCACGGCATGAAGGTGTGCGGGGAGGTCTGCAGGGCTTTGGTGTTCTTCAGGAGCCATGTGAGGTAGTCGAGCGGGTTGACGCCTGAGAGTTGACAGGTGTGGATGAGGCTCATGAAGAGATCCCCGACATAGGCGCCGCGCTGGGTCTTGTAGAAGAGGGAGTTTTTCCGGTGTAGGATGGCGAACTTCAGGGCTCTTTCGCAGATATTGTTGTCCAGCGGGGCTCCAGGCACCCTGAGAAAACAGGTCAGTTCCTTCCAGTGTTTGAGGAGGTAGGTGATCGCCTTCCCCAAGCCGGAGTTGGGCTCCACGGTCTTCTCCGCAAATTGCTGATGGCACCACGCCTCGAGAGCTGTCATGACGGGCTCAGTGTTGAGCCGATGGTAAACCAGTCGATCGTCCGGGGACATCTTTTCGGTTCTGGCGATCGCCTCATGCATATAGACCGTTGCCAGCTCGTTGATCACATGGGCGCAGTCGTCCGGGAATCGATCGACCAACTCCACGAACTTCCTGCGGGCATGGGCGAGGCAGTTGGCCAGGATCGTCTGAAAGTCCTTGGATACGTTCCGGCTCAGGGCATCGCACATCTGAATCGGTGGCGGCAGCCCCGTTGCCCGGCGTTTCAACAGGTCGTGCAGATTTTCCCCGGCATGCTGCCTGCCGGTCATGAACATGGCGACCTGATGGCCCTCGGATTCGGTGACCATCCCTGTGGTGAAGATCCCTTTGCGTTTGCTGTCCGGATCCTGCTCTTCGAGGAAAGCGAGCACCTTCGCGGAGGTGTCATCATTGTGGAGCAGCGTGCCCTGCGCGGCGAATGAGACCATGGCATCCATGACCGGGGCCAGAGCTACGGCTGCGGTATCGAGGATATCCCACTGGGTGGAGGCGGGCAGAGGTTGGCCGAGATTCCTTTGAAGGGTCTCGATCCGGTTGAAGGGCATGCCGCAGCCATACTTCAATATCGCCAGCATGGGCGTAGCGGAATCGTCGTATTTTTGCTCGGATATCCCTTCGGGCAGCTCAGGGGTGAAGATATCTCCGCACAGATTGCAGCGTAAGCGGATTCGTTCATAAACGGTGGCTTTGAGAGGGGCTGTTCCAACGATATGAACAAAGACCGACGGCATGGCCAGCTCGTATAGTTTACCCTTCTCACAGCTTGGGCAGGGGTCCCCCGAGTTCAGAACGGGGTGTTCGATGCGCACCCTGGCAGCGCCGGTGTACTGGCCTGCGCCGTTTTTCCCGTGCCCCTGGGGTTTTGGTTTGGCGCCTTTTTTCCGGACTGGTTCGGTTTTATCCTTGAGGATGTTTCGGGCTGTCTCGGTCGGGGCCCCCAGCAGGTATTTGCACAGCCGGCCGATGGAGGTTTCTTTCTCTGCAAGGACCTCCCGCAGGCGCGCCACTGCCTCGGCAAGCCCCAGGAGCACGTCGTAGTCCGAGTCGGTCAGGTTCCGTTCTTTGATACGGTCCTGGAGCGCTTCGAACTCGCCGGCGGATATCACCAGCTTTTTGGGTGATTTTTTCATCGGCACAAGACCTCCCTGAACCGGCGCTCGAGCGGATAGAGCCAGATGGTCTTGACCGGTTTGTCACAGGCCTTTTGCCGGTCCCACTTGCCCCGCCCCTGCGTCTGCCCCACGCAGACCCAGTTGGCGGCCTTGTACGAGGCGCCGGTGAAACGCTGCTTTTCGACGAAGGTCTCGAGCAGGGAAGGCCGGTAACGGTAGCGCTCTTCCCAACAATCGGGGAGCATCCGCGCCGTGCGTGCAAGGATCTGCGAGGCAAGATTGAAAGATTTTACCCAGGGCAAAATGAGGAAGCGGCTGTTGTCGATCACCCGGTGCAGATTCTCTATACGCTGATCGTCGCTCCAGCCGATGAACTCGTCGCGCGGGGCGACACGCCAGGCGGCGGCCGAGAAACCCAGAAGCGCAACCAGATGCTGTCCGGCCCAGACCATAAAGCGCATCTGCGCCCCGCCCATGCGGGCATAGCCCAGGTAATGGTATCGGTCGATCAGCTCATTCCAAAGAGGGGATGATCTCCGGTCGACCGGCTCGATCGAAAGGCTTATGCGACCGGGGCCGATCTCGATCGGGGATTGGGGTTCTCCTGTCAGGGTGTGTTGGATCCGCTTGGGCACGACGCGCCTTTTCCTTGGTGCTGGAAGCGGGATGACACCGGCCCGGTAAAGGCGCAGCAGGGCCACCCGGCAGCTCATGTCCTTCAATCCGCCGTCGGGCTTTCGCCACTCGGCCCATTCGCAGAACATGCGTGAGAGCTGTGCACGGTTCAATCCCGGCACGCTGGTAACTTGACGGCGGATCCAATCCAGATCGGTTGGCGTGAAGTCTCGACCACAAATGAGCAACCTCTGTAATCCTCCTCTTGGTAAAGGTTGCCTGCTTATAGCAAAGAAGGTTTTTTGTGGCCAGTACTTTTTTGAGGGATGGGTCGATTTTTTTCTATCCGCCGAAAATCCTCCGGGATTTTTTTGAACGGATCGGCGTTCCACAAAAGCTGCTGTAGTTGAGCAGCCGCCAGATCACGGATGGTCCCTGGGCCGAACTTCCACAAGAAACGACCCCGAGACAAGCGTTTATGGCACAACCAAAATCCCTGGCCATCATAAACCAGGATGCGCAGGGCCTGACGGGACTTGTTGGTAAAGATGAAAAGGGCGCCGCTAAATGGATCCACGGCCAGCTTCTGCCGGCATACTGCCACCAACCCGTCGATGCCCTTGCGGAAATCCACCGGGTCCACTGCCAGCAGGATCCGCATGTGGGCAGTGATCTGGATCATGAGAGAAACTGCCCGAAAATGCTTTCAGGATCGGGCGGTTGACCGGTGCCCGAGAGCCTCAGCCTGCTGCCATCCGCGCGTTCGCACTCGACGACCCATTGGCCGAAGAGGCAGGTGGTGTCCAGCTGGATCAGCTCCGGAGTGGCATGATCAGAGGAGAGACGCTTCTTGAGNTCTGTGAAGGAAAGCCTCAGNCTGCGGCATACCTCGGAAACAGAATGCCCTCTGCATTGCTGTACCGCAGCCTCCCACAACTCCTGCGGGATCAGGGCNCGCTTCTTGCCGCGCTGCNGGCGCCACTCGGCAAACCGGCGTTCGACCTCGACGAGGTCGGGCTGGGAGTGGCTGCTGTATGGGACAGGGTTCCTCGAAGTGGTTTCCATCGCCATCCTCCTTATATAATCCAAATGGGATGGCGCTACCTTATAACATCCCGGCCCCGCGTGTTAAGCACGCCTGCCGGAAGGACACGACTTTAACCCCCAAGCCGCTGCCCATGCCGGGCACACGTCATGACCTCCGGCAAAGCCGGAGGCTTGAATTTGTGAACCGCTCAAAGCGGTAAATGAAATCGGGGGCCACCTGAAGGTGGCTGCTATTTGAACAAACCTAGCTGGTCGAGTTTTTTGTCGATTTCTTCGTGTCTTTTGATGTATTGCCGGATCACCTCTTCATCGTGACCGGCTGTAGAGACGTAGTAACCTCTTGCCCAAAAGTGAAGACCGGTGAAATTCTTCTGCCTTCCCATATATTGGCGAGCAACGTGGATTGCGCTTTTCCCCTTCAGATAACCGACGATTTGGGAGACAGCATATTTTGGCGGAATTGATATCAGCATGTGAACATGGTCGCCTCGCAGATGTCCTTCGTGGATTTTGCTCTCTTTGTGCATTGCCAATTCACGCAGCACGTCTCCCAAATATTTCCGCAACTCGCCGTAAAGAATCTTTTTTCGGTACTTCGGAATCCAAACCAGGTGATACTTGCAATCCCATGCCGTATGGTTTAAGCTTTGAACGTTGTTCATCGAAAGCCTCCTTGAAAGTGATCTTTGACCGGTTCACAATCTTGGAGGCTTTCGTATATTCCCGGAATTGTCAAACTTTGTGTGTCTCCCCGGCAAAGCCGGGGGTTTACTCGTATTAATTAAAAACTCTATGATATTACAGTATTTTTTTCCTAAGATAAGATACCACTATGTTCAATCATAAGGATAAGTTTGTTCGTCTTATATGAAAGCGTGGTCTCTCGCGTGTTGAAGGAATTCTTTGAACATAGGTATGCCGTTGTTGAACTGGCCTAACCGCAACTAAATCCCAATATAGCAGCCTTCTTTGTGTTCTAGTCTTGTACGCTCTTTTCCCTTATACCTACCAAGACCTATAGTCAACATCAAAAAGCCGCATTTCTACGACAGAGGCCCAATTTCTTGCCCCAAATCTGGAAACACCACTCCCATCAGTATTTTAGAACGGAGTGGTGGAAGTAAGCTCATTTTCGTAGACGGATTTTACGATTGAGTTTTGACAGATCCGGTCAAACGCGGAGATATTTTTTTGTGAGGAGAAAGAAACTACTTGGAGTCACGAGCGGCAGTTGGGTGGTCTCATCAAAGGGGGAGAATTATCACCGACCGGTGAAAACCTTTTGAGATCCGCAATAATATCCTGCCTATAGTGCAGTCTGGACATAATGATAGTAGTTTAGGATTGACGATTTTCTCCATCGTTCCTTTTGCACAAAAAGTGAAGCGGGGTAGGAAAAGACCAAATAGAGTGGATTTCAAGGCTTTCATCATACGTAAAAAGGGAGTTAGGGGTCACCTGTATTCATGGAAGAACTCATTGTCAATTTCATAAATAGTTCGGGGTTTTAGCCCTAACGACGTCTGCTCAAAAAGTTTAACCAATTTGGAACCGTCAACCAGCTCAATCGGAGGTACGCCCTCCCGGATGGCTTCATTCTTGGCTTCTTGTGTAAACCGGCCGGTTGTTATAAAAATTCCCTTCTCTGCGCGGCCTTGCATAGCGCCCCTGAAATCCCGAACTTGAGATGAAGGGACTGCATCCTTATATCGTTTTGCCTGGAAGATAACCTTCAAGCTTACGAGGGGGTTGATTTCAAGGATTCCTTCACCATCTATGCCTCCATCACCAGACCGCCCTTTCACCACAACTTTAATGAACCCCGATGATCGAAGCAGCCTTTGGCAGAGTCTCTCGAAACCTTCCGGAGAAAGGGCTTTGAGGATCTCAATAAGTTCCGCTCCATGAGGCGCGCCTTGCTCTTCATCAGTAATTATCGGTTTATTAGACCTTCGTTTGATGCGTTTTTTAGTTATAAAACCACTGTGAATCTTATGAAAAATCTCCTTTACATCTTGTTCTGTAAGATGCCTGCGTAGTCCATCTTCGGTCAAGCGCCATACATGAGGGTCAGAAACATCAAGCAAACCTTCACGAGTCAAATAAGCCTTGGCCCAATTAATGAACATATCAACACGAAATACATTGTTACCAAAACGCTCCGATAGCTCATCCTCGCTTATTTCAAGGCTGACCACAAGTTCGTCTTTGAGCTCCGATGGACTGGCAGAGCCTCCAAGTTTTTTCAGGGCGTCTATTATGGGTAAAAAGAACTGAACAAGGGCAGGTAGATTCGGGCTTGTCTTCATTTTTTACCTCTGGAAAGTAGAGAGAAAAATCATAAGAACTACGCATTTTAGTATGTATTACATAAGGAGCGTCTTTTCAAACCGGCTTCCAACCTGATACTCACATGATAGCAAAAACACGCTATTATTCAAGATACTTAGACCTGAGTTCCGGGTGGGCAGTCAAAGGGTAGCCGAAAACGGTTTAAAATCCGCAGATTTAAACATGGTCCCAACAAACGCGTGGCAGTACTGCTTCTGAATGGCTGTTCACAACTCCATCAGGGCAGACGGAGACAGCGGGAAATGGCCATCCCATTCCACCATGCCGGCCGGCGCTGGGTTTAAGGGCCGGGATGGATCCTTCACGTTCCTATAAACAACAGTTTATAAATAGGAGCGCTTACGCGCTGGATTGGGTAGTAAACAACTATGGGAAACAATCCCCAGTTTTGCCAAGGGCGGCGATTACCGAAGCTGCGAACCTGGATTTTAGCGGGTGCTGGGTATAGTGCTGGGTGCATTCCCAGCACAAAAAAAAGGGGCTACGTTTTTGACGTAACCCCTTGTATTAACTGGCGGGAGCGACGAGGATCGAACTCGCGACCTCCGGCGTGACAGGCCTTCGACACCAAAAATCACCTGAAATCATCTGAATCACTCAAACCGCAATCCAATACAAAATCAGTAAGTTGAACTTCACCGATTCCGAACCAAAAAACTCTCCGATAACCAAAAATCACGCCTTTCGCTCCCCATACGCTCCCTTTTTTACCTTGACAAAAACCCATAAAACAATGATAACATCATTCCGCCATGCCTGACAACCTCCAAAAAACGAGACACGAAGGAACCTACGCCCGAGAATCCGCCAAAAAAAGATTCAAAGGCAAACCAGACCGCTGCTACTACATCACCTACCGAAACAAGCAACAAAAATTCGTCAGAGAAAAAATAGGGTGGGCCTCAGAAGGATACACCCCCCAGATGGCCCACCAGATCAGGGCAGAGAGAATCCGGGCCATGAGGCACGGACAGGAACTCCCGCCCGACACATGGAAAACCGTCAGGACCCTCGACAGCGCCTGGGAAAAAGAATACCAACAAGAAAAGGGGCAGAAAAAGAGCTTCAGCGACGACGAATACAGATACAACAAACATATAGCTCCAACACTCGGGGACCGCCTCCTCTCAGGCATCACGCCCCAAGACCTCAAGAAACTCGGAACAGATCTCAACAAAAAAGGGTTATCCCCCCAATCCATCTACCATGTCCTTCAGCTAATCAGATCCATTTATAACGTCGCCAAGAACGAAGGAGCTTACTTCGGAGAGAATCCAGCCACAAAAATCAAGTTCCCCAGAATAACAAACAGCAACCGCCTCAGATACCTCACCCAGGCAGAATCAGACCGGCTCCTGGCAAAAATCAAGGAATCCAGCCAAACAATGTACGAAATCAGCTACATAAGCCTCTACACCGGCCTCAGAGCCAACGAAATCTTCTCCTTGAAGTGGCAGGACATAGACCTCGAACAGGGTATCATTAACGTCCTCGAAACCAAGAACACAGAGCCCAGGCCGGCTTATATGAACGAAGGAATCAGGGAAATCTTTGAGAACAAGAAAAAAGGGAATAAGACTGAGTATGTTTTTCCGCAGGAGCAGCGAAGAGACAAGAACAAGCCTAAAAAGAACCGGAAAAAGGAGGAAGTCAGCAAGACATTCTTCAGAGTCGTAGAGAAAATGGGGTTGAACGACGGCGTGGAAGACAGGCGGTACCGAGTGTGTTTTCACACCCTCCGCCATACATTCGGAAGCTGGCTCGCCATAAGAGGAGAGAGCCTGCAGACCATCCAGGAGCTGATGGGGCATAAACGGATTAGCCAGACGCAGAGATACGCCCACCTATGCCCGAACAAGAAACGCCAGGCAGTGGAAAACCTGGTAGGCCCAGAATAAGAATCTTGCCAACTCACCTTAGCTCGTGAAACCTCGTGATTACAAGGTTCCTGAATTTTCTGCCGTTCCTCTCCACTGTCTTCGGAACCACCCTGACCCGCAGCCTTTTCCCAACCAGAACATTCGGGTCTCTGAGTTTGTCGGTGATGCCTACAGCGTTGCACAGATGCGTGAACCTGACCTTGCCCTTCATCTCCTCATAATAGAACCCTGAAGACAGCTCGAACCCGCTGCACCTCCCTTTAGTCACCACAAACTTTATGACGAGAAGAGGCCTGCCGCCGCAATCCCTTCGCTCAAAGCCGGTAATCTCGCAGTCAAAATATCCCTTCCGGCTTATCACGTTTGTTGCAACAAGCCTAATCGGCCTAAAATTTTCACTTATTTCAGTTCGTTGCCTCTGCCCCATTGCTTCTTCTCCCTCAAGACTCAATCTCTGCAATCCGCAGTCAGGACCCTCGTGGCTTTCAGCCAATTATTGAGATCCTTCTCGGCATAAAAGACGCGGCGCCCTACCTTATAATAAGCAGGGCCTCTGCCGTGATATCTCCAGTTTGCCAAAGTCCCTTTCTTGATCCCCAGAAACCTTTCGGCTTTGTCAACGCTCACCAACCCGTTCTTCTCCCCACCTTCCATACCTAATCAACCCCCTCGTCTCTATTTCTTCTTCTGAAATCTGCTGATTGTCCACCCGACGAACACAGCAATAATTAGGAGCTTGGCTGCGTTTTGCCCGAATCCTTCCCTCAACGCCCCTCTGACTGTGCAGGCGAGGTAAGGGCTTACTCCGTCGATAAACACTGAAGAGGCCAGCAGGAACAAGATTCCGCAAATCAAGCCCAAAAAAGTTTTCATGACCCTAATTTATCCTTTCCTGAACCTGCTCAGCACATAGACGCCGGCACCGAAAGCGGCGCCCGTCAAAACCAGTTTGAAAAAAGAAGTCAGGCCCCGTTCAGACACCAAATCAGCGCTGCGAAACCACCCCTTAACTCCGAGCACCGACTCAGCGCCTAAACCGCTCAGATCCCGAACCAGGACCAGGACGAACAACACAACGAAAAAGACTAGCGCCACGACGAGAACAGCAACCCAATCTTTAAGTGCTAAAAACCTCCACTTTGCAGGCTTCCGCACGGCCTCTGCCGAAGCAATTTCGGGCTGCTGCACAACCATCACCGGAATCCCCTGGCCTAACTGTGCTTGAGGTCTCTGCTTCTGTTCAGACCCGCTAAAACGACTCCACCAATCCACAAAAGACCACCTCCCCCCTCCTTAAACATGATGTCTCTTAGATTTAGGCGGCCGGTAAGGCTCATAAGTTCTCGTTATCCTCTGCATCGATGGAGGCAACTCGTTCTTCTTCGCCAGACTGACCTTATCAAAAACACTCTCGAACTCTTCCTTTATAAACTCCTTAGCCTCCCTGATTCTGCCGAGCGTGGGCTTGACATCGTAGTATTCATCAACAAACTCCTCTTCCTCATAATCAGCCAATGGTTCAGTCCTTAAATACTCCGGCACCTCCGCCTCCGGCCTGTTCACAACAGAAATAAGGGACTGCTCCTCTCCTTGTTCATGCCATTTTTCCTTGTCGTTCTCGATCATGGCTTCAATCATGCGGTCAAAAGCGTATTCGTCGAACTCATCCTCTCCGACACCTTCTCCCTTCTCTTCATCGTTGACCAATTCCACTTCGTTCGGCTCGCGGTCCTCTCCGAACTCCTCTTCCATTTCTTCATGGTCTTCAACGTATTCAAAAGTATTCTGCCCAATCATAACCAAGACCCTCCCTTCCTTCTTTTTTTAAAGAAATTCGGTTATCCTCTTCACCTTCGTCTTCCCAAGCTGCTCTTGAGGCAAACAACCCTTCAAGACATCCTTCGCTTTCTCGCAGTCACTAACAGTTCCGCACACAATCACCAGCTCAGAAGCCTTAAAAAAATTGAAGCACTTCAAAGCGTTACCGCACAAGTTCTTAAAAGACCGCGTAACCTCATAAGCGGTCTTTGTTGACTTGCAATACACATCAATCCTTCCGTTGATTCCTTCGGCTGTGTATTCGCAGATTCCTTCCAGACCATTCTTCAAGAGTGACCGGTAAACCCAGAACCTCCACAGCGAATGAACATAAAAAGCAGGACTCACCCTCTTTTTCTCAGAAACCTTCAAGAAATCCTGAGCCTTCTCAGTCAAAGGAAAAAAATTCCCTGCGTTCCCCTTAACAGCCACTTTCTCACGCAGAACGAGGCCCTTCTCCAGCAATCCTTGGAGAACCTGATCGTGATCCATTTTCTTAAAATTTTTCTTTATCGTCGTTAATACCTGGTAAGGCATCTTGGCCAGACACTCCAGGACAGCCAATTCGTCATCAGAAACAATGATTGATTCAGGAACCAAACTCTCCCCGCTCTCGTCGACACTTGGAGGCCCGAGATGGATGACATTCCTGCCATCCACCAACTCGTGAAGCTCCGCCACGAAACCCCTCATCCGCCTATAAATATCCTCGATCGTTACAGACTTATCAAAACCCATCACGCAGCCCCCATATCACCATTTTGGTATCCTCACCAAGAAAGGCCGATCAATACCGGGATACCTCATAACCGCCAAACCCGGCCTCGGCATCCCGAGAAAGAAACTGGCCTGCTCGTCGCTCAAATTCAGTATCTTCTGCGCTCTCTCCAAGCCTTCGCTGAAAACAGGAAAGCCAACACAATAATTGCAGTTAGAAATCGCAAATTCCGATATGCTCTGAGGCTCCTGAGTGCAGAGAATCCTCCCGAAACCGCTTTCTCGACACGTCGTGAACCAATTCTCCAAAATCTTATTGGAACCATACCCAGCTTTGTCCCGGTCAACATCGAGCCACCACCTTGCCTCATCCAGAAACAGCAAAATCCGGCACTTATTCTCAGTAGGATTCTTCATATAATACCTCTGGATATCATAAAGCAGACCTATCAAAGTCGTTCTCGCCACGAACTCAGAAATCCCGACCACGTTCAGGAACCAGTCGTTTTTGATCCAGAAATTCCAAGGTGGCCCTCTTCTTTTGTTCAGGATATCTCCATGCATCTCGAACTCTGCCACGCGATTCGACAGCCTTCCGAGTGCATTCCTCATCTCGTAGCCTTCAATCCCATATTCCTTTAGGTATTGAGCAAGCCTTTTCCGGATGTCACGGTAAGTCGGGAACTCCTTAGAGCCTTTCAACACTCCAAAATCTTCGTAAGCCTTCCACGCAGCGTATTGGAGAATTGGCACAGTCAAGGCATACATGAAGTTCTCACCAGCAAAAACCTGCGTGGCAACTTCAATCTTATCTTCAAAACTATCCCAGTCGTAGACTTCCCAGAAGTTGTACCTGTAGTCTTTCCATTCGAACACTTTCACCCAGGGATACATCGCGGCAAAATAGTCAGCATCGTGCTTGATCCTCTGAATGATGACAACATTGAATCCCCTCACTTCTGGGGGTACACTCAGAACCTGGTTTAAGAGACCGAATTCTGAGTGGGTTTTGCCAGTGCCTTGCGCTCCAAAAATAAATTTTCCGAGGGTCCATTGCCACGGGTTGAAATTGACTGTGCTCCCTTGTGGGTTGACTATGCCGTACCGGTATTTTCCTCTGAGCTTTTCCTGTGCCTCTTTCTGCGAGACGAAAGGCCGGAAAGGCTCCCTCTCTTCGATGTTCGAGACCTGATAAGCCCTGCGAGCAGCCTCCCCTAACAAACGGGGATTCTGACGAAGAATCATCATCAGCCCGACGGGGTTTCCGTGCCTCATGTAGTTGCGCAGAGCCGCCGCAACCAAAGGATACCGCTTCTCGTCAGAAAACCCTGCCTTGTCCAGGATCTCAACAACCTCGCCGAGCCTGCCAAGCTGTCCTAAAAAATCCTTGGAATCCACAGCAAACCCAGGCCTAAAAGGGCAATGGCGACTCCACCAAAAACAGTTATGAAGAAACTGTTCCTTTTTCGCTTTTTGAGGCACTCCTCGCACAAAGGAACACCGTCTTCGGTGTAGGATCCGTCGTATCCGTCGTAACAAAGCCTCTGTCTATGCATTTTGTAAGGATCAGCGCATTCCAGCTTGAACCCCTCCGGAATCGGCGTATCCGTCCAACTCAAAGCAACTATATCGGCAGGACTCAGCACCCGCCCACACACATCCACAAAAAGAAACACCTTTTCCTTCAACACAAAATCCTGGGCACCATCATCAAATTCGGTCTGCGAACTAGAAACAGGGATCTCTCTCCCAGCAATCCAAATCATCTTCATACGATGGATAAAAACCTGAAACTTCGCGAAATCCTCTGGGCTACCCATAAAACCAGGTTGACCACCACCACCAAAAAAAGTATCATCGCCTTGAGGCATTGATTTTCCCCTCAACAAAAAAGTGAAGAGGCAGAACTGTGCGTGACTCCCTCTAATAAGAATAATAGAAGAAAGACAAAATCTGTTTAGTTTAAAAATCAATGGATTCAGAAACAAAGAAACTTATTCAACGGATAATCGATGAAGAACCAGGAGCAGACAAAGAATTTGCACAAGAGTGGATAGGATTAATCCATGCTTATATCACTAAAAGCAAATATAGTAATGGATTAGAATATCTTTCGAACTTAGAAGAAATTATCCTAAGCGAAGTCATAAAAACAATTAGAGCATACCACAAAAAACGAAAAAAAATATGGAACTTAGAAGGCTTAATCAGAAAAATATCTGATATCCATACAATCCAGGAATACAAAAGGCAGAAAAAGAGTCCAGATGCACTAAAAAAAGCATCTGGAAAAATCAATTCAGACGATATAGACGTAACCAAAGCCATAGCAACAGATTATTATACCAACAAAGTTCAAAACCCAGAAGAAATCTTATTGAGCAAAGAACACCAGAAACATTCCAACTGCATCTTCAACAAAGTGATGGAGTGTCTTGAAGAACTAACAGACATAGAAAAAGAAACGATACTCCTTTTCTTCCAAGGATTAAACTGGGCACAAATAGCTATACGAAGAGCAGTAACACGCAAAGCAGTAACGGAAACCAGAGACAGAGCTTTTTCAAAAATCATTAAATGCGTGACGAAACTCTGTCCAGCATCAATATATAGTCTCTACCCAAAGTTACTTTCTTAACTTAAAAGGAACTATTTTGGACTGTAACCAATTCACAAAAAACATAATTCCATACTTAACTGAAGATGATTTTGATGACGGGTTAGGTAAGGAAATTAAGGAACACTATCTCTCATGCGAATCATGTTGGAATATTTTCAATACATATCTTGGCATAATCGATGTAATGCATGAAATAACCCCATCTCTTGTTATTGAATACATGGCTAAAAACTATATTATTAATATGGTTGAAGCAGGAAGACGTTTCGAGACAGAACATCTTTCGCCTCAAAAAACTTTGCCACCAGATTATGATGCTGGAGAGGATATCAGACTGATTAAACTTAAACCAAATTTCATCTACGACTATAAAGGTAATACAGATCAACTTAGAAAAGATCTCGACCAATTATTCAGATTACCTAAAAAGTATTCAAAGGAATTGATTCGGCACAAAGATGTTGATGAATTAAAGAAAACATTCAAGAAAGAGAATATAGACGAGTTAGAGGGCTCACTTCATCTCAATCTTTGCGTAGTATTAGTTATGGCATTGATTGACCCCAAAAAAAAGAAGAAATCCGCGCTAAAAATGAGCTTGAAGAATATGCCGAAGAATATCACTGAATCATTCTTGGAGGATATCAGTAACGGAATAGCCAGAATTGGTCTTCTACCAACAAAAACAAAAATAATGCCTAACCTGAAACAATTTGAAATAATAAATAAATTAATTCAGGACGTTAGTTTCGTCGAATAGAGCCTATAAGATAGGTTTATCCTCCGCACCCGATCATCCAGCCCAGCACGTAGAAAGTGGCGTAGACCGTAACGGCCAAGATGATTAAGGTAAAAACTGCCTGCGCTCCGTTCCTCATCTCTAAAACGTCCCAGACACTCAGCAAAACACCCAAAACAATTAGGTTGACTACGACCACGACCCAGTACCACTTCACCCGGAACCCAAAACCTCCCACGCTGCCGCTGTAAAGCACCGAATCAGCCACGCACTGAATATTGTCGGACCCCAGACGACACAAAAAAAAGACATGAATCCAATTAAGGCGACTCATGTCATTTTTTCTCTCAGGCTTTGACTTTGCTCAGCGCGGAACAGATTTTTCGATGAAAATTCTTCCGCAGAAAACGCATTCAATCTTGTTGCCAGGCAAGTCCGTTTTCTTACCGAAAAATTCGTAATTACAGTCAGGGCAGATAAACAAAACGGCATTCTCTATGAATTCGCGTATGTCTTGCGGCTCAGATTTACAGTAACCGCAATGTCTGCAAACACAGTTATTGTCGCTTACCTGCAGGTTCCTGGTTTCGCATTCCGGACAAAACAGCAAGTCTGTGTGGGTATTGATTGGCCTCGCAAACGGCTGTTGTCCATCATCTTTATTGGCGGCTTTTTCGGCCTTTAATTCCTGATATTTCTCCTTAAATAGCTGTTTTGATAGCTTCAGAGGCATCTCTTCCTCCTTTCTTTCAGTTTTTTCCGGATCTCTTCATGTTCATCAAACATCTTTCCGCAGAAAGGACAGTATCGGTATCCGAAATCATTCCAATTTTCGTTTTCCTCAACCAAGACCAGGATGTAGCTTTTCTCGCAGGAGCTGCATGTTTCAAAATCGTCGGAACTGATTCTTATTTCAGTCATGAAACCCCCCTTTCAGTTTTGATTCTTGATAAGATTTTTCGAATAGCCCTTTTGACAGATTCATATTCGCGGATCATCTCCTTTCGTTCTTCAGGTCCTTGCATCTTCCGAATTTCCTTTTGGACATTGCTCAAATGAATCCCTGACAGGATTATTGAGGAGCTTAATTCCAGGTTCAGCGTTTTGGTTCGACTCAAGGTTTCACTGATTTCTCGTAGAACCGTGTATGTCTCTTTATTGAAATTGCGCAAAGATGTTTCCATAGTGATTCCTCCTTTCAATTTATTTAAATAAGCTGTTGGGCTGATTTGTTTAGGTAGGAAGAAAAATTGAGGGAGATAGGTATTCCTATAGAACTTGGGTTTTTTTGGTCTTCTTCGTTGAGTTGTCTTTCAAAAAAAGTTTTGGACTTTTGTGAACGCGATATGTTTTTTGGATACCTGGAAGAAAAGCAATTTTTCTTTCTCGTTATGTGTTGAGGTCCGACCTTTTGGGGCCCCCTCCATTAAGACGGGGCGTAATGGAGGTGTCCTAAGAAAATGATTTGTGCAAGAAAGCAGATGAACATATCGGAGGAGGTTGATTGTTGGATTGCTGAGGAGGATTTGGCGTGGAGGCCGGGCCTGAAGGTGGAGAGGTATTCTGATTTTTTGGAGAACGATGATGGTTATTGGGATTTTATCAGCTGGTTTTTGTGTCAGCCTTTCGCGGTTCTTGACTGCATTCCCGTAAGGAAAGAGGTTCGTTTTTGTGGGGCGGATCTTGATGAGTTCGGGAATGATGTGTCGGCCTTTAACACCGTCGATTTTGTTCGGGAGAGTGGTTACGAGTTTGATTTGGAGGCATGGAGGACCCGTGAGGTTTTGGATAAGGTTGTGCAGATTGCTATAACGCATTCGGTTGTTGGGGACAGCGAGGCTAAGGAGAGATGCAGGGAGCGGTATGTCTGTTTGGTCGAGGCGGAGTTCCGGGATCGTGCTTTTGCGATTAAATCTAAATTGAGGAAAGCGAGGAGCGAACAGGCTGAGGAGAGCCTGAAGGAGCAGTTGCTTCGTTTGAATTATTGTTTGAGGAGGTGCAGGGAGGCGTGGAGGAGATACGCTGGAGATGGTGATGATGCTGGTTGATGGCTGATTGTGCTTCGAAAGCCGGCTCTTTTTTTGTTTCCGTTGGTGAGGGTTCGGCCCGCTGGGCCAGTAAGAACGGGAAATTACGAAAAAGAGAGAAAAACCATGAAAATTGCCGAAATGCGGAGATATGATAATATAACTGCAATATTAGCGGGGATTATAGGATAGGAAAGAATAAGATCGATTAGAATAAGATAAGAAATAAGGGAAATAGTATACACGTAGGGGCATCTTCGAGTACACACGTTCTTTTGTATTGATTCCCCTGTTATAGTTTTGTCTTCCTACCAGTGCATAGTACTCTATGCAGGCCCCGAGCTCCAGGAGATAGAAATCAGCATACCATAGGCGAGGCTTGTCATCGTCGGAGTTGATCAGGACCCCCAGTTCGTAGTGGTAACTGATTGAAGTGTACTCCAGAAAATTGGCTATTCGGCGTTCTCCTTCGGATTTGAAGTTAGGGTCTTTATGGTTTCCGATCATGTCTTCAAGATTTCGGATCGAGCCCATCGTAGGCCTTATGAAGAAAGGGAGATATTTAAACATGAGCAGTCACTGGTAAGTGGCTAAAAAGAGTCTTCATGTTGTTGGACCAATTCGGAGCAGTGAAACGCACCCTTTGGTGCCTCCGATCTGATCGTTGTTTCTCTCCCTTCGGTTTTGTGGTTTTTGGGACACACGCAAACCCATTATCGTAAATCTTTCCCCCCTTCGGGGATCGGCTTTATCGGCCTAAAGATTTCCTCAAAGGGAAAAAGATAGCCTACGCGGCCTCCATTCGTTTCAGTCAAAACAACACATCCCTTCATGTTATGACCTAAACAGAGCCCCTTATTCAACTCCGTGCCCGACATAATAAAAGGCACGGAGGATGATAAAAAATGGAAACCATAAAGACCTTGATTTTGGAATGCGTGGTTGGAAACAGTGCCCAGCATATCCGCGAGATACACCTCAGGGTTTCTGAATTCAGGCCGGAGGTGCCTCAACATACTGTCAGAGCCAGGCTCTCCGAGATGTCCCGGAGTGATAACCTGGAGGAGAAGTTGAGCGCTTTTGGAAGCGGATTTTATGGCCTGTATCAAGAAAACAAGGAGATGTGCAGCGTCGTCTCATACGTCGACCGAGGCCCGTGGGGCGATTCCAAATACAGGGGCAATTGTACCGGCCACCTCGTAAAGGACCTTATTTTGCGGTTTGACAGCAAAAGCGTTTTTGACCCGGCTGAAGGCGGTGGAACAGTGAGGGATGTGGTCAGAGGCATCAACACATACCTCAAGCGCGAAATCCGTTACGAGGGCAGAGACCTGAACCAGGATTGGGACATCTTGACCAGCCGACTGCCGGAAAACCAGTTTGATTTGGTCTTTTATCACCCCCCATACTGGGACATCATCAAGTATTCAGATAATGCCAAAGACCTCAGCAACTGCACAACACTGAATGATTTTGAACTCAAGTTGAATGGCTCTGTCCAGCGCCTTTTCCGCGTGGTCAAGCCGAATGGAATAATGGCGATTCTCATTGGCGATAAGCGCAGAACCGGACACTACTATGCCTTGATGAGGACCTTGCTCATGAACAAAAACATTGGGCAGCTCAAGGCCGTCATCATCAAGATACAGCATCATTGCAGAAGCGATCGGAACTTTTACGGCGCAAACAATCCGTTTCTGATTCCCATCAAGCATGAATACTGCCTCATCTTCCAGAAATAAAAAGGAAGATGGAGGCTGATAAAAATGACAAATGAAATGCCGAAAAGATTGGCTACTGTGAGATACAATGGCAAAGAATATTTTGTGGATTGGCGGTTGAGGGAATTCAGGCCTGTTGAACCACCGCTTGAATTCATTCCTTTTGACAGCGAATTGGGCAGAAAAATAGATGAAATGCCGGCACCCACAATCAACAAGAATCCAAGAAATGACAAAGTAACCGTTAAATGTTCCCATTGCGGTAAACTGCTCTTCGAAGGCCCAGAAACTGAGGCGAGACATCTCATTATTTACTGTGAAGATTGCGTCTGAAAACCTCGACTGTTGGTGCCATTTCCTCGCTAAAAGTTCAAAATTGGCGCACTGAGATGAAGTCGAAAGCTTTCTCATCGCTCTCAGGAACAAAGACGTCCTGAGAGCGAGCAGAAGACCCGCTCCACGAGGTGATAGAAATGGAAAAACTCAAAGGCATCAGGAAAGGCCGAATATGGCTGAACCTATTTAAGGCAGATGACGGAGAACTCATTGCCACCGTCAACAAAACATACATGAACAAGGAAGGTAAATGGAATTATACCCCGTTCTTACATCCGAGACGTGGTGATATCGAGGATTTGAGGGATTGTATTTCTGAGTTCCACGAATTCGCAAAATCTTTCAAAATCTAAAAGCGTAGATGAAACTCTCTTTGTTCTTTTTTAGTCATATTTCCTCCTTTCCGGCCGTGGTCTTAAAACCCGAATGAGATTGACCTCCCCCAAAGCTTTGTTTCAACTATTGGTGCCACTTCACGGCTAAAGATTTAAAAGGGGTATTTGCTCAATCGCAAAACCCCTTTTTAAACCTTTCCCCCTTCGGGGTCGCCTGTGGCACACTGACCCGGATGCGATGAAAAAACCTTCTCCTCTCTCTCAGGAACAAAGATGTCCTGAGAGCGAGCAGAAGACCCGCTCCACGAGGTGATTCAGATGAAAGAAAATATAGGTAAACAGGTAGACAGTTGGATACATGCAGAAGAGATTCCACCTCCAGCGAGTCTTAAGCCCGCATCAAAATGGGACGGACTGTATCCCGAAGATGAGGAAGAGCTTGAGGCTTACTGGGACTTCATCCACTGGGCGATGTCCCAGGAACACGCAGTACTTCTCAGCATACCAAAACCCGAAAATGAATATGATTTCTGGGATGTTGAATTGGACGAGTTCGGCAACAATGTGTCCGCGTTCAACACCGTGGACTTTGAAAGGATGTATCCTCACGGGCTCAACAAATACGCTTACAGGCTCAAGAAGATTTTCGAGAAAGTAAACGACATGGCCCTTCTCCATAGCTGTATCAGTAACGATGAAGGGAAGAAGAACACTCACGAGAGATTCAAAAACCTGGTTGAGAACGAATTCAGAGATAGGGCAGCAATGCTCCTTGAGACACTCAGGCAATACGGGGTTTGGGTGGACAAAGCCAGGATTTTCAGAGAGATTGCAGCGTTAAACGGGCGGATAAGAAAGTGCAACCAGATATGGCAGGAACATGCCTACCAAGGTTGACGAGGCACCGAAAATGCCTCCAACTTCAAGAGTCGGAAACAGCCATAACCTGAAGTCCGCCAAGGTTATATGCCTAATATGCAAAGACTATGTCGACAGAAGACAGAAAGAGAAAGGAAAAGCGGTCTGCCGGCAGTGTGAATCCATATTTTTTAGTCCTAATCCCGAACGATTTTCCCGCAAAATGATTCTCGCAGAGGACTATTGGATAAACAAAAGAAAGGTTGAGGAATATATCTTTCTCAATGCCATGAGAAAGGCATTCGAAAGGCTGTCCCAATCAAGGTAACAAGATGAACTCATGAAATGTTGAATGATAATCTCTCTAGGGGGCTGTGGGGTGCCTCAGCCCCCGGAACGCTTAATCAGCTATCGCGCACGGCAGGGATACCCGGATTTTCCTGTTGATGGTGATTCAAAACCAAAAGATTTATTTGTGAGTACGTCTCCTTTTTCTCCAAAATCCAAGGAGGCGGATATGCGTGGAGGAAAAAGGAATCAAGGTAAGAGAGATTAAGAATTTCGTGTCCTTAATTAAGGCAATCAGATCAGACGAGGTTGGATGGTTCAAGTATCAGGGAAAAACCATCTTTATGGGGTATCATGGCGGAAAAGATGCCCTCGGCCGGACCCGGAAGAAGAGGCTCTATCAAAGACGGCGGAGTCGAGGCCTATGCGTCGCCTGCGGCAAAAAAATAACAAGAAAAAATCCCCGAACAGGGAAGCCTTACAGGTTGTGTGACTTCCATCAGGAAAAATTCGATAGAAAGAAACAACAATGACCGCCTGCCCTAAACCCAGAAGACTGACCACCCTAAAGCCTTCCATGATTGGCTCCCCAAAAAGAAAATGGGACAGCATCGACCTTGAGGAAATAAAAGCCAGTCTCAAAAGGAGGTTATCCACCAAAGAGACCAGTAACACAAACATGCGCATATGGGGAAATCTTATTTGTGGGATAGTCATAGCGCTTTCTAAGAAGGTCGACGAGGAGCTCCTGGAGCCTGTGAGCCGGTGGATGGATGACTCCGATTGGCTGAACCGGTTTAAAACAGTCAAAGAATATACCCCGGACTGGGCCGCTTATAAAAGAAAACAGAGAAGGTGGACCAAGCGGCAAAAGTATCTTGCCGCAGAACGACTTAAGCTTTACAGGCAAGACGCAAGAAAGAAGCGAGCATTTAAAGACGACCTTTTCTCACTTAAGAAGCGATCAAGCCCGGGGAAAAGTACCGACATCCAGTTTGGCTCCGACTTTATCACTCCGATCATCTCACCCTTCAGCCCCCCTGAACAACACAAGAAAGAAACGGAACAAGCGTTTCGCCAGGCCCTTTCCGCTTCCATTTCCGACCGTCTCCCCTGGAGACTATTCCTCATGTCAGACCTCGCAGAAGCCAAGAAGTTCGCGGAATTCAAGACCTATTATCCCGAAAACAGAAAAAAAGATACCGTATCCAAGCTCATGCACTTCCTGGAACTGGAGAAAGAAGAAAGGCTCATCATCAACCAGGACGAGCCTTTCGGAGACATAGTCATCGAACCCACTGATGCTCAAACGAAGGCCATTATTTGTGTCAAGGATCAGGAGGGACACGACTATTTCTTTGACTGGCTCACACTTACCGATAATCAAAGGAAAAAGATCATAGATGACATCAAGGCGAACAAAATCATATCCAGGCAGGTTGAGGCATAATGAGAAACCCAAATACCTTTACCGAGCGCCAACTGAGGTTTCTGGAAGCCATAAGAGAGAGAATACGCCATATCAACGATCCAAACCCTGAAATCATAACAGACCAGTCCTATGAATGGCTAATTGGACACACAAAGCAATTTGGGAAGATCCCCAAAATCAAATTCTTCCCAAATTCCTGCCATATAAAGGCGGAAATCATTGAATCTTCGGGCCTAATAGATGAGTTCCAGGCTCCAAAAAAAGACGAGGTTCGAGCTAAATTCAGCATCAAAAAGGCACGGAACACAAAAGCCAATCTCTTTGAATCTGAATGGAACAATATCATGCTCAAAGCAAAAAAAGCCACATTCACCCTGGCTCTCATGAATCAGATCTTTTCAAATCAAGATCAGAAAGTTTCTGAACCAATTGCGCTCTTCCAATCCATCGTCATGGACGAATATGCACCCCTGATTAAGGCCCAGAAAGAGCCAATTCATCCGCCTGAAACAGCCAAAACCGCTGAAACCCCAAAAAACCCAGGAATTAAGACGTATGATCAGGAATTGGCTGAATTGGAATAACTCAGCAAAATTACATAAAATTTTTATGTACAATCCTCCCTCAAAGCTCCCCCGTCGATACCTCCAAAAAGACCCCTCCAAAATCATTCATTTACCCATCAATCACCCCTCATGAGTCCAAAAAGGCCTTTTTGCCACTTTTTTGGAAACAGCCTCTTTGCGAGAAAAGCGTTGGATACTTTTGGACAATTTCGGAAAAGAAGCATCCCCAAAAAACGAGGTGATTTTGCATGAAAACCCGGCCCAGAACGCCAATATCAGCCAAAATCGAGATGAACAAGGACAAGATCTACAGAATATCGGACCCGGTCCAACTATCAGAAATCTTTTTCCCTTCAAAAAACGCCCGCCAAAGAAGAGCTGCCTTCCTGGCCATAATCTTCGAAATCAAGAATGCCAGGGATCAGAAACTGAGCACCACGGACCACATTGCAAATAAATATAGCCTCAGCCAGTCATCCATCGTAAAGGCCAGGACAAAAATGACCCGGATAGGATTGATCAGAAAAAGGGATGGGTACTGGATGTTCAGTACCGTTTTTAGCAAGAGTTTGGAAATCCTAGTCCAGAAGGTAACCACCTATAAGGTTCAAAAGCAAAATAGTGAGGCAAGTGCCAGGGAAAAGTTGTTTGTGGCGATGGCGAAAGGAGCGAAAAATTAAAAAGACCATCTTTTCAAGGTCGGCAGATCACTCGCAGACGCAAAAAAAATCAATCGGTTAAAATAGGTTAAACCAATAAAAAAATACAACAAACCTTTTGACAATAGATTCCCATGTGGTATATTTCTCATAAATTGGGGCACAATGGTTTTGAAGCCCTTTATGGCAAATCTGGGTGACATAGTTTAAAAGCCATATTAATGAGCTGTTGTGTGACAGCTTACATTCTAAATGTGAATGGAGATAACTGATGGAAGACCGGTGGCTTTCTGTGGATGAGATTGCCGAACATCTTGGCATCAAACGGGATACGGTCTATAGATGGGTTAACGACCGACAGATGCCCGGTCACAAAATCGGTCGGTTGTGGAAGTTTGATAAAAAAGAGGTGGATGCGTGGGTCAAGTCCGGCGCAGCCGGCGATAAAGACAATGAAGACCCGAAGACGACGAAGGACAGGTCGAAATAGAAATGTCGGATACAGGGAAGAAAGGGCATCGACAACGGTTGCGGGATCGCTTCGCTAGCGGCGAGGAAGACTCCCGCTCAGAAGAAGCCCTGCTTGAGCTTTTGCTGACCTATGCTATCCCGCAAAAGGATGTTCAGCCTCTTGCCGCCCGTCTGCTTTCGGAACACGGTAGTCTCTCTTCTCTGTTGGAAGCTCCTATGAAAACGCTCTGCCAGAATGACGGCGTTAAGGGAAACAGTGCGGTCCTGCTCAAGCTGGTTGATTGGATTCGCCGGCATTACAGCCCTCGCCAACTTGGGGAAGATATGTCCAAACCTCCGATCCAAGCCTCTTTGTTCGAGACCATTTCAAAAGACGCGGAGGGGACGGATTCAGTTGTGGCTGAGCGGCACCCTAAGAAGGCCATGTCAAGGCGCGGCACCTTGAAATTCAGCAATGCAGTCCTCAAGGAGGCTATCCAGATTCTGCCAGGCCTTCCGGACAACGAGTCGCTGGACGAGATACGTTCCTTCCTCCGCGCTAACCTCCATTTCAGTGCGGAACAGACCCGGCAACGATATGCCAATTACATCACGCGCAGGATGTTCCCGGAAGGTTACGCGGACGCTCCATTGCGCTTGTTTGCCAAAGCCTTTCCGAATACCCAGGAATTGCGGGATGTTTGCTTTTATCGTTTTCTTCTCTCGGAGCCGCTTGAGGTGGAGATTATCGAGGATCTTTTGATTCCTACTCTCGGCACAGGTCGACTGAGCCGCGAGCGAATTCGAAAACGCCTTTCAGAAAAATTCCCCGAGGCTAAAAGCATCGTCGGTTGTGGCAAGGCCATCGTGGACGCCCTTACCGCAGGTGGGATCGCCAAGGCCGACCGAACGAAGATCAGTTTCTCTTATCGGGAGATTTCTGTGGCATCCTTCGGATTCGTTCTGCACAGTGAATTTCCCGAACCGGGCATGTACGACATCCGCAAGCTCGATGAGAATCGCATGATCAGGGCCATGCTCTGGAATCCTGAACGCCTTCTACATGTCCTTTATGAGTTGCGGAACCGGGGGCTGATCAGCAAGGTGTCGGAAATCGATAACATCCGACAGTTCACTATCAAAAACACGCTCGCCGTAGTGGTTGAGCAGATCGTCTCCGAAGAGAAAAAGCCATGAAGCCCACTGAGATCATCGAAGCCATTCGTCAAAAACTTACGGTTCCCGGCGGGAGACATTTATATGGGGTTCTTGGGACCTATAGACAGCTTGATACTTTCGCTAAGAAACTGCACCAGGCCAAGACCACTGGCGGCGATCCTTTCCCTAAACCGGTCAATGTAAACCGGGGCATCCTGGATGCGATACCGGATGATGAGTTTAAGCAGCTTGCTGAAAACGAAGCCAAGCGACCCGAGCCGACAGCCGCCCACGTAGCAAGGGCATTCGAGCGATTCCTGCGCGCAAATCTAAACGGCAAGGGCATCCTCGTCTTGTCCAATCTGGAGATGCTTTTTGCCTATCACATCGAGCTGAACCTGCTTCGAACAATGGCTGCAGACGAAGATCGGGTGCTGCTTCTCTTGCCCGGGCGGAGATCTCGTGGCCGGGTAATTATGTTTCAAGAAATGGACGAGGGTGACTACACATTGCCCACGAACCTAATAGCCGAAAACCACCTGTGGGAGATTAGGGAATAGCCATGGCCAAAAAATACGATCCGAAAGCTGGAAGCCTTTTCAAGAAGGAAGTCCCCGAAATGCCGGAGGGATACTATTCCGGCGACAAGCCAAACCCGAACCTGCGGGCGTTCGTCGAGCAGCATATCAAGGAGCGGCCCTACGACCCTGAGACCGACGACTATGATGTGCCCGCATTCGACAAACCCATTGAGAGCACCAAAGCCACGGCAATCTACAACATGCACACCTACTGGTCGAAGAAGCCTCACGACGCCATCCGTCAGTATGTTCGGCACTATACAAAATCCGGCGATCTCGTGCTCGATCCCTTCTGTGGATCGGGTGGCACGGCCCTGGCAGCGCTTATGGAAGGCCGCAAGGCCATTGCCATTGACCGTTCCCCGGCCGCAACTTTCATCACCAAGAACTACTGTACACCAGTGGATGTGGATGGACTTCATAAAGCCTTCGAGGAACTCAAGCGCAAAGTCAAGCCGGAGATCGACTGGCTTTATGAAACTCGATGTGACCGCTGCGGCGGGAAGGCGACCACTGCCTACACGGTGTATTCCCAGGTCTTCCAGTGTCCGCGGTGTTTAGAAAAGGTACCGCTGTTCGACTGTGTTGAGGTCGAAGGAACGACTGCCAAGGGTAAATCCAAGAAGATCCGGGCCTGTCCTCACTGTCATAAGAGGGACATTGTGGAGGAGATCAGCACGCGGGCGGATAAGTTTGGCGCGGTGCCAGTATTGGTGAGCTACCTCTGTGAAAGCGGATGCCGACCTGCCCGCGACGAGCGGAGCCACAATGACTCAAACAAAAAGAAACACGAATACTTCGAGAAATATGACCTTGGGAAAATCCGGGAGATTGAGGCGAAAGATATTCCGCATTGGTATCCCAAGAATCGGATGATGAATGCTCCCGAGGATCAGAAATGTTGGGGTGTCAAGTGGCGTGCTGGAACGAGCAACTTCCGCACAATTGATGAACTCTTCACCAAACGCAATTTGTGGGCTCTGGCGGCGATAAGAGATGGGTTAGAGGTTTCTTCGAAGAGAGATATTCTTCTTTTCGCTTTTACCGGAATATGCCTTGGTTTCAGCAAGATGTGTCAGTGGATACCAGGCGCATCATATCCTTTCCCAATGATGCGCGGAACTTACTACATGCCGCCTATCTCAAAGGAACAGTTGGTTCCTCATTACTATGAAAACCGAATTAATCTGATTCAGAGAGCAGCCGCTCAAATATCATTTGATTCGGTATCTTTGTTCGTTTCGACTCAAGATATATGTAATCTCTCCAATATTCCATCAGCAGCTTTAGACTACATTTTCACTGACCCTCCGTATGCAGAAAAGGTCCAATATGGTGAGCTGAATTTCATTTGGGAGGCATGGCTCGGTTTAGACACGCAATGGCAAGATGAGGAGATAATTGTCAACGAAGTTCGTGGTAAAACCGAGGACGACTGGGCATATATGATGCGCCAGGCAATGTCCGAGTGCTATCGGGTTCTGAAACCTGGACGATGCATTTCGCTTTGTTACCACGATACATCAGAAGGCACTTGGTCGTTGGTGCAGGATATCATGGCCGAAGCCGGTTTCATCGTCGAGAAATCGGACGCTGCCCTCTATATTGATACCGGGCAAAAGTCGTATAACCAGCTTGTGGCTGACAAGGTCAACAAACGCGATCTCGTAATCAACTTCCGAAAGCCCAAACCCAGTGAAGTAAAGGCTATCATCGCCATCACAGGAAACGAAGACAAAACAACCTTCACCGAAAAGGTCTGCCAGATTATTCGGGATTATGTTGGCGCGAATCCCGGCACTGCGAAGGACCGCATCTATGACGAGGTCGTCAGCCGTATGGTTCGCAGCGGGCAGATGGAGGCGCATGACTTCGATGAACTCCTTCGAACAGTGGCTGAAGAAGTTAAAACGCCGGTAATGAAAAACCTGTTTGAGCAGAAAGACCCTGATATCTTTGGCACGCACGAGGTTGGCCGCTGGTACTTGAAAGAGACCGAACTGGTTATTGCCGATGCCGCCGAAAACGCCCGAGAGGATGCTGCCGCAGAAAAGACCGGCGCGTTCATCACAAAATTTCTCGAAAAGAACCCTGGAGATGAAGGCGTCCACTACAGTGATATCTTCGAACACTATATCTACGCAGTGAAGGACAAACCGCGGCGTCAACTGGCAGAATTCCTGCCGGACTACTTTTACAAGACCGAGCAAGGCACATGGCGGCTTCCCGGCTCCGAGGAGGAGGAAAAGGCCAAGCGTGAGGCACGGGTTAAGGGTCTGGGTAGGCGGGTTAAACGCTATATTACCCAGCTCGAACAGGGCGCGTTGCTTCCCGACCATGAACGTCCAAATGACGCCACCCTCGCTGAATGGATACGCCACTGCAAGCGGGCCGGATTGTATGAACAGGGCAAGCTTTTGTACGAAAAGGGTGGACTCAATCCTGATAACCTGTCCGAGGAGGCGATGGTCAACGTCGAGGAAGATTACCAGGTTTGCGCACGAATGCTGGCACGCGAAGCAAGCCAGCCTCAGCGTCGCGGCAGGAAGAAAGCGGAGGAATAAGTCATGGCCGATGATCTTTTTACCAACAGAAAAAACCTCTCCGAGATCTGCACGGTCCCGGACAAGATTATTTCCGTCTATTCTCTGGAAAAGCATGTCTGGGCCGACTCGAACTCCGAGGCCAGCCGCAAGGTGCGCAAACCGGAGTTGCAGACCATCGAGGAGTTTCAGATCGATCCGGTTCGGCCATTCCTTACGGACATTTTGCGAAATATAGCCGCCCCCTGGAAACGGGAGCGCAAAGATAATCCGGTTGGCCAGGGGTATTGGATTCAGGCTGAGTTCGGCTCCGGTAAATCGCATCTACTCTGCTGTCTTTCCGCCCTGGCTTTGGGACGGAAAGAGGCCTGGGAGATCGTCAAGAAAAAAGAAGACGCCTCCGGACGGGGCAAGCGTGAATCCCTTTTCCGCTTCTGGGAGGAAGGAATCGAGGCCAAAAGCGGCAAGGGAACCAAAGGCATCTTTGTCATCGTCAAGACGCTTGTGGGGGCAGGTAGCGGGACAGTGGGCCTGACCGACAAGGGTCGGCGGCTCTCCGAGTACATCCTTGATGCTGCCAAGGAGCAAATCCAGGTCGAACTCGGCAAGAACATTTCCCTGTATCCGGTTGAGCTGTTGGCGGACCGGTTCATCTCAAAAGATCTGGACCTTTATCGGAAGAAACTCGCTGCATTTCTTCGGGACCCAAAGTACTTTGATGAAGATGAATTTGAGGAGGTCGATGATTTTATCCGGACTATCCAACAGAACAAAACGCCCGAGTATAAGAAAAGTTGCGGCAACAAGCTATGGCAATTTTATAACGAATACCTCGAAGTTACTCCCCAGATTGCAGCTGAGACCGAAGACATCCTCAAGCACATGACGGAGACGATCCTGGCTGAGGGGTATAGTGGGGTTCTATTGGTTCTGGATGAGGTGTCCCTGTTCATGAAGAACCGGGACGAAGACCAGCGAACTGACGATGAGAAAACCCTGGTCGTACTATCGAACCGGCTTGGAAAAATCCACAATCTACCTGTCTGGACAGTCTGCGCAGCTCAGCAGGCCATTGAGAGCAAGATGGGCGTCAAGAACATCATTGCTGACGATCGGCTAAAGCTGGTGAAGCTGCTCGAAGAAGACAAGGATTATTACGACATTGTCCTGGCGCGCGTGCGGGAGATCAAGGACCCGGCTGCCATCAGCAATTATTATCTCCATTACAAGCGAGGATTTACCTGGCCGAACAGCATCGGCGAGCCGGACTTCCGGCACTTCTTTCCTTTCCACAAACCCGCTATCGAGGTCTTGCGGGCGATTACCTACGAGTTGACCACGACTCGCTCAGCGATCCACTTCATGCATCAGACCTTGAAACACCAGATCAAAAGCAAGGGTCGCGAACTCATACGACTGTGGGAGCTGTTTGACGAAGCCGTGCGATATGAAGAAGATCCGAGCGGGGTCCATGCGGGGCTGGTGGCCATCAAGACAAAGCGTGAGACGGAATATCGGGCTTACGAAGCATGCAAACGCCAAATTGACGGCCTGACCAAGGGCTATCTGAAGGTACACCGTGACAAAGGCGTCAAGGTCATACAGACTCTCTTCCTCTATCATATTGCCCGCACCCGCCAACAGGGTATCACACCGGAAGATATTGCCAACTCGGTCCTCATCGAGCGGGAGGCCGACGCCAATCCGGATGAAAATATCCAGCATTATGAAACCATCGCTGACAACCTCAAGAAGGAATTACGACAGATCGTCCAGGCCTTCGACGAGGAGAAGCGACCCAGATACCGCTTTGATCCCGTTTTTACCGGGGTTGATCCTAGGGATGAGTTCAGCAAGGCCAGAGACGAGGCAGAATCTAACGAGGCCATGCAAAAGGAAGCGTGGGACCACCTCCTGGCGCTTGACGAGTGGCCGGTGCGCACGCGCCAGATGACCATCGATTTGTCCAGCGGCGTTAGGTCAACATTCAGGGACATCGCTCCGTTCATTGCACCATGGGAGGACCGAGGCGCTGCACGTTCCGGGGATCAAAATCTGGATGTGATCTGGCAGGGGCGGCAGATTTCCGGACGGGTGGGGATGCGCGATCTCGGGCGAATGTTCTCCGAAAATTTGCCGCTACCACCCATTGAAAGCGATCAGACAGATCTTGATTTCGCGGTATATATTGGCACACGCCACGTCGCGGACGCATCTGTGCTCAAGCTGATCGAGCGGCGCAAAGACCCTCGTGTCCTTCTCTGGACCCCGGCCGAGTTGACCCAGGAAGAACGTGATCGACTTGTCGACTTTGCCGCCTATCGCAAGCTCATCTCCGACTGGCAGGGAAAGGAAACCGAGGATGCTGTGGCGGTGGTGAACTGGGTATCCAACGCGCTCCAATCAGACCTCGCCAAGATCGTAAAGATCGTAGACAACAGTTATGCCCGGGGGCGTATAGATGCACTCAACAACACTCAGATGGCCTTTCGCGTGGCTGGCGAGCTGGCGGCCATCCTTACGCCCTTGGTGGATCGAGTGCTCACGGCAGCTTATGTGTCCAAGGACATCAAGTTCGATCCGCCTTTTGTATTCCGCAAGGAAGAAGGGGTAAAGGTCATCAACGGCATCGTAAAGACGGGGCGTATTCCCAAAGGGGCAAAACCCAATCAGAACATCAGTGCCGCCCAGAATTTTGGCTTTGGCCTGAACATTATGAAAAAAAGCGCCGAAAAGGAACTGGATGTTTCGAGCAACGCCTATGTTCAGGACATGTGGACTTTCATAGACGACAAGTTGACCGACGACGGACAAACCATGAAGATGGACACCCTTTATAAGAATTTCATGGGCATCGGCGGTCCGAAGGATTATGGACTCACACGGCGTATGGTTCAGCTCTACATGCTCTGCCTGGTTCGGGAGGGGCGTGTGCGGGTCACTATGGGAGCGAAGGCCGGGCTTGCCGTTTCCATACTCGATTACTCGAACATAACCGATGTGGAATTCTCTACCAAGGTTCTGGATGCCTTAGGCGAGATTCAGAAAGTGGCCAAACCTGAGAACTGGGAGGTCTTGAGACCCTATGCGGAGAAACTGCTCAGCATCGAAATTCCCACGACTCAGGATGACGCCGTGATTTCGGAACATCGGGCCAGACTTCGACAACTGTTCGCCCAGGAAAAAGAGTCATCCTCACGGATGGCAAGTCGGGCACAGAGTCTTTTCGAAGCATTGAAGACCACCAATCCCTATGAAACTGAACTGGCGCAGGTCGTGAAGCTTTTTTCCGCAAATATCGAGAGTGGCGACGATATACACCTTCTTCTGTATGCTCTTAAAGAGGCCATGGGGTATCAGGCCTTTGATACGAACATAGCGGCCCCTGCCGAGGTAGATGATCTTGCCAATCGAATGAAAAACTATAGAGACATTCGGACCTTCCTTGAATACGAGGCCGAGCTTCGAACAGCTCATGCCTACTGCACGATCACACTTGGGGACCAAAAAGAACTGGCCCAGGCCCGAAAGTCCGTTGAGACCGTTCGAGCCAAGCTTGGCAGCCTGAAAGACTATATCGATTCCGACGTCAAGTTGAAGACCGAGCTCGTGGGGCATTTCCCGCCTGTCGAGGGGGAAAAAGACACAATTGCCGCGATGATCCGCGAATACTCATCTGTATACCTGCCGATGCACGAATCCGTGGTGAACAGAATCGATACCAGCCGAAAGCGGATTCTGGATGCAATGACGGGCGCTGACATCAAGGTCCTCGGCGTTCTTGACGGTATCACGGCGCTCCAACCAGCAAACACGGACAAGCTGATAAGCCGCTTGAATCAACTTCTCGCAGGGGTGTTCGAGTGTCCGTCGCCCTCTCGGGCTTCAGTCGAGGATCACCTTCGCAGCGGCCCGCTCCATGAATGCGGTTTATCGTTTGTGAATGCGCCGACCCACGCGCAAACTGCTGACAGAGTCGCCAAAATGGCCGCCTACTTGCTCGATGAGGCGTTTCGGAGAAAAATGGAGGTGTTTTTGAATCCTGCCGTGCGGGAACGCCTAGAGCAGGGCAAGTCGGAGGAAGCCATCGCTGAGCTTTTGGCATGCAGGACCACCGACAAGCTTCGTACTTATTTTGTCAAAACTATCCCGGAAACGCCTCAGATTGTGGACATTATCAACAAGTACCTCAAGCGTATCGTTGTGAAGCGGGTCAGAATGGCCGATTTCAGGCCTAAAACAGGTACCATCCAAAAGGACCAGGTTGGGAACGTGGCGGAGGAATTCGGCCGTTTCCTGGAATCCCAGTTCACCGATAACGAGGGAGACGACGACTCCCTTCCAATGCTTCAGTTGGAATAGGAGGGGAGTCGATGCTTTCAAGTTGGGTCATCGATAAGTTGGAGGCGATGAAAGATGAGCAGATTCTGCTTGTCCAGGATTCGCTTCGACTTCTTCCTGAAGCCGACGGCGCTGTCCACCGGTTCGCCAATGAAAGCGGGTTTACGGTCATCATTGCCTCCACAAACCTAGTTTTCAGAGAACTCTTTGAAAAGGCAACCGTTTCAAAGGAGACAAAGAAGCTGCTTCTCATAGATCGCGCACCAGCACGAAGGCGGGCGCATACTTCTCTGACAAAAGCGCCGCCCCCCTTCTATCCTGATCTTCTTTCCAGAACAGCGGACACAGCGCGAATCGACATAAGCCTCCGGCAGTTCTTGATCGAAAAGACCGGAGACCCCAACTGGCCTCAAGAGGCCAATAATCCACGGTTTGCGAGGCTGATTACGGGTTCTATGGAAGCCGTGCTGAAGGCACACGCGAGCCTGCGTGTGGCCCATCCGACTCGGTTCACGGATCACGATTTCAAGACCATTGTTGCCTATTCGGCATTGGGTGTTCCTGACGCGGCTTTCAAACGGCCTGAGGCGAAAAGCTACTGGCGCATCGCGCTTATCGGATACCCAGCTCTCGAAGAACTCGATTCGCTTGCTCCAGAAGTGGCACGTTCCATCCGAGACGAGCTGCGCATCGCCCCTGCCCCATTCTGCTGGTTTGCGGACTCTCCGCCGGAATTGATTGTCAAGGCCTTCTATCTCGCAACCATATTGTCCCAGCACATCGAGCATTGGAAACTCCTGCTGACCAGCATTGACCCAGACCTCAAGGCTTTCAGCGAAATGGACACAACTCTAGTTGCCAAAGCCGCACCTGAACTTGTGTCGATTGACCCCCATAGGGCTAACCGTGATCTTCTGGAAGTTGAAGCGTCGCTTTCCAAGGATATGCTCAACCTTATCCTTCTCGACCAACTGAAACTTATCACCAACGGGCGATTTGCAGAAGTTATTGAAAGCGAGCATTATTCGGTCCTCATTCGATCCCTTGCTCTTTTGGTCGGTCTGGACAGTCTCATTTCAAACACTCCGCCCCTCGCTTCACATGAGAAACTCAGTCATGTCCTCTTTGGAGAGTCGGATGGAAAAAAGGACCTGTTTATCGAACAACGACCATCGCAGGCCTGGGAGAATCTAAAGGCGGCATATGGCCTGGTTCGATCAATACGCGACATCCGTGATGCCTTGGATGAAGCTGTCAAGCATCTGATTGTGAAACCAACCTCCGAATTGACTTTCAGGTGGTTCCGATCCTTATGGAATGATCGACGGGTCAACCGCTTGGAGTTTTACCTGTCTGCTCTGGAGCGTTTGGTTTTCAGCGTGGATTTTCTCCCGCGTGCGGCCAAGGATCTGCCGCCTGATTTTCTGGCCGCCCAGGACCGTATTCTACACCGTGTGGGCTCACTGAGGGACGAGATACAAGAGGCACTTTCAGTTTTGAATACACGATACCAGGAACTGGTAGCTGCACAATACCAATCGTGGGTTGCTTCAGATTCCTCCGAGGTACGATTAACCAGCCATTTCTTGCGGCGCTGTCTGAAGCCCAATTGGGACCCAGAAAGCGAGAAAGCCGTGGTATTTGTGTTCGACGGCATGCGTTACGACATATGGGATGAACTGGTCAGGCCCATTTTTGAGGATCGCATGGAGATCATCGCGGATTATTCGGCTACGTCCCTTTTGCCCTCAGAGACTCACATCAGCAGAAAAGCGATTTTTGCCGGGACGTTCCCCGATTCCTTCGACACTAAACGCGGCGAGGACGCTCTTCTCAAAGAAGCCATGCAACGGGAATTTGGATATACCGGGGATGTCGAAGTCGTGGCCCCCGATGGTATGGGAACCGGCGAGACCGTTCGGTATCGCGCAAAAAATATCGAGTTTTTCATTTTCGAACTCTGTGACAAGGAACTCCATAAAATTCCGGTGAAAACGCTACATGATGGTCGTTGCGTGCCCGGACGTCCTCTTTCATTCATCTATCAGCAACATATCAAAGACATAATTGACACCGAAGTCA
The DNA here is from genome assembly GCA_900498135.1 of uncultured Desulfatiglans sp. Classification (NCBI taxonomy): domain Bacteria; kingdom Pseudomonadati; phylum Thermodesulfobacteriota; class Desulfobacteria; order Desulfatiglandales; family Desulfatiglandaceae; genus Desulfatiglans; species uncultured Desulfatiglans sp. Next base: position 4,281,128 of record LR026961.1, read on the forward strand.
TGGCCATAGTCCGGGGTCTTGAACCGGATACGAAGGTGTTTGTAGTGGCTGACCATGGGTTTGGCGCTATCGGTCGCGAGCGCATCCGGGTAGATCTAAATTGGCTGAATGAGCCTTTCGATTGTTTTTATCTGAACGCATGGCTCAGACAGACGCTGGCTGATTCCCGCGCACCACGAAAGGTACGCGATAATGTTTTGGAGTTTTCAGTCGGTGATCTGCGTATACCAAGTTCAGGGGACGCTTATGACCGGACCACAAAACAGAGCTGGCAAAAGAAGTTTGAATCCATTGTTTTCCCCAAAACTGGCTATGCCCTGGCGCGACCAAAAGCCAAATTTAGTCCTGATGCATTTTCACATGGTGGGATTTCGATCCAGGAAATGCTTGTGCCTATGCTCGCCATGCGAGTGAAGGCACCGGAGGAAGGTTTGCTGGTCCTTGCCCCGATTTCCGGGCCAGCGGACCTCATTGAAGGAGAAGAAGCCGAGTTTAAGATGCCTGTTAAATTTACGGAACCCCATAAGCATAGGGAGGTTCGGCTCGAAGCCCACGCCGTGTATCAGAACAAGGAAACAACACCAGCATTGCCTTCCCAGGTTCAATATATCTCTTCCTCGGGAGGGGATGTCGTCTTTCGGTTTGTTCCAGATGCGATCGACGCATCGGATGAAGAGCGAAAAACGGGTATTATGGAACGGATGCTGAGGATCAGCGTCACGTACCGTGAGGCGCAACGCTTGGTGAGAAAGGCGCGGGCTATTCGATTCTCTATGCGATTGAATTCAGAAAGGATTGTTCGCAGAGTCCCAGCACATCTTGGGAAGATTTTAGGTTTGACTCCGAGGAGCATGAGATGATTCCGGATACCAGAACAACAAACAAGGCGACTTCTCGAGGGCGCTGCCCAGAATCGCGTCTGGCCATTCCCATATCGCCGGTGGAGGACGTTGTATGAACCTAAAACTAAAAGATGTTTTCAGAGGCAAGGTCGTCAACAAGGCCCATACGATAGACACGGGTGTTGACGAATTTCCCCGCTATGTCTTGGAGTACCTCATCGACAACTACTGCTCCGAGGAAACTTTTCACGAAGATATGGAAAAGGTCGTTAGAAGGTTGAAGGAGACCTTCGTCCACGGGGCGGAGGCTGAAAAGATCAGGCATTACATTCGTGAAAATCGCAACCATTCGGTGATCGCAAGCCTTGAAGCCCGACTGGTTGAAACGGAGGATAAGTATTGGGGCACAATTTCAGCGATCAACGAAAACTTCGTGAATATACCAGAAAGCATCGTCCGTCAATATCCTATGTTGCTTTCAGGTGGCATGTGGGGAACCATCGATCTCACTTACGACGAGACCGAGATTCATAACAAGAAAATCAGGCCCTTTAAAATTACCGGATTTACACCTTTTCAGATTAGTATTATTAACCTTGATGAATTTTTGGAACATCGCAGAGAATTTTCCACCGATGAATGGATTGATGTTTTGATAAATTCCTGTGGTCTTGATCCGGTGGGAATGACACGTCGTCAGAAATTGCTCTACCTCTGCCGTTGCATTCCCCTGGTGGAAACCAATGTAAATATGGTGGAACTTGCACCTCGGGAGACCGGAAAAACCTATCTATATCGCAATATCTCATATTATGCCCACGTGCTATCAGGCGGCAAAGCAACTCCGGCCCAGCTTTTCATCAACCTCAACACGGGGAGAATTGGCGAGGTTGGGGTACGGGATGCGGTTGTATTTGACGAGATCGCAAATACCGATTTCACAGATCCGAGGTCCTTCGTGAGCATCATGCAGGGTTATATGCAGGATGCGAAATTCAGCAGAGGGAAAAAGGAAATCCTTGCTTTTGCCAGCTTGGTTTTTGTAGGCAACCTGGACGTTCAAGGCAATCTGCCGCATGAAAAGTATTACCACCTCTTTGAGCCGCTGCCGGATTTTATGCAAGTGATCGCGTTCTTGGACCGTATCCATGGCTACCTGCCCGGATGGGAAATTCCGAAATTGGCGCCTAACAGTTACTCGAAAGACTATGGATTCATTACCGATTATTTTTGCGAGATCATGCATGAACTCCGGCGTATTGACCTCCTTGGAGCGCTACGTGCCCGTTTTGAAGTAGTTGACCATGCAAAAAGGGCCCAGGGTGTCTCGGGCCGAGACCAACGCGCTGTGATGAAAACGACTTCAGGCTTATTGAAGCTGCTACATCCTGACGGACGGGTAAATGACGGGGAACTTGAAGGCATCTTGAGCCTGTCCTGCGAACTGCGCCAACGAGTGCGGGACCAGCTCCATCTAATTGCGCCTGGCGAATACGACCGTATCTCTTTAGGAGCGCTGATGCAGCCGTCCGGCAAGCAAGTTGTGCCTGAGCTTCCAGATAGCAACCGTGTCCAGCGCGTTGCACTGCCCGAGAAGCCTTCCGTCGGCGAGGTCGTAGGCTTGGCCGTTGAAGGGGATCATGGCTGCATTCTGCACTTTGAGATGCAGGCAACCAAAGGGTCCGGACGTATCGTGCCACTCGGGTCTATCCAAAGGGTCATGCGGGAAAGTATAGAGGCCGCCGCTCAGTATATCCGGGCAAAACACGAGGACCTCGGAATAAGCGCCGAGTGGCGAAAGAGCTTTGATGTCGCGGTATTGGCGACCTTCATGGGTGTACCCAAAGAGGGTCCGTCAGCCGGTATCACAATCGTTACAGGAATCGTATCGGCCCTAAAAAAAGCCCCCATACGAAACGACCTAGCCATGACTGGGGAGATTACGATTATGGGCAAGGTGTTGCCTGTTGGGGGTATCCAACAAAAGGTAAGAGCAGCTTATGATGCAGGCGTCACCGAGGTCCTTCTACCTGCTGACAATCTCAGAGAGGCGGAAGGATTACCTTCCTACGTACTCGATGGTATCAAGCTGACTCCGGTAAGTAACATTGAAAAGGTTATCGAGGTGTCGTTAGTGAATAATAAAAGTGGAGGGGCCGAAACCCAGCCACGAAAGATGACCTAATTCTCGTTGCCCGGAGGGTGGTCACGTTCAAGTGCTCTGGGGTGCTGAAGGGGGAGATTGAATGGAGGGAGCTCTCTAAACCCTTGGCGATTCCAAAAAGAGCTGAAATCAGTAGATAGTGGTTAACAATTGCCCTGGAGAAACATATTAACAGTCTTATAATTATCCTTACACTGTTATTCCGGCGGAAGCCGGAATCCAGGCTGTTTCTGGATGCAGGATCGAGTCCGACATGACCAAAATGTCGTTTGTATTACGAGACAGTTAATAATGGGCGTAGCAGATTGGTTCAGTACTTTTTGTTTCAACATCCAAGTCAAGGATGGAGGCACGATCGCAAGCCGGTACAAGGCCATAACTCGCCGCCTCAACACTGACTTCTGGAATACTACATCCGATACATCACATAGCCTATATGTCGGATCATACGGCAGAAATACGGCAATACAAGGCTTCAGCGACCTAGACATGGTTTTTGAATTGCCTTCGAGTCTCTATTATCAATACGATCAATACCACGGAAATGGCCAGTCAGCGCTCCTTCAATCGGTACGTAATTCGATGCAAAAGACGTATTCGACTTCGAGTATTGGAGCTGACGGACAAGTTGTTGTTGTCAGCTTCAAGGACGGAATCACCTTTGAGGTCGTTCCCGTTTTTACCAACAAAGCTGGAAGCTATACCTACCCAGACTCGACCGCGGGAGGTAGATGGAAAATAACGAACCCAAAGCCTGAGATAGAAGCTATTCGTACCAGGAACAGCGCCTGTAACGGCAACTTAGTGCCTCTTTGTAGAATGATGCGCTCCTGGAAACGAAAATGGAGCGTCCTTATTGGGGGTCTTCTCGTTGACACGCTCGCATACCAATTTATAGCTGGATGGGAAAATAAAGATAAGTCATTTCTCTATTACGATTTCATGTGCCGTGATTTTCTTGAATGGATGGCAACTCAGAGTTCAGGGCAGGAATATTGGAAGGCACCCGGCAGTGGCCAATACGTCTATGGCAAAGGGCTTTTCCAATACAAGGCGAGGCGTTGCTACAATATCAGCTTGGACGCCATTAATTATGAGCTGGAGAACAAGGAATGGTCAGCCAAGCAGAAATGGAGAGAGATTTTTGGAAAAACATTCCCAGACTGACAGCCCTCTCGATGTCAGACGCGTTCTCGAAGCCCAATTACGCGAGTGCTTTGGCAGGGTTATTTACTCTCATAAGACTCACGAGAAATGCACCGACATCCTCCTTACCCAATTGTCTACCATCAAGCTTTCGCAGATCATTCTATCGGCGATTACCACTGGTGGATTTATAGCCGCTGTGTTCGGAGCTGGTAAAGCCGGTGCTGTGGTAGGCGTAGTTGTGTCCACTCTCCTGCTCGTCTTGAACGCCTTCACCAAGAATTATGACCTTGGCGAATTGGCCCAGAAACATAAGCAAGCTGCTAATGACCTGTGGTTGATACGGGAGAGGTATCTTTCACTGATTACTGATTTGGTCATCGGTGAGAAGCCGATGGAGAAATTGCAAGAGGACCGCGATTCGCTTCTTGAGGAACTTCACGCTGTATATTCCGGCGCTCCTAGCACAACTTTTAAGGCGTATAAGAAAGCACAAGGCGCGCTCAAAAGCTATGAGGAAATGACCTTCTCTGATGGAGAGATTGATGCTTTTCTGCCAAAAGAATTGAAAAGAGGCTAACAATTTGGATCCGATATATTAACCCGTACAAGGGACGAAATATGACCCTCACCAAATCCAGCTTAATCGACAAAAGCCAAACCGAAATCAGGCTCCCCAAGAGGTACCTCACAGGCCCTCGAAACCACACTGAAAACCATCAAACGAAAACTTGAAGGGAAATATAAGGATGATTGAGATACCACTAGGTCTTAGGACTGCATTAGAATCCGGCGATTGTGTGCTTTTCATTGGCGCCGGGATTGGGAGGCACCTTTTTGACGAAGCTGGTAACACAACTCCTGACGGTGCGTCTCTGGCGAAAGAACTCGCTGATCACTTTGAGATTGAAACCGGCGGTTCCTATGACTTGGCAAAGATCTCGAGAGTCGTGGAAATAAGAAAGGGTCGAACCGAGTTGATCGCCTTCTTGCACAGACGCCTGGCAAACCTTACTCCTGACGAAGACTTCCAGTGGTTGAGCACACTTAGGTGGAAGGCGATCTATACGACAAATTATGACAATGGTATTGAGCGTGCCTACGAACTGTCATCAGACCCCCCTCAAAATCCAGTTACTTTGACTGTTACTTCTGATCTGGTATCCTACAACCCTCACTTCGAGCTTCCAGTCTATCATCTCCACGGAGCCTTATTTTCTGCTTTTGAGCCAAGCATTGTTATTACTGAGGACGATTATGCAAGGTTTAAAGAGCGGAGAAGAATGCTCTTTGAGCTCCTCAAGAAGGATTTTGCTACCTCTCCAGTCCTTTACATCGGTTACTCAAACCGTGATCCAAACTGGAATATGGTCATTGCCGAGATAAGCTCAGAATTCTATCCATCAAAGCTTCCGCGATCATACCGGATAGCCCCAGATACAGAACCAATCGATATCGAGATACTCCGTGAGAAAAACATAGAGACGCTTAGCGCGTCATACGGGGAGTTCCGTGCGGCTGCCTCCGTTATGCTCTCGGAGCAAAAGATAGATCCTAGTATTCTGCAAAGAATCGAACAACAGGTGCCTGTCGATCTAATGCCTGCATTTTCAAAAAGCCCCGCAGCACTCGTTAGACTTCTTACCTCTTGGACTTACGTGAACCAGGCCCCCTTTCATGAGAATCCAAACGTCTATAGTTTTCTTAGAGGAAATGAGGCGAACTGGGCTTTGATAGGCCGTAAACACTATTTTCAGAGGGATATTGAAGAAGAAGTCTATGAGGATTTATTAGACTATGCCACAGGCACGAGAGAGATACCCCGTATGAGAATCGTCCTTGGGCCGGCAGGGTACGGGGTCACGACTCTATTAAAGATCTTAGCAGTGAAGCTAGTCAAAGAAAAAGCAGGCCCAGTATTTATGCTCAAAACAGGAAGGGCCTTTTCAGAAGGGGACATCGAATTCGCGGTTTCGCTATTTCCTAATACACGGCCTTTCTTCATAATTAATAATGCATCTGACCATGTTTCACGGATAACCGATATCTTTCATCAACTTAAGGAGGCACATAAGAATTCGCTGTTTCTCCTCGGAGAGAAATTGAATGAATGGCGACAAGCTCACGGCAGGCTTAACCCAAAAGAATATCAACTAGAATCTCTGAGTGATCCTGAAATTAACCGTCTGATAGACTGCCTCGACCAACACTCCGAACTTGGAGTCCTGGAACCACTGAGCAGGGAACTCCAATTTGCAGCTATCCGACAAAAGCATGGTAAAGAACTATTGGTCGCAATGCGGGAAGCCACAGAAGGGAGGAGCTTCGACGCGATACTAGAGAGCGAATATCGTGGAATCAATAACAATACAGCCCGTCGTCTCTATTTGTCCGTATGTTGCTTTCACCAGCACGGTGCCCTTGTTCGTGACTCACTCTTGGCCGATCTTATGGAGACCTCGCTTTCAGAGCTCTATAATGAGACACGCGATGCAACCGAAGGAGTAGTTATCTATGATTGTCTTGATGAAGTGACTGGGACGTTCGTCGCAAGGTCACGCCACAGGACTATCGCAACGGTTGTGTGGGAGAGATGCGGATATCCGGATGAGAAGGAGCATCTAATACAGGGAGCTTTATCTACTCTAAATCTTAACTATAAGACAGATAGAGATTCGCTCGAATATTTTATTCGTTCAGACCATCTTATAGATAGCATCCGAACTTTAGAGGGAAGAATAAGATTCTTTGAGACTGCCTGCAAAAAGGACCCTGAAAGCCCCTACGTTAGGCAGCATTTTGCAAGAATGCTATTACGTTCAGGCAGATTTGAGTTGGCGTTGAACCAAATAGATGAGGCTCTCATTCTCAATCCAAATGGGTTGGTATTGCATCATACTAAAGGGATTATCCTTATGCATCTTGCCCTTTCGATTGAAAGCCATGAAATTGCGAGGCGGAGACTTGCCCAAAGCGAGTCGAGCTTTCGGAGATCTCTAAGTATCTATCCAAAGCATGAATATAGCTATCAGGGTCTTGCCCAACTTTACCTTGGTTGGGCAAAGAAGGCTCCCACTGAAGAAGAGTCTACCGAGTACGTTTCAAAAGCGGAGGAAACAATTAGCGAGGGTCTCAGGACGGTCCGCGTGCGTGACGGACTTTGGATTGAATCCGCAAATATCCAACGATGGCTAGGTGACGAGCCATCCCGGTTAAGCGCACTCGAAAAAGCAGTAGAAAGCCATCCTGGCAGTATCGTTGCAAGGTACTTGCTCGGAAGAAGTTACCGAAGAAGCGGTTCCCCTGAGAAGACGCTCAAGGTGCTTGAACCGGTGATAAAAGACCACCCTGATGAATTTCGATCGTTCGTAGAGTATGCAAATGCCCTAATATATCTGAAAAGACCATTCAAAGAAGCGATAGCTGTTTTGAGATTGAGTACACTTTATGGGTTCGGTGACCCCCGTTTTATAGCCACATTGGGTGGGCTGCTCTTCTTAGAAAGGGAATTCACTGAAGCGAATTCTGTTTTCAATGAATCGGCAAAGCGAAACTTTTCTGGTCGGGAACTGAATAGCGTGCAATTTTGTCCTCCAAATCCTGATAATCTTAGCGCAGACATTCGTGTCGTCGGCACCGTCATAACAGTGAAAGCTGGATATGCCATCGTTGAGACTGGTATATATCCCAGACTGATATGCCCAGGATCAAAATTCGGCGGAGTGATAATGAGACAAGGCCTGAAGGCGTCTTTCAGACTGGCATTCAGCGCAAAAGGACCTGTTTTGGATAGACCCATATTGGAGGTTTAGAGCCGCTTGTGCAAATATTTACCCAATCATTACCCCTCACAACGGCCGCACCAATGTCGCGGGGAAGAAGCCTTCAGCAAAACAATTGCTGAGTGAAAATTGAAGATTTCTAGGCACTTAAGAGGCACTACAGACAATTAAAAAAAGCAACACAAAGCAGCGTAACAAGGAACTCCAAATGACCATAACCAAATCCAACCTAATCGACCAACTCTACCACCAGTGCGGCATCTCAAAGACCGACGCCACCGAAGCTCTCGAAACCACCCTGAAAATCATAAAACAAACCTTGGCCGAAGGCGAACCCGTCATAATCTCCGGCTTCGGGAAATTCGAAGTGAAGGACATGAAGCCGCGAAGAGGCAGGAACCCTGCCACCGGAAATGACCTGACCCTGGACGCAAGAAGAGTCGGAAGGTTCAAGTGTTCAGGTGTGCTGAAGGAGAGGTTGAACGGGAAATAACGAATAGATCAAAAGGGGGCCTACCCATGCCTATCCCAGATTACCAATCAATCATGCTACCCATCTTAAAATTCACCGGAGATGGGAAGGAGCACTCTTTGAGAGAAACTATCGAGTTCCTCGCACAGCAATTTGGACTTTCGGATGAAGAGCGAAAAGAACTGCTCCCAAGCGGCAGGCAGGCGACTTTCGACAATCGCGTGGGCTGGGCTCGTACCTATATGAAGAAAGCTGGCCTTCTCGATTACACGGGAAGAGGTTTATTCTGCATCACAGAGAGAGGGAAGGAAGTGCTCTCTAAAAATCCTACTGAAATCAATGCTAAATTCCTGAAAAAGTTCCCTGAATTCGTCGAATTTCAGAAGATCAAAAAAACTGATGGAGAAGGACAGACCCCGTCCATAGAGCCAACAATAACGCCAGAAGAATCCTTAGAAGCTTCCTTCCAGGAGCTCAAGGAAAGCCTGGCATCAGACCTGTTACAGACGATTAAGGGATGCTCATCTGAATTTTTCGAGCGCCTTGTTGTTGACGTTCTGATAAAGATCGGCTACGGCGGGTCCCGCCGAGAGGCTGGACAGGCGATGGGAAGATCTGGTGATGGTGGCATAGACGGAATTATCAAGGAAGACAAATTAGGCCTCGATATAATCTATATCCAGGCAAAGAGATGGGAAAACACGGTTGGGAGGCCGGAAATACAGAAATTCGCTGGTGCCCTCCAAGGCCAAAGAGCCAGAAAGGGAATTTTCATCACGACATCGAATTTCAGCAAAGAAGCCCTTGATTACGTGCAGAATATTGACAGTAAGATCATCCTGATAGATGGACAGAGACTCGCGGAATTGATGATAGAAAACAACGTGGGCGTCTCACCTGTATCCACATACGAAGTAAAAAAAATCGACTCAGATTATTTCACAGACAGCTGAGACAATAAAGCACTCAAGAAAAGCCACCTTGCTAATGAAACCGAAGCGAACCCGTAGAGATACAAAACTGGAATCCGAGGGAGCGGAATTCCTGGTCCTTGGCCGCCTTCTCTTGGAAAAAATCACCGCTTTCAAAACGTACACCAATTTCCCAGGGTACGACCTGATCGCCACCTCAGCGGATAATAACACGTCAGCCAGAATCCAGGTGAAAAGCCGTTACCAGACCAACTGGGACGGATTCATTATTAATAACTTTGAGTGCGAATTTGTTGTTTTTGTCGCGCTGAACCGTGGCTATTCCAAACCAAGAAAGAGCGGGGACACCGGTATTAGTGATCCGGAGTTTTATGTCCTACCGATATCGTATGTGATGAAAGTCAGAGATCCTAATAATGAATGGGGAAAGATAGTCAAAAACCGCCTGGTTGAGTTGGACAAATACAGGGATCAATGGGGCCTGATTCAGGATTTCTTGATGGGGAATAAATGAAACTGCAATATCTCGGTGATTCAAAGGACAGCTTTAAATGGGATTACCATGACTATCTGACGTCGGCTCTCGGCTTTAATACCCTCAATATCCTCTTGATGATGACCTCTGATGAAAATTCAAATGAGGGCAAAACAAAGTCAGACTGGTTCCCTTCACGGCCACAAATAATCGATTTTTGCAAGGATCTCCGTTCAAAAAGAGGCATAGATTATATCAGATCCATGCCATCCTTAACTGGGGCATCATACAAGGTCAGGCTTCATAATCTCGATAGAATTATTACGAGAGCTAACAGGGAAAGCTATTTCTTAGGGTTGAACTCGAATGAAAACCAAGTCGTATTTCTCGATCCGGATAATGGTTTCGAGCCTGAAACAAGATACAACGAAAAGCATGTGAGCTATTCGGAAATCCTGTCAATTCTACGGCAAATCTCGTCAGAATCCCTCATATCCGTATTCCAGCATTTTAGACGAATTAAGTTTGATCAGGATTTCAAAAGGATCAGGCAAAGACTGAATGAGCTAAACACGACTGTTCACGCAGTAGCAATCTATTGGCATCAATTGATGTTTGTCTTGATTAGTAGGTCAGAGAAAATCATTCAGAAGGTCAACTCGATAAATATGGCATATGCCTCCAATTACCCCGTGAATTGGATAGAATAGATTCAAGACCGCGCCGGTGATCTGTGGAAAGCGCTTGAATTGCCTGGATCGCGGACTCGAAAACCAGGGGACTTTTTCCGCATACGTTTAGCTTGAGAGATCCGCGATCTTTGGACGGGTTCATAACGTCTCATGACCGTCTGTCATTTGCCTAATGGAAACAGTGCGTCTTTGAAATATTCCGATAAATCCGTGTCGATTCACTAGAAGAGGTCTCGGTTATCTTACTTGATACCTGGCTTCAATCGATGTCATTCGAAGTAGGTGGGGAGATTTCCGATGGAAACCTGATTTCTGGAATGTGAGGCCTTCGATTCCCTTAGGACTCACCACTCTGGAGGAGCAACCTTTATGAATCTTTTTCTTTAACTGTCTGTATATATTATATATATTGTTTTCAATATAGAAAATAAATAAGAAAGAAAAAAAGACACCTGAAAAAAGAAGGAGCTGAATTCCATCGGAAATTTACCCACCTACCTGGGCGCCCCTCCTTTCAAGTGGTAAAAAACCATTAAATACCCCCAATATTTCCTTTGAAGGTAAGCTTAGAAAATTTCCAATGCAGAAAATGTCCGATGGAAACCAACCCGGTCAGGATAGCACTGAAAAACTGATTGAATCCCTCCACGCCTCAAGGAAGAAGCGGGCCCTTATCATAAATCCTGATTACCTGGATGATGAAAATCTCCCGGAGGATGAAAGGACAGCCGTCCTCAAGGAAATATTCAACAGAAATATCCGGGAAAAGCAACTCAGTAGAATCATATCCCATATCACACCTGTCCTTGACGGTTCCCACCCGCCGTCGGCATTGGTATACGGCCCGACGGGCTCCGGAAAGACCGTCACACTCATACATGTCCTATCAACATTCACCCAGGTAGCCGAAAAACATGGGGTCAGCTTCCATTACCGTTATATTGATCTCACCTCACCCAAGACCTATTTCGGGGCGCTGAATGAAGTCGCAATTGCCATTGACAGTTCAAACAGGAAATACCGGAAGGGAATCCCTGTTGAGTACATGCAGACCAGAATAATAGAGGGGATAGCCAGATATAAGGGTTTCGTGACGCTTCTGATTGACGAGGCCGACAACATTCTCCCCAACCCCGATGCCCTGCTCACATTTCTTGCGAAAACCCTTCCAAGAAAAATTTCCTGCCGACTCATCCTCATACTACTCACCAACAGGCTGGACTGGGAGAAAACCCTCGATCCAAGAATCCTGAGTTTTCTCAAGAAAACGGACATTATCTTTGAACCCTACGATGCCCTTGATCTACTGGAGATCCTGAAACTGAGAGCTGAAAAGTCCCTTCACAGCGAAAAAGTAAGCCACGCCGCACTCAGGAAGGTAGCCGCCTATGCATCACGGGAGACGGGTGATGCCAGAAAGGCCGTGGAATTGATGGCCAAGGCCGTAAAGGTCGCAGAAGAAACAACCGGATACTTGGGCGAGAAAGAGGTGGACATTGCCGAGAGCCGCCTCGAAGTGGATAAAACCTCAGAGATGATTAATGCCTTGGCCACCCAACAGCGTTTTGCCCTTCAGGCCTGTTACAGCCTGTTCAGGAAAGGGGCCAAGAAGGTTTCCACCGGGCAGACTTATGAAGTATACAAAGGTATCTGCAGCAGCGAGGGGTGCCGCCCGCTGACCCAACGCCGCTTCTGTGACATCATCAGTTTCCTCGATCTCTACGGCCTGATCAATGCCCGCGTTGTCTCCATGGGACGCTACGGCAAGACCAGAGAGATAATGAGCTCGTTGCCGGATCAGGTCAAACAATCCCTCTGCAAGTCTATTCATTGATCCCTATCACCTTTCGGAGACCAATTTCCCTTACCAGCAAGGGAAAATGATCCCTCAATACGAAAAAAGATCGGAGGTGTAAACAGAATGGAAAAATGGAAAACCATAGAACCAGGTGTGTGGAAACCCATAAAAGCAGGAGATTATATCATAGGCATCCTTGTGAACAAGGAGCCTAAGGATGAGACATCCGGACTGAGCGCAAGGTATTACCTTGAGAACGACGAAGGAATGTTCTTTGTCTGGGGTTGCGCAGTCCTTGATGACCGGATGCAGTATGCAAAGGTCGGAGGCAAGGTGAGGATCACCTACGAAGGGGTGACAGCCAACAAACGAAACCAAAAGGTGAACCTATACAGGGTGGACGTTGCAGAGACCCGGCAGTCAGAGCAATCCTCCGGGGCTGCTGATATCAAAGACGAAGATGAAGCCGTGGAACTTGAAAAGATAGAAGATGCGGTTTGAGGCTTGAAAGCCTCCTTTTTCTTTTTTCTATTAAAGAAGAAATAGGCGTATTTGAAAATGGGAATTCTCTGGGAGGTTTTAGTGGTTGGTCTCCCCTCTCAGAATTCCCAGGGTTGGAGAATCTGAGACAATATAAAAAGATTTCGTAACCGGAGAATATATATTTCTTTCAAATCTTCAAATGAACCATGCCTATCCGGTTAACACATGCTCGTCAGATTCCGCAGGATTCGTATTTCCCTACGCGCCTTCGTAAAAGGCTCTGTAGGAAAGCGACTCTAATGGGGCAGCACGGGCCGCCCGCCGGATACGCCCAAGATGGCGGGAGCAGGTCGTCTCATCATGGTAAGATGCTGAGAGTCAAACTGCGTCCGAGGATAATCTGACACGCACAGGATCACGCGCCAAAGCATCAACCTGTGCCAACCGGATAGGCATGAAATGAACATAGATAGGACCGATTTTCTTAAGGCCCTTTTTAACGCCTCAGCGGGAAATATATTCTGGAGAATGGAAAAATTTATAAACTTAAAGGTATTACCATTCTTGAGGAGTGAAAATGATCGATCAAAAGGAAGCCAACTATTATCAAAACTATATCCCTAGCACCCAAGGTGCCAAGATCAGGATACTTCCAGCTGTGCAGTACCTCCCCTCCCCCCACTCGCCGGGGAAAAACACGTATTCAATGGCAGAGACCTTCATGGGGACTATCAGTGATTCTCAAAATAAAGGCTATCTTGACGACTTTTTTAACCAGAAAAAAGAACTTTCGTTAGCGATCACAGGGGGTGCATTTTTCCCTGGCGTCCGAAGCTAAATTTTGGTAGGGTGCTTTGCCAGGAGGGAACAGCACCTTGGCAGAGACCCTGTATCAAATTCGTGGCCGTCAAATCAGAGAGGAAGACCTCTCGGTTATCCGCGATACCATCTCCCGGCATTGGGAACGCGGTCGAACCGCCATTTCCCGAGTGCTGTGTGAGCACTGGGACTGGCGGCAGCCGAACGGGCAACTCAAAGGGATGGCCTGCCGTGCGCTGCTGCTCAAGCTCCAAGAAAAGCAGGTTGTTAATCTCCCCCCGCCTTTGTCCACAACGAATCATCGGAAGCCCCGCAAGGCTGTTCGACGCAGCTATAACTACGACACCTCGGAGATTCACGGAACGGTCTCCGAGTTTGGCTCTTTGAAAATCGAGATGGTCCGGCGCACCCCGGATGAAGGCCTGTGGGATCACCTGGTCGATAAGTACCATTACCTGGGGCGCCCCCGAATCGTCGGTGCATACTTGAAGTACCTGGCCTACCTGGATGGACACCTGGTGGCTTGCCTCGGTTGGGGCTCAGCGGCCTGGAAGGTGGAGTGCCGCGACCGGTTCATCGGTTGGGAGCCCCGTACCAGGGAAGCGAACCTCTACAAGGTCGTCAATAACGTCCGGTTCCTGATTCCGGGCTGGGTTTCGGTGGAACACTTGGCCTCGAAGCTTCTGAGCGCCAACATCCGGATGCTTCCCGGGGACTGGCAGGCGTTTTACCGCCATCCCGTTGCCTTGCTCGAAACCTTCGTGGACACCACCCGGTTCCAGGGCACCTGCTACCGGGCAGCCAACTGGGTCTATGCAGGACTGACCAAGGGGCGTGGACGCTACGACCGCTATAACCGCTGCATGGAACCGGTCAAGGCGGTCTACCTCTACCCGCTTGGCAAGCGTTTCCGGGAGGCGCTCCATGCCTGAAACGCCTCTTTTTCCCGAAGGCATCGCCTTGACCGAAGAGGGGCTGCAGGATGTGCCGCGCTCCGTGCTCATCCAGATCATCCTCGCCCTTGTGGAGGAAAACCGCGAACTCCGAAAACGGATCGAACAACTCGAAGCGCGTCTGAACAAGGATTCCTCCAACTCGGATCGGCCGCCGTCCTCGGATCCGCCCTTCAAAAAGAAAAAATCCGGTAAGAAAAAGAAAGGCACCGATCGACGGAAACTGAGCCATCCGGGGCACCGGCAGGAGATGCTCCCGCCGAAGGAAACCCGAGTCATCCTTCCGGAAATCTGCACCTGCGGCAACCGCGAGTTCCCCGAAACCGAACCGTATTATACGCACCAAGTCATCGAACTGCCGCCGATCGAACTCGAGGTCATCCACTTCGAGCTACACCGAGGCAGGTGCCCGGTCTGCGGCAAGATGCAAAAGGCCACCGTCCCCAGGGAACATCGGACAGGCTACGGTCCCAGGCTTTCAGCCATGATCGCCGAGATGGCGGGCACCCAGGCAGACAGCCGGTCAACGATTCAAACCTTCTGCGCTTCGGTGCTTGGGTTCCATATCAGCCTGAGCGCCATCCAGAAGATCATCGTTCGGGCTTGTGCCGCGATCCAACCCCACTATGAAACGATCGGCCAGGCAGCCAGGCAGGCGCCGGTCAACCACATCGACGAGACCAGCCATCGCCTCAACGGCCTCCTGCAATGGCTGTGGGTCATGGCGGGGCCGGCAGTGGCTTTCTTCATGATCCATTCCAACCGCTCGAAGGAAGCCTTCGAAGCATTGATCAAGGACTGGACCGGCATCCTGGTCTCGGACGGATACGGCGTGTACCGCAAATGGGTCGGACTGCGGCAGACCTGCCTTGCTCATCTGATCCGCAAGGCCAAGGAACTCTCCGAAAGGAAAGACCCGGACATAAAACGGTTCGGTCTGTGGGCAACCCATGAACTCCAACGACTATGTCATATGGCCAAGGATCCCCCCTCCGTCGGAGAGTGGCAGGCCTTTTATGCTCGTTTGATCCGCTTGATCACCCTTCATGAGAAGCGCAAGGATGATGCCGGCAGATTTGCACGCCGTCTTCGCAGGGAGATCGAAAGCCTTTGGACGTTCCTCTCGGAGCAGGGGGTGGATCCCACGAACAATCATGCTGAGCGGATGCTTCGATTCGCCGTGCTGTGGCGCAAATCCAGCCAGGGTACGTCCAGTGAAAAAGGCAATCGTTGGGTGGAGCGTATCCTCTCACTCAAGCAGACCTGCCGCCTGCAGAAAAAAACAACCTTCCCCGTCCTTGTCGATGCCCTGCACGCCTACTTCCGGGGTCAGGAACCCGACCTCGCCTGGATCGCTCAGCCCACCGCCTGATCCAGATCCTGTGATCGCTTACGAACTTTCAGAGGACAGGGTGAGCCTTATCCTGGGAGAGATCCACGGTCGTGAGACGTTAAAACATGACAACCTCGCCAGACTTTATGACGATCTCCTGAAAGTAAGAAACTGGCGACTGGAAAGACCATTCCCCGAATATTACCAAAAAGACAGAATATGGTCAGACCTCAATCGCATGGAGATTCAGATCAGGGAACAGATCAGGCGTGAGCTCAAAGATGCCGCCCGTGATACATCCTTCCCCCAGAAAGACCTCCGGGAATCTCTAATTGACTTCAAGCTTCAAAGTCAAAAGGCCCAGATGATGGAAGGGGGACTGGAAATGAGTCTGGAAGACTCCGATCAAACCGATAAAGGTGATGCCTATCACCATAAAAACCACCAAACTCCATTCTTCTACTGAAGGCCCAAAAAGACCGAAAAAAAGATGGCTCTCCCCATCGTCCATAAACGCCTACCTCAGATGCCCCAGAAGCTACTATTACAGCAGGATCGCAAAACTGAAACAGAAACCGAGTGTCTATCTCATCAGGGGCATCGCCGTCCATTCCGCAATCCAAAAGTTTTACACACACAAGATCCATCGCTGCATAAACATGGACTACAGTGAAATCCGAAGGATCGTTATCGAGCTTTTAAAGGACGAATGGAAGAACCAGAAAAGCGACATCCTTGAACTCGACCTCAAAGAAGACGAGATCGCGTTTTATTTCGAGGAAAGCAGGAAGATGATGCTCAATTTTCTGCACGACTTCCTCGATGACGGGGGATTCGAAAAGCCGGAACCCATAATTGAGAAAACCCTTTTCTCCAGAAAACAGTTGCTCCTTGGACGGATCGATGCCATCTACAACAACCGTGACCCTCCCCTCCTGGTGGACTTCAAGACCTGCAAATCAAAAGAACTCATCGACGATTACAAGCGACAACTCGGCATCTACGCCCTTCTCTACAAAGAGAACTACAACATCATCCCCACCATTGGGATCCATTTCCTCAAGTTCAGACACGGCCTCGAAGAGTTCAAAATGACAGAAAGATACATAAATAAAATCAGGGACCTTATCCGGGATATCCATTCAAAAACCCGGTCAGAACGGATCACCGATTACCCATGCACATGCGGATGGTGCAAGAAGAATTTCAAGATCTGAGATTTCTGGGCAGTCAAGTTTGAAGGTGGAAAAGCATATGATCACCATCGATGAAAAGCTTAAAATCCTGCAACCGATCCTCGGCCACATCAAGACCCGACGATTAAGGCAGATGTATTACTATGAAGATGATTTCAGGAGAAAGAGAGAGCTTGAAAACCATATCGACCTTCTCATATCCCGTTATGTGAAAAAAGATGTTGAGGACGAAATCATACTTCCACCACCCCAAAAAGAGCTATGCGATGGGGACCTAAATATCGGAGAGATTGAATATCTCGGGAAAAGACTTTTTCCATTTCACCTTAAACTCAAGGACATCAACCGTCACTTGGCGGTCTGCGGATCGACGGGATCAGGGAAAACAACGTTTGCCAAACACCTGATCAGGCAGCTCCACAAAAAGGGCATCCCCTTCCTTATCTTTGACTGGGAAAAAAGTTACCGGAACCTCATAAACGAGTTTGACGACATCGAGGTGCTGACCGTCGGAAGCGATATCAACCCATTGTTTCTCAATTTCCTGAACGTGCCCCCGGGCATCCGCTACGACGAATACATCAAGTCCATCATCGCTATTATATCTGAAGACTACATCGGCGGCATAGGCGCGGACACCATGCTCCTAAACTATATGGAGATGGCGTATCAGGAGACACAAAACCCGTTTTTCGGAGACCTCAAGGAAATCGTTCTAAGAGAAATCAACAAAGACATGGGTAAAAGGGGAAGACTCGCCGGCAGGTCAGGGCTATGGAAAGAAAGCGTTTCCAGGCAAATCACTTTCCTTTCAAAGGGCGCCTCCGGAAACGTGGTGAACCCCAAAAGACACTACCCACTCCAAGAACTTTTCAGTAAGCCAATTGTTCTCGAATTCGGGAATCTGAAGAGTCCATATGACCGAAAATTTTTCATTCACGTCATCCTCAACTGGCTCTCCATCTACAACCAACACTGCGGCATCCAGACAGAACACCTGAAACAGGTCATGATCTTCGAAGAGTTCCATAACATTGCCATGAAAGGAAAAGAAGATAACATGATTTCAACGCTGTTTCGGGAATCAAGGAAATACGGCATCGGTCTAATCGCTATCGATCAGACTCCCTCGGAGATCCCCAACGCCATCTTTGCCAACATGAACGTCAAGGTCTCCTTTGCCCTTGGAACCAGCAGGGATATCGCCTCGATGGGGAAGGCCATGAACCTGGACACCTACAAATCAAAATACCTGGGCATGCTCAAGACCGGCCAGGCCATGATCAATGTGAAACAGAGACATTATGATACCTTCCTTATTAAGGCCCCATTTATCAAACAGGAGGAAAATATCCGGGATGAAGAGCTGAGGGAAAAAATGAAGAAGTTCGCAGGCAGGATAAGGGTAAAAGAGCCTGACATCGAGTTTATGAGTATCTCACAGACCCCTCAAAGATCAGAAAACATTTCCCCCTTGGAACCCCTTGAAAAAGTGCTCCTTTCAAACATCATCGAAAGGCCCCTTGATGGCGTTGATGAAAGAACCAAGAGGCTGGGTATCCATCCCTCAACGGTTTCTGATCTCCACACATCATTGTCGCAACGAGGACTGATCAAGACCGTTAATGTGGACAAGAAGAAACTCTTCGAGCTCACGGATCAAGGAAAAGAGATGGCTGAAAAACTGGGCATCCGGATTCCGGTGAAACACACAAGAGGCGGTATAGAACACGACTACTGGGTCCACCAGACCGCCCAATTCTTGAGAAAACACGAGTTTCAGCCGGTCTGTGAGGTAAAGGGCATTGACATCGTTGACACCCAAGCAGGAATCGCCATCGAGATTGAGACAGGCAAATCAGATCTACTATCAAACCTCTTAAAACTCAAGAAATCTCGATATTCAAGATGTTTCATGCTGGCCACCACCAAGGCAGCTGAAATTAAAATCAAGAACCAATCAATTGACTTCCCATCCATCCAAGTCTTTTTCATAAAAGACTTCCTCAAACTCACCAGAGACCAGCTCACCCAATAGAACCCATCACCGATCATACCCATCATCGTCCCCCTAATCCCCTTATTCATGATCACCCCAAAGAGTGCGGATGATCGCCGATAACCCCGAAGCAAAAGGAGCGATCCCCTCACTTATGTCAAAACAATAAAGGCAGACAACAAGCAGAAAAAGGTGCCTTTACCCCAGGTGAAACGGCCTGTCCCGTCGGAGACAGGCTTTTTCATTAGTGGAAGCTATCGAGTTCTCGGCTTTTTAAATCATTAACCGGAAGAAAGGAGGTGAGACGTAAGTATGCTCAGGAATTTCAGGAAAGAGATGGAAGACACGAGATGTGAAGTCGCCGCTGCGATGGCCGAGACCGTGCCCTCCAAAGAGTTCCGTGCGGCCGTAATCCTCGCCGTGATCCATCTCGGATTGGTTGAATCGAAAATTCATAAAACCACAAATCTTGAAGAAAGGAGGACAAGGATCAATGAATTTAACAGAGTCAAAAATGCCATTGAAAAGGGAATCGGGCTTCTCCAAAACAATCAACCCGGAAGAAGATTATTACCTGAAAATCAAAAAAAATCTCTGCCCTGATTGCGGTGGAAAGCTCTATGTCTCCGGCGGGTGTCCGGTCTGTTTTTTCTGCGGATGGTCCAGATGCTCATAAACGGAAGTCATTCAACACGCTGTTAGAAGTGAACCATTCCCATCAAAAAGGAGGGATAAAAGAGATGAAAGACAATGCATGGGAACAAACCCTCAGCATGGAAGAGAAAGGGAGGATCTGTCCTTGCTGTGGCGATATCTACAAGGTTGTGCAGACAGGCAAGAAGAATCAGAAGTACGGATACGGATACATTCGGTGCCTCTCCTGCGGCATGTACACGGAAGTTTAGTCCGAGGAGGATCTGTATCCGGAGTCCAAACCCAAAGCAGCCTTGGTTTCAAGGCCTATTTTTCTAAAAGGAGGATCCATGACATGGCAGAAAGACAGCTCTTCAAGCTCCTGGATTCCTATGATGAGACCGAGACCTGTCCGGTCTGCGGCAACACCTACAAGGTGGAACTGCTTAAAGAAAGCGAGGACTGGAACGATTTCGGATACCGGTATTGCCCTTTCTGCGGCGACATGATCGATCTGTACGCCTGACACCCATGATCCGCTTTCACAAACCAGCAATGAGACTCTCTTGAGCAGAGGCTCATTTGTTTTAAGGAGGTGTGTTGGTTGGCAGAATATGCTGTCGGGAAGGGGCCGTATTTTTCACAAACGCTTGACTAGAGGGGGTCGGATGTCGAATTATTCTGGCTTTGGGAATAGGGCGAAAGCGGGCATAGAAAACAATTGGGGTAAAGGATGTAGCAGCACCCTTTACCCCGAAAAACATGTGAGTAAAACTCACAACCCGTACTCTATTGATAGTATTTGTCGAGGTATGCGTCAAGAGCCTTTTCAGGCTGGGCCGAAAATATCTCTGGCCCAGGCCGCCATCCTGCCCCAAATGCGAAGGGAAGCTGTGGGGGCATGGGTATACCACCGCCTGTTTTGACGGGTACGGGGAACCTGCCGAGATTCCGAGGTACCGCTGCCCGGCTTGCGGGTGTGTGGTCCGGCTCCGCCCCGAAGGATACTTCTCTCGTTTCCAATCTTCTATCGAAACCATCCAATCGAGTATTGCCAACCGCTTATCAGGCCGCGGCTGGCTCCCGGGTCTTTCGCCATCCCGCCAGCGCCACTGGCTGAACAGCTTGATCGAGCAGACGAAACTGCATCTTGGCCTGTCGTGGTCCGGACAGCTCCCGGACGCATTCGAACTGCTTCACGCCGTGGGGATCTGCCCGGTCAGCCGCTCCATCCAATGTGAAAGAAGGGCTTCTTTTGTGGGGCCCCACCGAAGGCTGCCCTTTACCAGCCCTCGGGAGGTGGGGTATCCAGACGCAAAACCACAAAGGAGGTCCCACAGATGGACGAACAGCAGCAAAAAGACATCGCCGTTTTCCGGTTCGGGGTGATCAGCGACTTTTTCTGCCAGAAATTGACCCGGGGAGAGAAAGAGCGGTTGCTCAGAGAGAAGTGCTCCCGGCAGTGGCAGATCCCCCACTCAGAGCGTACCCGGCTTGCCCGCACCACGATCCTTTCCTGGATCAAGGCGTATCGGGAAGGCCGGCAGAGGCTCGAAGCCCTTTACCCTCAATCCAGAAGCGACCGGGGCATGCCCCGCAGCATCCACGATGAGGCCGCTGCCGTCATCGTCACGCTGCGCAGGCGGATGCCCCGCTGCACCCTCATGGTTCTTCTCTCGGAACTTGAAAACCGCAAGCTTTTGAGGTCGGACGAGCTGCCGAGCTACTCTTCATTGTACCGCTTCCTTAAAAAGGAGAACCTCTTGCACCTCGATCAGTCCGCACCGGTCGATCGGAGAAAGTTCGAGGCCGAATCCCCCAACGACATTTGGCAGGCCGATGCCATGCACGGTCCCATGATCCTCGATGGGGAAAAGCGGCGGAAAACGTACCTCTTCGCTTTCCTCGACGACATGAGCCGACTGATCCCCCACGCTGCCTTCTACTTCAGCGAAAACCTCGAATGCTACCTCGACGCCTTGCGCTCAGCGCTCCTCAAGCGCGGCCTCCCACGCAAACTCTACACCGACAACGGCAGCGCCTTCCGCTCCAAACTCCTCCAGGAAACCACCGCCAGCCTCGGCATCGCGCTGGTTCACTCCCGGCCTTACAAACCCCAGGGTCGGGGCAAAATAGAGCGTTGGTTCCTCACCGTGCAGAAACAGTTCCTCCCCACACTCAGCTCCAACCTCGATCTCAGGGGCCTCAATGAAAAGCTCGAAGAGTGGATCCACTCCGTCTACCATCAACGTCCCCACGGATCCACGGGTCAAAGTCCCATCCAGCGCTTTGCCGAAAAAATGGAGTGCATCCGCCCCGCCCCCAGAAACCTCGAGGACTTCTTCCGTAAGCGTGCCAGGCGAAAGGTCGCCAACGACCGCACCATCGCCCTGAATGGCAAGGTCTATGAGGCGCCTGTTCCCCTCATCGGAAAACAGGTCACGCTCCTTTACCACGACCATGATCCCACCCGGGTTGAAGTGCACCTGGACAACCTCTCCTACGGGTTCCTCACCCCTCTGGATCTGCACGTCAACTGCCGGGTGCGCCGGTCCCGCTCTCAAGACCTCGTCATAGACAGCGCTCCTCCAAAATCCGTCCCATCCGGCCGGTTACCCTTTTCTCTCGCAAAGGAGCCCCGATGAAACCCCATTATCTCAACTTTTTCGGCTTTACTCGTGAACCGTTCGGCTCCGAACTCGAGCTCGATCAGATCCTTCAGACCGCCGAAGTGGTGGCCGTGGCCGAGCGCTTCGATTACACCCTGCGCCTGGGCGCCGTCGCACTGGTGACCGGTGAGGTCGGTGCGGGCAAGTCCACGGCCCTGCGCTGGGCCATCAGCCGTCTTCACCCCTCCGAGTATCGCCCCATCTGGGTGACGGCAACTTCTGGCTCCATCCTCGAGTTGTATCGCCAGCTCTGCTCTGCCCTCGACTGCGATTTGCAGGGCTCCTCCCGCGCCACCCTCCTGCGCATCATCCGCAGGCAGGTCCTCGATCTCGTCCTCAGCCGCAAGCAGACCCCGGTGCTTGTCATCGACGAGGCTTCACTCCTGCGCCTCGAGGTCCTGGCCGAGGTCCATACTCTCCTTCAGTTCGAAGCCGACTCCAAACCCTATTTGCCCATGATCCTCGTCGGCCAGAACCACCTGGCCGATCTGCTGACCTATCGTACCTCGCTTCCCCTCTCTTCCCGCATCATCGCCCGCTATCATCTCCAGGGGATCGACCGGGAGACCCTCGGTACCTATCTCCTGCACCACCTCAAGATCACCGGCATCACCCGCCCCCTTTTCTCCGAGCAGGCCCTGACCGCCATCCACCAGGGCTCGGGCGGCATCCTCAGGCGGGCTAACCATCTCGCCCGCGGTGCCCTCATCGCTGCGGCCGCAGAAAAGATCCAGCAGGTCGCCGCCGAACACGTCCGTGTCGCCGCAACCGAACTCCTCTGATCTTCTACCCGGGGCTGGTCATCGGCCAGCCCCTCCTTCAGCAACATGGACGCTGTGCTTAGAAAACTCCACCGCTTCTTTCGCCAAAAATGGCACCTGGCGGTTCTCCATCCGGAAAAAGGACGCTGGATCGTCCAGCCCCATCCCGACCATATCCCTTATCTCAAGGCCCTCAACGCCTCAGGCTGCCACATCCTCCTTCAACCCCTTGAACAATCCCGCTATCTCCTGGCCGATGATCTGTCCTGGGAGAGGGTTTGCCGTCACCATCGCCAACCTGACAACACCTGGAGGCCCGGTCGCATGGTCGTCGAGACCTCCCCTCACAACTTCCAGGTCTGGATCCGTTCTGCCCACCCCTTGGATCTCCACCATAAACGCATCCTCCTCCACATGCTTCACAGCGATCCGGCTGCCGATCCCAACAACCGTTTCGGCAGGTGCCCCGGCTTCCGCAACCGCAAACCCTGCCATCGGACCCCCGACGGGCAATATCCACTCTCTCGCCTCATCTGGGTCGACTACAACTCCTCGGCCATCATCCCGCAGCATCTCTTCCAGGCAATGACTCCGTCTTCCCCTCAACCCTTTCCCCCTCCACCCCCAGGGGGGGCGGTGTGTCTTTCTTCCCCTCCATCTCGCTCCAGATATCTGCGCGCTACCGAATCCGAAACCGACTTCGCCTACGTCCTCGCCCTCCTCAGACGCGGGTACTCCGAACACGCCATCCGCTCCCTCCTCATCGAGCAACGGACCTCCTGGGATCATCACCAGGGCGAACGGAGGAAAAATGCCTATATCAATACAACCATCGCCAAGGCCAAGACCATCATCCAAAACAAGTCTGTCCAAATTACCCCGAAAATCACCACCAATCGTCCAGGATAATCAGAAAAAAACCGTCAGATTATTGTGAAAGACGACAAGGAGGTGAAACATAATGTGGAACGAACCGACAAGAGAAAGGCTGAGCAAACTGCCACGGCTCTATGAAACAGAAAATGTCCCGCTCAAAGAGAAGCTTGTGCATCTTCATTTTTTTATCGGAGGATGCGACTGGTATGTCTCCGAGACGGACGGCAAGGATCTCATGTGGGGATTCTGCATCCTCAACAACGACTATGACATGGCCGAGTGGGGGTATGTATCCCTGTCGGAACTGCGCGAAATCAAGGTGAGCGGCTGGCTCGAAGTGGACTGTGAAAGTGAAGATGTCTGGGAAGTCAGAAGGGCAATCGATGTGGACAAGATCCGCATCACCCAGGGCTGGAGCAAAGAAGAGAATGTATCGGGTCTGGCCCGGGACCTGATTCCGGACGCTGTCCAGAACCCTGATCAAACGTCGAGCATGAGGGAGAACCGGCCATGTTAGACAAGCAATCATACCTCAAAGGAAAAGGACTTTCCTGCCCGTATTGCGGATCCTTATCGATTCAGGGAGGCTTTGTTGAGATCGATTCCGGCAAGGCCTATCAGCGAATGTTATGCACTGAGTGCAAACAGAGCTGGCAGGACATTTATGAACTGATGGACGTCAGCCCTTAACAAAAAAGGAGGCTACCCATGAATGCATACCAGATCAAACGGCTGGCCTGGCAGGCCTGCTGGGAAGGTGTGATCGAGATCGAGTGTCCTCTCTGCGGGGCTGAAATCACGATCGAGCCAGATGCTGAAGATATCTATTGCCCGGACTGCGGCAAGTCGACTGGGAAGAATCCTCTTGTGGTACTGGGAATCATTTAAAG
Source organism: uncultured Desulfatiglans sp. (assembly GCA_900498135.1). Lineage (NCBI taxonomy): Bacteria > Pseudomonadati > Thermodesulfobacteriota > Desulfobacteria > Desulfatiglandales > Desulfatiglandaceae > Desulfatiglans > uncultured Desulfatiglans sp. The sequence continues at coordinate 4,306,043 of LR026961.1, forward strand.
GAAAGGAGGTGACATATGGCATACACACCTGAACTCCGGCAGGACTACAGCGGTGCGCTGAGACGCCTTGCCTGGGCACTTGATCTGCCCATGACAACAGCCTTGGAGGAAGTGATCTTCCAGATCGCGAGGGAAGTGAACCATGCACTTGTCTGCAAGGCGTGCAGGGACCCGAGCTTCTGCGAACGATGCCTTTTTAACAGAAAGGATACCATCATGTGACAAGAACCGACCATTCAATCAACCAACGGCCTCCTGGGAGACATCTCAGGGGGCTTTTTTGTGCAGAAAGGAGAACCCATGAGAAAGGTAGATTACCAGCTTCAAAAGGAGTCTTTCAAAGACATGGCTGCAGCCGGTCGCTTGAGCCCCTGTCTCGAAATCACGTTTAGGGACAGGCGGGGGAAGCATATCCACAAGATCGGCGCGGGATACAGCGACGATATCGCCGCGTTTCGTGAAAACGGCGCCACCTACATCCTGAGCCTCAACCCTGCTTTGGGCTATGCAGGGCTCGAAGCCTTCGAGGGGGATGAGAAAACAGGGGATGTCTTCCTTCAGGGAGATCAGTTGCTGGATCTTCTGGGAGATAAGGACCTCGGCCCTGTCCAACTGATTTACGAACTCAGTGTCTTCATATGAGAGGAGGGATAGCCATGCAGGAATACTGGGGCATGATATCGAGCCGACACCAGGCAAAGCTTTTGAGTGTGGCTAAAAAGCGGGGCGTGGACCTGGACACGGCCATGCGCAACATCATCACCTATCTCATGTGCGATACCTCGAATCCGAGGAGACCTGCGTATTTCCAGGAGTTTGTAACCGCAAGGCATATCGAAGGGATGATCGATATGCTCGTGCTTTAAAAAAGGAGGTGAATCGAATGCAATACGTACTGATTACCCTGTCAAGGGGGATTATTGACCAGGCGATCTTATTCGAAGATCCGGGATTGGCCATCCAGGCTCTGTCAGACCACGTCAAAGACATGAACCCTGAATATGACGACGCAGCCCTTTACGATACCAGGGGCCTCGTCGCAAACGCCAAGCACTTCCTGGATGAGGAAGAGCGGTTCAGGGAAAACAGGAGCCTGATAAAGGAAGTGTCTGAAGAACAAAGCGGGCCCATCTACATCATCGCCAACCCCAACCATACGCTCGGCTTCATGGTCACATCACCGGATGATCCCCTGGGGTACATTGATCCGGCCGAGGCCGTCTCCGATTTGGGACAGATGCGCAAAGACCACGGAAGCCACCTGAAACTTTACCGTGTGATAGAGGTGAGCGGCCCGGTAGTGCGTAAAACAGACCTTTACAAATGCCTCGCCGAAGCGGGGGTCGATCACTTCGATGATTCGATGGTCGAAGCGTACATCTCATAACCAGTCCGTTATCACCCACAACCAAACATTTATTTAAAAGGAGAACACCATGAAAGCACAAAGGGTTTTCGAGGACGAGGTCCTCGCAGTTCCGGCACCGGAATGGACAGATACCTGGCATCCGGTCTCACACAGGCAACTGATCGAGTCGCTTGAAACCGCCACAAAAGACAGGGGACTTGAGGTCATCCGGCGGTCGTACGAACTGTCACCGTCCGGCGCCACGCTGTTCGGCACATGGGCCATCAGCCCGCTGTCAGGGAACCAGGAAGTGGAGTGGCAGATCGGATTTCGAAATGCCGTCAACCGGACCATGGCCCTGGGCATCACCGCAGGGACCCGTGTCCTCGTATGTTCCAACATGGCCTTCAACGGCCAGTTTGTCGCATTTCGCAGGCATACCAAAGGACTGACCATCGAAGTCCTGCAGATCGTTGCAGGGGAGGCCCTGGATCAGGCGGTCCTGGATGCATCTGCATTCGAGGGCTGGCTGATGGGCCTCAAAGAAATCCGCATATCGCAGGAGGAGTTCCGGATGCTGACCTGGGATCTCCTGACCCAAACCGCCTACCCGGCTCGTCTTCGGGACTTCCTCCAGAATTACGAGACTGAAGAACAAAGCGATTTCAGCGGGACCCTGTTCGCCTGGTACGGGGCCGTGACCCGTTCCCTCAGAAACCGGAGTATCCGGCAGACGTTCGACATCACCAAGGATGTCAACCAACTGGTCCAACGGTTTCAGAACAACAGGCTTCCGGCACCCGTGGTGATCCCCCAATGGCAGGGAGACATGCTGCCAGTCCCTGCCTTCTAAGACACACACCCCAAAACAGAGGGGAGGTCCATGGCTTCCCCTCCGGGGAGTCATGCCTCCTCCCTCAAGGAGGTTCACATGCAATTATCACTTTTCCAAACGAAAACCCAATCCATCCAGGACCCTGGGCGGGCCGTGTATACGCCTGGCTACCGGGTGATGCTGGTCAAGGACCCAGGTGTGTATTCGCCCGCCAATGTATCCAGTTCCGTGGGTGCCGCCGAGATGTTCAGGAAGCTCCTGGCCGAGAAGGGATCAACGGATAGGGAGCACTTCATGGTCCTGATGCTCAACGGGCAAAACAGCGTGCTGGGTTTCAACATGGCTGCGATCGGGGGCCACAACTGCGCACAAGTGCGGCTGCCTGAGATATTTCGCGTGCTCCTCCTTGCCGGGGCAGCATCGTTCGTTGTCGGGCACAACCATCCCAGTGGATGCCGAAGTCCATCACTAGAAGATATCGCTTTGACACGAGAAATAGTGAAAGGCGCGAAGATCCTCGGTCTACTTCTGCTGGATCACATTATCCTGGCGGATTTCAAGGAGTACTACAGCTTTGCAGACGACGGAAAACTCCGCGAGATATCCAGGAAGATTGGAAACGGACAAGGATAAAACCCCCATACAGGATAGATGGGGGTTTTGAAATCCCCCGAAACATGAGGAGGTGAAAGAAATGAACGATAGAATCAAGCAGGTCCTCGATGGCATTTTGGAGAGGTTTAAAAACGGAAATATCCCAGAGGCGGTGGCATGCTCCATGTTCCCCATGGCAGACGATATCCCATCGGCCAACTGGTCGCTCCTGAACCGGATCCTGATGTTCGTTGCAGGCACAGCCGATGCGCGCGGGTACAGGCAGTGGCGTAAAGCGAACCGCTACGTCAAAAAGGGCTCGAAGGGATTCCACATACTGGTGCCCTGCATGAAAAAGGTGGAAGACGAAGAAACCGGGGAAGAGGCCGAGGCCTTAGTGGGGTTTATGTGTCGGCCCGTGTTCCGGTACGAGGATACGGACGGCGAGCCCCTTGCGTACGAACAGATCGAACTCCCTGAACTCCCTTTACTTGATAGGGCCCGCGAGTGGGGCTTGAACGTCCGGGCCATACCCGGGAACTACCGGTGTTACGGGTACTACTCGTCCAAAAGAAAAGAGATTGCACTGGCTACTCCGGAGGAAAAGACCTTTTTCCACGAACTGAGCCATGCGGCCCATGACAGGGTCCAGAAAGGGCTCAAGAGCGGTCAGGATCCGTTTCAGGAGATCGTGGCGGAGCTCTCGGCCCAGGCACTGTGTCACCTGGTGGGAAAGCAGGTGGACGATTCGCTTGGAAATTCCTTCCGCTACATAGAAAGCTACGCGGAAAAAGAAAAACTGACCCCGCACGGGGCCTGCCTGAAAGTCATGAACCAGACCGAAAAGGTCCTGAAGCTGATACTGAAGAAAGGACACAATCCATCGGTATCCCTACCAGAGGCCTCAGGGGCAACAGTTGAGGGACTTGCATCGGTAAGGGGCTACGTGTAGCGCAAAATCATAACCACTTCTCTGAAAAGCCCTTCCGGTATTTGCCGGAGGGGCTCTTTTGTTTGGAAAGGAGGATCGACATGGCCTTTGTCGGCATTGTGGGAGCCCGGAAATATCGGGACAGGCGGTCGGTCGTCGACCTGGTGGAATACCTCCCCCTCGATTCAATTATCGTCACGAGCAAATGCAGGGGCGTATGCACCTGGACCATCGAAGCGGCAGCGCAACGAGGCATGGCGGTGGAGGTGTTTGCCCCTGATCTGACCCATATCCGGTCCAATTTCGAGGTGGCGGAAAGGTACTATCAGAGAAACCGCGAACTCATCGAGAGATGCGATCTGGTCCATGCCTTCTTAAGCCAAGAGGACGGATGCACCGGCGGCACCGGGTTTGAGGTCGAGTACGCCATGCGGATCGGAAGGCCGGTGGAGCTTCACTGGGAAAACGGCCTGAACGAGATGCTTTACCAATATGTCCTTCCCTTTGAGACAAGGGCAATGGTCTTTCGCATGGCATGGCAGGAATTTTTCACTGTAACGTTTGCGTGAGCTGTCAGACTCTCAGATAGCTTTCACGCACCAGAAGGAAAGGAGCAGGAGATGAATTTCACGATTCCAAAAAATGAACTGTTCAGAATGATATCGAAATTAAAAGGAATACCGAAAAGGTCGTCCTCGATGGCTGTGCTGAGCCACCTGCATGTGATGACGGCCAAAGACGCGCTTTTCATCACGGCCACGGACCTGGAGGTGGCGGTGAGGGTGAAAACCCGGGCGGAAGTGTTCGATAAAGGAGCTGTTGCCCTGCCTGGGGACCCGTTTTTCAGGATCGTCCAGAAGATGCCGGGTGGAGATATCTCGTTCGAGGCCGGGGAAAACCACCGGGTCAGGATAACGGGTGGCAGTGCCCGGTTCACCCTGGCGGGCTTGTCTGGAGAGGAATTTCCCGAGTTCCCCAACATCATGTTCAAGGAACGTCTCACCATTCCCTCAAAGACACTTCAGAACATGCTTGAAAAGACCTTGTTCGCCGTGTCCAGAAACGAAGGGATGGTCAGCCTGGCCGGAGTTTTTGTGGCGATGTGCGGAAACAACGGCAGCAACACGTTGTGCATGGTAGCGACCGATGGCCACAGGCTGGCCAAGGTCGAAACACGGTCTCATCAACAGGTGCCGGTCCTTCAGGAGGGCGTGATCATCCCCTTGAAAGGGGGCATGGAACTTCTGAGGATGGCCAGAGAAACAGATGAAGATCTCGAGTTGCAGATCGACAAAAACAACATCGCTGCCTCTCTGACAGATGAGACCCTCGTCATACGCCTCCTCAGCGGTCAATTTCCCGACTACCGAGCCGTCCTTGAAAATATCGATGGAGTTCCGGTCGTATCGGATCGGGAATCCTTCGGAGAATGCCTGGAGAGGATTCAAGTCATAGCTAAAAACCAAAGCAACCATACATCACTCAGCCTTACGGGAAGCGAATTCATGGAAATAAAAGCAGCGAGCCATGACCTGGGGGACGCGGAGGACCGCATCAATGTCCAAACCGATCTTCAGGAGATATCGGTTGGATTCAATGCAGGTTATCTCCTTGAGGGCCTCAAGGTAATGAGGAGCAGGGACCTGGATATATTGCTGAAAGACTCCAAGTCGCCTGCCCTTATAACCGGCAAAGAAGACGAAGGCTTCAGCTACGTCGTGATGCCCATGAGGGCATAAGGACCATTTTTGTGAAATCGTCAAACCGGTAAAGGGAGGCACGCATGAAAAGACAGACCACAAAGAAAATCAACGCGGCCATCGTTGAAAGCAGAAGCGATGCTTTCGATTGGCCGCTGCGCAGCCTTTCATCCGAGCTTTACTGGTGGATAGCGTTCTTCAACACCGCTTTCTTCAAAAACCAACCGGTGCCCATGCCGATCCTGTCGTTCGAGAAGAAAAGCGTGAAGAACCTGGGCCATTACCAAAAAGAAAGAAACGGGTTCGGACTGAAAGAAAACATCAACATCAACCAATGCCACCTTGGCCGACCGCTATGGGAAATTTTGGTGATCCTGATCCATGAGATGTGCCACTCCTGGCAAAACCTTTACGGAAAACCATCCGGATCGTGGTTCCACAACAAGGAGTTCAGGAACAAGATGGCAGAGACAGGGATCGTTACAGACAACAGGGGCCGACACCTGAAAGTGGACGACCCGTTCGTGTTCCTCCTGGAAAAGCACGGGATAGATTTTGGTTGTCCGAAAAATTCTGAAAGAAGCATCAAAGTCGCCCGGGAACATGAACCAAAGGGCAAATCAAAGCTCAAGAAGTGGACGTGCGGATGCACAAACATTCGTGTTGCCGTATCAGATCTTGAGGCCAAGTGCCTTAAATGCGGCAACAGGTTTGAGATGCTTACCTAACGGCATAAATCCGGACATTTCTACAAAAAAGGCCTCTCGTACAAGAAGCGGGGGGCCTTTTTTGTGAAGAAAGGAGACCTTATGAGATTAGCAGCACAGGCAAAGATGGGTTATTACCCGACCCCGGAGAACGTAACGCCGATCATAAAAAGATATCTTAAACGACGGTCTGAGGGGCTTATGAGGATATTGGACCCCTGCGCCGGCGAAGGTACGGCCATTGGTCTTATCGGGCATCATCTTGAGGCCGAAACCTACGGCATAGAGATCAACCTTGAAAGAGGCATAAAGGCAAAAGAATGCCTTACAAAATGCCTTGTGACAGACTACCAGGACACGAGGATCAGCCACGGCTCGTTTTCCCTGTTGTGGCTCAATCCCCCCTATGACTGGGCAGCAAAAGATGATGAGCTTGAAGCCTCAGAAAGGTACGAAAGAACATTCCTCAGGGACTCCATGAAATATCTCTGCCCGAAAGGCATTCTTGTCTACCTCATCCCCCAGAGAAGGCTCGATGGACACATCGCCCGGATGCTTTCATACCGGTTGGAGCGCATCTGTGTCTTCAGGTTTCCGGAGGAGGAATACAGGTTTTTCAAGCAGTTGGTCATTTTCGGTGTTCTGAAGAAAAGGCCTGACAAGGAAGAGGACACTGCAGAATATCTGAAAAAATGCGGGCAAAGGAAAGCCATAGTTCCTTACCTTCCAGAGGCCCCGACGCACGTCTACGATGTTCCAGTATCTCCATCAAAAACAGGCTTTGTTTTCAGAAGCAAGGAGATTGATCCGGAAGAACTCGCAGAGGAGATACAGGAATATGGGCTTTTCAGCCAGTTCAGGGAAATGACCACTCCCCTCAAGATGACGGAAAAAATCACACCGATCATGCCGCTTAGGCACGGCCACCTTGCCCAGATTCTGGCATGCGGGTTAATGAACGGAATCGTCTGGGACAAGGACCGGAAGGATCCACTCCTGATCAAGGGGGTGACGAAAAAAGAGGTCAAGCATTCAGTGGAGGTCAATGGAGACATTGAGAAACATATAGAGACCGACCAGATCAGAATCATTATCCATGCATTCAACCGAAACGGTGAGATGTTTACCGTTCAATAAAATTACTAAAAGGAGGTGATGGGAATCATGAAACTGCATCCAATACATGCAATGGGAATCAGTGCCTATTGTTCCGATATGATCATAGACCCTTACGATCTCGATACCGTCTATCTCATGTCCATCTGCGGTTATCAGGCCACAGTCAAGGGCATTTTGGCCAATCTTTTGGAAGACTATGGGGTAAGCATAGATATTGGCGGCCACGAGTATTATCTCGCAAGATCGGGATTCAGCTACAAGACCCGGTTGAAGAAGCTGCCATCCGGGCTCGTTCACGCTGTGGTTTTCCCTCTAACGGCCCTGCCGGAAAAGGAGGGGGAGAAGGAGAATGATTTCTGCGTCTTTAGGGAAGGAAACGGGGATGTCCTTGGCCTGTTTTTTCGCCACCTGGATGAAAAGACCGAGATACCCCTTCATCCCTCCTGGGCGAACTGGCTCTGGGAGACGTTTATGGAACAGGAAGGATGGCTCCTTGAACTCAAAACCCTTGCGGGCACCTATTGCGGCTACTCATTTACATTTAATCCCGGCCAGCTTCACGACATCATATCAGAGGCTATCAGGAAAAAGGTGCCCGAAATCATCCAATGCATGAAATGGAGAGGAGGTGAGGAAAATGGAAAATCTGATTTCGCTCAAGGATTTCTTGAATGAATATGGCGAAAACATGGCCGAGAAGGTCACAAAGGAGCTAAGTGTTATCCATGATCCCACAACAGAAAAGGAGATAGAAATATCATCACTTCTCAATGGCATGAAAAAGAGACCTTTCCCCTCGCAAGGAGAGATCATCAAGGCATGCTACAAGTCCCTGATTTCGGGCAACAGGGCGGCTTATATGGTGGCGGAATGCGGCACTGGGAAAACCCTCATGGCCATCGCGACCGCCTACACCCTGCATGTTTATAAAGGCATCCATCGGGTGCTGGTCATCTGCCCGCCACATCTCGTTCCCAAATGGATTCACGAGATAAAGGACAGCCTCTCAAACGTAAAGGCCTATAACTTCAATGGCAAGGACATCATAAAACGGCTTGAGCTGCTGCGGAAACAGCCGGTTCCCTATGGACTTGAGTTCTATGTCATCGGTAGAGAAAGGGCGAAGACAGGGTTCCTTTGGAGGCCTGCGGTCGTGACCTGGCAGAGGAAATATTTCTGCCCGAAGTGTGGAAAGGAGTTGCTGGACAAGGACGGATACCCCTTGCCTGTCTTTGAAAGGAACACCCAGGAGCGGTTCAAAAAAAGGCATTCGTGTAAAAACAGGGTCTGGAAATGGACCCACGATCCTGATACCGGGGAACCTCAACGAATCGAGGTGATCTGCGGAGAACAGCTCTGGCAACCTGATAACACCAGAAAAACCTATCGCAAGGTAATCCCCGCCAAGTTTATCAAGAAAAAAATGAAGGGGTGCTACGACCTGCTGATCTGTGATGAGGTCCATCAGTTCAAGAACGAATCAGGCCAGGGTTATGCATTCGGGGCCCTTGCATCCGCGTGTCAGTGCACGTTGTGCCTTACCGGAACCCTTGCAGGAGGGTACTCCTCGGATGTCTATCATCTCCTGTTCCGTACCCATTCCAAGCTCATGCTGGAGGATAACAACAAGTGGGGGAATCCAAAGGGGTTCATAGAGAGGTACGGCGTGCTGGAGCGGATCACCACCATCAAGGAGGAGGACGGCCTGACAACCAAAGCAAAGAGGCGAACGGTCGTGAAGGAAAAGCCGGGGATCAGTCCATTGTTGCTGGGAAAGATGCTGTTATCGAATTCGGTCTTCCTGAGGCTTTCAGATGTGATGGACGCTCTTCAGCCTTATGAAGAGGATGTGATCGAGCTTGGTATGGATCCCCAGATGGCGCAGTTCTACGCGGAATTTGAAGACACCTTGAAAGAGGCCCTAAGAGAGGCCCTGGCGAGGGGTGACAATTCGTTACTGGGCGGCTACCTGCATGCCCTGCTCTCCTATCCGGAAAGAATATATAAGGGAGTGCGGGTCATCCATCCCCATACGAAGGAGACGGTTGCCTATGGTCCTCCCCTTCAGGGTGTCATGCCCAAGGAGCATGAGCTCATAGGCATCATAAAAGGCGAGTTGGAAAACAGGCGCAAGGTTCTGGTCTACATTCAGAATTCCGATACCACGGATATCAGCCCAAGGCTCGTCCATATGATGAAAGAGGACAACATCAAAGTGAAGGTTCTCAGAAGCGGGGATACCGAGGGAAGGGCCAAGATCATTCAAGGGTGGCTCGACAAAGGTATGGAAGTGCTCATTACGAACCCCAGAAAGGTCGAAGTGGGAATGGACTTGCTGGATTTCCCATCTATCATTTTTTACCAGGTCCCCATGAGCACCTATACGCTCAGGCAGGCTTCAAGGAGATCCTGGCGGATTCCCCAGAGAAGACCCGTAAAGGTATTCTTCCTGACCTACTCCGGCACGATGCAGACCCGGCTCATGCAGCTGATGGCGGAGAAGCTGATGACCAGCCTTGCCATCGAGGGTGAACTTACCGATAAGGGACTGGCTGCTTTATCGGAAACATCCGATTCCATGACAAGAGAGCTGGCAAAGATGCTCGTAGAGAAGTCTGACTCTGGGAAAAACCGATCATTGAAGGATATCTGGGCGGATTACCGGAAAAAGGAGGTGCAGGTCGAAGTGAGGATGGCCAAGAACTTTGCAGGGCCAGAGCCTGTTCCCGAAACGATCTCAAAGGAAGAGAAAGACGATCCTACATCCGAGATCAAAAGGGCCAGTTCGGAAGTGGAGAAGATCGGAGACAGGATTGTAAAAGTCCAATTCATCGAATACACAGGGAAGCGGAAAAAGAAGGTGACCCATATTGAGGTCAAAGAGAATGAGCTTGAAGAAATGATCGGAAAAAGCGACAAGCCTGTCCATGCACAGTTCACACTTTTTTAAAGAGATGCCATATCAGGATGCGTGTGGAGGGGCTCTTCAGAGCCCCTCTCGCCATGGTTTCAGGGGACGCCTGATAAAAGGGTAAATAATCGAAAGCTTTTTAAAGTTCCCGGCAATAACTTATTGTCATGGATAATAAAAACACCCTGAAGGATCAGACTTTCGGTTTTTTCGAAACCGATGGCCTCCACCGGCGACGAAAACTCTCCTGGACGGATATCTGGCGAAGCAAGGCTGAGGGAAAGAATTCTATCGACGACTTTTCTTTTCCTTTTTGAGATCGGCAATAGTCTTCTTATTGAGGCGCAGAAGGTATTTCTCAATGGACTTTTGGGTCTCATAAACATACTTCATCTCTTTTAAGCCTTCCCTGGCTTTCTCAAGGTATGCCAGACAATCTTCATGGTATTTCTCTTTGAGCTTTTGCATAGCCAGGGAGAGGGCTTTGATGAAAGATTTGTAGAAATCAGTGATCTTGGATTCGTAGTTTTCCAGAAAGGCCAAGGCCTGGATCATCTGCTTTTGATAGGCCAATTCCTCATGGAGTATTTTATATTGTTTCCTGTCTTTTGTCTCACTGAGCCGTTTGCTCAATTCAGAGATATCCTTTTGATGAAGCGCCTGGTATGCCTCGACATGCGTCTTTATAATCTTGAGGCCCTTTTTCAAGATGTCCTCCTTCTGAACGATCTGTCTTAGGATGTGGATCAGTTCTGAGATCTCTTCCTGGTCTATATTGTTCCCTTTTTCCTTGATTAATTGAATCATTCTCTCAATATAAGTCTCGATATCTTCAAGTGTCCTGATTTCTGCCTTGGTTATTTTCATTGTCCTTTTCTTAAGTGATTTGGCCTCTTTCTCTTCATCCTTTTCCTCCCTCTCTACCTCTACGTTTTCTACCGCCCCTGTATTTCCAGACGTCACGCTGTCGAAGCCCGTTGTCCGAAGCCTTCTTGCGGTCTCAAGCGGGGACTTTCGTGAATATCTGAAAAAGGCCGCAATGATCTTGATGATGGAAACGATAAAGAACAACAAAAGGATTCCGTTGACCGGAGGAAAGTTCTCCTGGATGTCGTGCAAAATATTTGGGATGACAGCCCAGAGAGAGATATAAAAGAGGGCAAAGCCAAGCGACAAGGCATTAGCGAGACTCATGCCGTAGCCCCTCATAGAACCTATAATAATGAAGAATATGACAATGAAAATAAGGACCGCGCCGAACAACCCGAAAGCGCCAAAGCTCAGGTGAAGCCACCCGCGATAGACAGAGAAATAGGTTGAAACTGCAAGCACCAGAGCAACGGCTGTAATCAGTGCCCGCGTATATCGGTTTTCCTCAAATCTCTTTCTCAGGGCGATACCGGCAATAGCCCAAAAAAGGAATAAAAAAAGCGTAAAGATGATCCAATCTGAATACTGGGAAATAAAAGGCCCCAGCTGGATGCGGTCAAAAGGGTCGAGGAGATCAATCGTTGGTGCCATTCGGGCATTTCGTGGGACTTGGCATTTAAATACTTTTCTATGAACTGGGCATATCGCTTCAAAATAGGAGATAAGGAGGCATCACCTGGAAAAGAGAGGACCAAGGGGGGATGTGGCCCCGAATGTTCCCAGATGCTTAGGAATTCTTATTAAAGATCAAAACGAAACTCTTGCGAGCACCGGTCTCCCAAGCTCATCATGACCTTTAAGCGTGGCAAGACGTTCAAGTTTTGCGCCAAGAAGATAGTCCTCAAGATTCTTGTCACACTCGGAAAGAGATAAGGTAACCTCACGCGAATCCCCACAAACCCTTATAGGCCCCAAGGCCATTGATATGTCATGTTCTGATCCGGAGGGCACATGCCAGACAAAAAACGAGATTGCTTTGGCAAACCTGTTTTTCTTGCGAACGATAATTCTCGCTGATGTGAGCACAACAGATACACCGTTGACCTCCCATACCTTCAATCGGACATCTCCCTTATGTTTAGTAACCACTGAAGCAAAAACCTTGGCACCCTTCGAAAGCCTCCGCATTTCTCGAATCTTCTCTCCGGGGTAGTACACAAGAACGAAATAGACGTACCTTCCGGAATCATCACGGAACCATGAGCTTTTCACAATATTTCGCTCGATGCCCAGCACCACACCGTGGGAAAACCCGGACAGCCGATCTTCAATATTCCTTTTAGGATCCCGAACACTCCCGGAGATACGATCGACATATTGATGATTGTACTCGATACCGATGGCACCAAGAACCTGCCTGACCACATCATCCACAGCCGACTTTCTAGCGTGGCCCAACGAAGGCATTGGGGCAGACACACCGGCAAAGTGATCATCAGGGACAGAGGTTACAAAGGGGGGAACACTCAATTCATCACGATTCATGTGATGGGCCATAACGACAGGAGATTTGAGGTGTTGATCAATTTCTTTGTCGGGAGCTTGGTCAGGGCTTCCTGAACCGAAAAGCATATTGCTGATCAAGGTTCCAAATATGCCGCACACAATCTTTAAGAGAAAATCAAGCTCCACGACGTGCCTCGTTATGAACTCCCCTTTTTAGCTCTTCAAGAAGCCTTTCAGCCTTCTCCTTCGCTTCAAGCTCTCCGGTTCTTGAAAATCTATCCCGCAGTTTCCTGATGGCGTCGGCCTTGGCCTTCAGGAAATCGGCTTTCCCGATCTCAAGCCTCACCCAGACATTGAAGGTCGGCTTCGCGATCGAGGCTGAAAACAATTCTTCATAAAAAATTTCAGTTTGCCGAATTCCTTGCAGATGCAGGCTCTCAACAAAGGTGGCGATTCCATCCTCAACATACCTATCGACTCCGCTGGCACCGGTATTCGGGCCATGCACATACTCCGAAAACTCCACCCGGATAAACTGGGAAACAGCCTGAACAGCCGCTTTTAGAGCCTCAGCATTGGCACATCGGACAGTCACAGAATAATCAGACCCATTCATAAACCCCCCTGAAAAACAAACATGACCTTCTTCCTCATAGGAGGTTTTCTTTGTCCATTCAGGACGACCGTCCTTCTTGGAGTTGTTCACCACAATAGGTTTTTGCAGCTCATAGGCTTCCTCGACCGAATCCCGTGCCACCTTAATCCTCTTTGGAGCAGAAGAGCACCCAATCATAAAAGCAGTTGAAATCACAAGGAAACATAGAACCAACAATGCCGAAGTTAAGTTTAAACCTAAGATAACCCTTTGATTTTCCATACAAAACACCTCCTTTCCGAATCCAAGTTAAGAAAGGATGTGTCCAATGTCAAGAAAATAATAGGATAAATATGTAATTATTTCAATATGTTGAGTTTAAACTTAACCAGTCTATCCTTTGAACTGCTTTTTCCAGGACAATGAAGACGTAAGAGCCCACCCTCGCAACCTTCTTGATGCGGAAATTCTCATAAGATTAGCTTATCGTAATCATTTCTTTTGAATTGGCTGCTTTTCGCAACAAAGCGAATTCCACTCAAAGGACATGAGATGTTATCTATTGAAAAAAACCGACAAGCTATCCCTGGGGTACAATAAGTACCATAAGGGACACTGGTGCAAATTCCTCGAGATTTGTTGTTCCGAAGAATATAAATCAGCCATCCAGCCTAAACACCCAGACGACAAAATCCATAACCACTTATGAGGGGAAACGCTTCTGAGAAGAGATACGCCCCCCATTCCACCCGACCATATCTTGAGTTTAAACTTGACTAACATATTGCAATAACTACGAAAAAACGCTTAACAACGGACTCGGGAATAAATAAATTCTAACTTGAGGAAAAGGAGGAAACAGGTATGTCCGGAGACAGCAAAGAGAAAAAGGCCTCAAAGAAAGAGATCAAAGGCAAGATTGAAGAGCTCCTAGAGGCCTACACGCAGCTCAGAAACCTCAACGCAGACCAAACCAAAAACAAAAACACGGAACTCTCAGAGATACTATCAATCCAACTCCTGAAACTAAGCCATAGAATCGTTGAAGAAACCCGAAAATACCTTGGGATAATGAACAGAAAGGATACCGGCAATGGTTGATCTGCCAGGAATACCTTGGATAGCGGCTGCGGTCGTGCTGTGGTTCTTCTTAACCCTCCTGTTCAGGCATCCTGGAGCGGCGGGAATAGCAACAGCCTTCATAATGGCCGCAATCACCGAACTGATAAGGGGGTGGTGAAGTGTTTGATCCGGCGACAGCGCTGTTCATAGGCATACCCTATGCCATATACAAGCTGCATAAGCACAGGAACAAAAAAGTGGCCATGTACGAAAGAGGGGCGAGGCCGGACAAGGTAACGGGAGTCCGGGGACAGCTAATACCAGAATTTCCCAAACAACCAGCTCCTCAAAGAGCTCGGCAGAAACCCAGTAGGCCTGCAAACCAAAAGCCCAAACCCAAATTTAATCCTGTGGCGAGGTCGGTCCATGATTTCCAGAACTTAATAGACCAACAAATCCCCCATTTAGATACTATTGCACTAATTACTGAAATAAACAAACTTGCTGAAAGACTCAAACGAGACACCTTACTCAAACAGGAAATAGAACAGGCTCTCACCCGGAACCAGAATCAGCAAAAAAACAGCACCAACCAAAAAGCAGGCCTTTTCTATCAAAACGCAGATGTTCAACCAAGAATATTGAAGGACGGAACCGTCCAGCCCATGGATATGTGGCATGGGACCAGCAGAAAGGCGGCTCAAAGCATCTTTCACGAGCGCATCTTCAAAAAAGGGCCGTCAGACGCTTTCTACATGACCCCAAATTTTGAGGAAGCCAAAGGGTTCGCGAAAGACAGAGACCCTAACAAGAACGGCATAATCATCCGGCTTTACGTCGATCCGTCGGTAAAGTTGGAAAGGAGTTTTGGCTATTGGAAAAATGAGCCGAAAGGAGTCAAGTTCGGACAGTTCTTTAGTGAGCCAGGGATAGTCCCGGTAGAGATGTATGACATGAACAAAAAAAGAATCGTTTAGGACAAGAAGGAAAGGAGGAATGATATGTGTGACCCAAGAAAGATAGTGAAATGGATAGTAAAGAATTACAGGAAAATCAAGAAATTGGATAAAATGTTCCCTGCGCAATTCATGGAACACATCCCATACGGCACCGCACAGCCGGGGCGTTGCCTGATCTGCGGTAAACAGATGAGCCACTCAGAGATGCACCCCTCAGGCAGAGCCACTCCACGGGCCACATGCGAATCTTGCTACGCCCAATGGGCAGCCGACCTCTCCGTAACGGAAACATGCAGGGTTTGCGGAGAATACCTCGAAGATTCGCGGATGAACCAGTTCAGAAGGAATCCGAGGGAGATCTCGAACCGGCTTCACGACGGCAGATGCATGGACTATTTTGCCATACTGAGCTGCAAGGTCCTCGACGAAGATATGAGTTGGCTGGTCGACGACCACATTGAGCCCTTATTTGGTTGCATAGACGCAGAATTCGAGGAATACCGAGTTCCCGAACTTCCGGCGCCCAGGCCTCAGCTGACGGTTGACAGGTATCTCGGCATGGGGATGAGGGGTGATCGCCTGGCGATTCCGGTCGATACAAAAACAATCCACTAAGAAAAAGGGGAAACTGTGGGGGGCTTGAGGATTCTTTCTCGGCCCCCCAAGAATAATCCTGGATTGAGGGTTCCATGGTAAGAATCAAGATATCAGAATCACTGAATTATCCCAACGAGGAAGATAAGGCAGGCCTGAAACGATTCCTTGACCAGTTCGAACTATCAAACTTTGACTCGGTGGCAGCCATCTTCGTCGAGCCCATAACCCAAGAGGAAGCCGTCGAAGGCCTTCTGCTCAGAATCAAAGCGTTCCTCCGAAAGAAAAGAAAATGCTTCCGTGCCGATATAATCGGTGACTCCGTAATGATCCACGGAGACGACGCCTTCGAAGCCATAATTTTCGGCTCATTCCTCGACGAACTCAGCCAAAACAGCAAAATCACAAAAATCATCATCCAAACAGAATTCGAGCCGGCAGAATCAAGGGAGGTACCATAGCCATGAATCGATGGATATCGCAAGAAACCTTTCGCTTAATAACCCTTTTGGCAATAATTAACTTAATATACTATATATTTATGGAGAGAACCCGCGCACTTAAAACAGTCTGTAGAGCAATAACTAAACTCAGAGGTTGGAAAGATAAATTAGCCATTCTGGCCTACGAAGCCCTAATGATCTTCGACAATTATGTGTTTCTCACAGCAGCATACTCAGCGTTGTGTTTCATCTTCGGAGGCTGGGAAGATAAGCAGCTCGGCATCATAGTGATTCTGTCAGCCCTTCTAATTCTAGTAGTCATCCAAAAAATTGAGAGAAAATTCGGACAAAAGTTATTTCTGCTAAAACTCAGGGTAGAAGAAGCAGCACAAAAACCCAAAAAAAGAAGAGGAAGGTTTGGAGTTATTCCGGTTTAGCTCCCTATATGCTCCCTTTTTCCATAAAAAAAGGGGTTACGAAAATTACCGTAACCCCTTGATTTTATTGGTGGCGGGGACGACGAGACTCGAACTCGCGACCTCCGGCGTGACAGGCCGGCGTTCTAACCAAGCTGAACTACGCCCCCGTGGTAGGCGGAACAGGATTTGAACCTGCGACCCTCGGCTTGTAAGGCCGATGCTCTCCCGCTGAGCTATCCGCCCAAGCTGAAGATCATATCTTTATAGCGGAAGGCGGCTGGTTCTGTCAAGAGAAATAGTGCCCCGGCAAAACGATTTTCGAGCGTGGGGAGACCGATCCTCAATGGGCGATCAACTCCGATCCCGGATCGTTCTTGCGCTCCTCACAGGGCGCCAGGTAAAAGGGTTCACACTCATCCTGGGTCGCGAAGAGGGATTCCCCTTCGGGCACCACGAGCGCCTCACGCAGGACATCGTCCATGTGGTTGACCAGGACGAGCTCCACCTTGCGGAGGATCTTCTTGGGGATCTCCTCGATATCCTTCTTGTTCTCGAAGGGGATCAGGACCTT
Organism: uncultured Desulfatiglans sp.; assembly: GCA_900498135.1. NCBI lineage: Bacteria > Pseudomonadati > Thermodesulfobacteriota > Desulfobacteria > Desulfatiglandales > Desulfatiglandaceae > Desulfatiglans > uncultured Desulfatiglans sp. Next base: position 4,323,207 of record LR026961.1, read on the forward strand.
GGAAAGACCCGCACGGTGGGCGGCGAGGATCTTCTCCTTGAGGCCGCCGATCGGCAGGATCCGTCCGCGCAGGGTGATCTCGCCGGTCATCGCCAGGGTGCTCCTGACGGGCCGGCGGGTCAATACCGAGACGATCGAGGTCGCCAGGGTAATCCCGGCCGAGGGCCCGTCCTTGGGCGTGGCCCCTTCGGGCACGTGGATGTGGATGTCGATCTTTTCGTAGAAGTTGTCCGGGAGGCGCAGCTGCCGCGTCCGGGAGCGCACGTAGCTGAGGGCCGCCTGCGCCGATTCCTGCATGACGTCCCCGAGCTTCCCCGTCAAGACCAGGCTTCCCTTGCCCGGCATGATGGTCGTCTCGGTCTGGAGAAGTTCGCCGCCGAAGTCCGTCCAGGCAAGCCCGGTGGTAACGCCGATGGCGTCCTTTTCCTCGGCCCGCCCGTAGTGGAATTTCTGCACCCCCAGGTACTTGTGAAGGGACTGGGCCGTTAGGGTGACCGATGTCCCCTTCCCCCGGCGCACGACCTCCTTGGCGACCTTGCGGCAGATCGAAGAGATCTCGCGTTCGAGGTTCCGCACCCCGGCCTCCCGGGTGTAGTGCCGGATGATGTCCAGGACGGCCTTGTCGGAAAAGCGGATGTTCTTCGGGTCCAGACCGTTCTGCTCGACCTGCTTCTTGATCAGGAAGTACTTGGCGATGCTCAGCTTCTCGAGCTCCGTGTAGCCGGCCAGGCGGATGATCTCCATCCGGTCCTGAAGCGGCGGCGGGATGTTGTGCAGGTTGTTGGCGGTCGTGATGAAGAAGATGTCGGACAAATCGTAATCCAGGTCCAAATAATGATCGTTGAAGGCGTTGTTCTGCTCCGGGTCGAGCACCTCGAGCAGGGCGGCGGAGGGGTCCCCCCGGAAGTCCATGCTCATCTTGTCCACCTCGTCCAGGCAGAACACCGGATTGTTGGATTTGGCCTTTTTGAGAAGCTGAAGGATCTTGCCCGGCAGCGCCCCGATGTAGGTCCGCCGATGTCCCCGGATCTCGGCCTCGTCCCGCACGCCCCCCAGGGAGAGCCGGACGAAGTTCCGGCCGGTCGCCCTCGCGACGGATTTCGCCAGCGAGGTCTTCCCGACCCCCGGAGGTCCAACCAGACACAGGATCGGGCCCTTGATCTTCTTCGTCAGGCGCTGGACCGCCAGATATTCCAGGATCCGCTGCTTCGGCTTCTCGAGGCCGTAGTGGTCTTCCTCGAGGATCCTTTCGGCCTCTTCGATGTCGAGCTTCTCTTTCGTCTTCTCCAGCCAGGGGAGAGACAGCATCCAGTCGATGTAGTTGCGGACGACCGTCGCCTCGGCGGACATGGGCGACATCATCTTGAGCTTCTTGAACTCCTGCCGGATCCGCGTGTGGGCCTCTTTCGGGAGGCGCTTCGCCTTGATCTTCTTTTCGAGTTCGTCCAACTCGGCCTTGAAGTCGTCCTTGGTGCCCATCTCCTTCTGAATGGCCCGCATCTGCTCATTCAGGTAGTAGTCCTTCTGGGTCTTCTCCATCTGCTTCTTGACCCGGCTGCGCAGCCGCTGCTCGAGCCGCAGGATGTTGATCTCTCCATTGAGCTTTTCGAAAAGCTCCTGGAGCCGCGCGTTCAGGTCCGGGATCTCGAGCAGGCGCTGTTTGTCGGAGACCTTCAGCGAGAGATGCCCCGCAATCGTGTCCCCCATCCGCACTGGATCCTCGATGCCGGTGACCGTGGAGACGACCTCCTGGCTGATCTTGGTGTTGAGCTTCGCATACTCCTCGAAGCCGACGCTGATGCTGCGCATCAGGGCGATGGTCTCCTCGTCGGTTTCACGCTGGTCCGACAGCCGCGAGACCTCGACCATGAAGAAATCCTGCTTGTCCAGAAAGTGGTCGATCCGGCCCCTGGCCTTCCCTTCGATCAGGGCCTTGACCGTCCCGTCCGGCAGCTTCAGGAGCTGCAGCACGGAGCTGAGGGTCCCGATGGTGTAAATGTCCTTCGGGGCGGGTTCATCCACCTTGGCGTCCTTTTGCGACGCCAGGAAGATCTCCTTCTGGTGGCTCATGGCGAACTCGAGCGCACTGATGGATTTTTCCCGGCCCACGAAAAGCGGCACCACCACATTCGGAAAGACCACCACATCACGGAGCGGCAGGAGAGGGTAGTAAGACCTCTCGGTCATCCCCTCACCGGCGGCATCTTTATTCGTCACTTTAAACATAAGCCTTACGCATATCCAACTTGGTTTTCATAGATGAGAAGAGGGTTCTCCCCTTTCAGGATCACATCTTCGCTGATCACGCACTCATGCACGCCCGGTGTCGACGGGATGTCGTACATGATGTCGAGCATGACGGACTCCAGGATGGAGCGCAGTCCGCGGGCGCCCGATTTGCGCTTGATGGCCTCCTGCGCTATGGCCAGAAGGGCGCCGTCGGTCACCTTGAGCTTGACCCCTTCGAGTTCGAAGAGCTTCTGGTACTGCTTCAGAAGTGCATTCTTCGGTTCGCTCAGGATCCGGACCAGGGCATCGAGGCTCAACTGATCGAGTGTGGTGATGATGGGGATGCGGCCGATGAACTCCGGAATCATCCCGAAGCGGATCAGGTCTTCCGGCTGGACCAGGGTCATGGTCTTATTGATGTCCATCTCTTCTTTGCGCTTGATGTCCGCCTCGAAGCCCATCATCTTGCTGTTCACGCGGCCCCGGATGATCTTGTCGAGGCCGTTGAACGTCCCGCCGCAGATGAAGAGGATATTGCTGGTGTCGACCTTGACGAAATCCTGCTGCGGATGCTTCCGCCCGCCCTTCGGCGGCACGTTGGCCATCGTCCCCTCGATGATCTTCAGGAGCGCCTGCTGCACCCCCTCGCCGGAGACGTCACGCGTAATCGACGGGCTGTCGGATTTGCGGGCGATCTTGTCGATCTCGTCGATGTAAACGATCCCCTTGCAGGCCGCCTCGACGTCGTAATCCGCCATCTGAACGAGGTTCAGGATGATGTTCTCCACGTCCTCGCCCACGTACCCGGCCTCCGTCAGGGTCGTTGCATCCGCGACCGTGAAGGGCACCTTCAAGATCCTGGCCAGGGTCTGCGCCAGGAGGGTCTTGCCCGAACCGGTCGGTCCGATCAGGAGGATGTTGCTCTTCTCGATCTCGACCCCTTCCATGTCGATCTTGGTGGCGATGCGTTTGTAATGGTTGTGGACCGCCACGGACAGGACCTTCTTCGGCTTGTCCTGTTCGATCACGTACTCGTCGAGGATCTTCTTGATCTCCGACGGCTTGGGCAGATCCTTCGTGCTGCGGCCGTCCGCATCCTGCGTGTACTCCTCCGCGATGATCTCGTTGCACAGCTGAATGCACTCATCACAGATGTACACGGAGGGCCCCGCGATCAGCTTCTTGACCTCGTCCTGGCTTTTTCCGCAGAAGGAGCATAAGAGGTCGTCGCCGGAATCGTGATGTTTGCTCATATCACCTTACCTTCCGTCAGTATGTTCCGATAGACCCGCCATTTCCCTGCGGGTGATGACCTTGTCGATGATACCATAGGCTTTGGCCTCTTCGGCGGTCATGAAAAAATCCCGTTCCGTGTCCTGGTTGATGCGCTCCATGCCCTGCCCTGTATGGGCGGCCAGGATCTGATTGAGGGTCTCCCGCACCTTGAGGATCTCTCTGGCGTGGATGCTGATGTCTGTCGCCTGACCCTGCGCCCCGCCAAGAGGCTGGTGGATCATGATCCGCGCGTGCGGGAGCGCATAGCGCTTTCCCTTGGCACCGGCCGCCAGAAGCAGGGCAGCCATGCTGCTTGTCTGCCCCATGCAGATCGTCATCACTTCGGGCTTGATGTATTGCATGGTGTCGTATATCGCCAGACCGGCGGTGACAGAACCCCCGGGCGAGTTGATATACAGGTGAATATCCTTGGCCGGGTCCTCCGATTCGAGGAAGAGCATCTGGGCGATGACCGTGTTGGCCGTGGCGTCTATGACCTGTTCGCCCATGAAGATGATCCTGTCCTTGAGGAGCCTCGAGTAGATATCGTAAGCCCGCTCGCCGCGGTTCGACTGTTCGACAACAATAGGTATCAGCATTGTGAAAACACGTTCTCCTTATTTTGCTGCATTTCCGGTTAGAACACTTCGTTCTACTTCTAAAATCCTAGCATGCTCAACCAGGTACTTCAACGTTTTTTCCTCCAGCAGCTGCTGCCTGAGGCCGTCCAGAAGCTCCCTGGCTTCGTAGTATCTCCGCAGGATCGCCGCGTCCTGACCGGTCGACGCCGCGAGCGAGGCGAAGTGCTCCTCCAAGTCCTCTTCTTCCACCTTCAGGCCTTTTTCCCTGGCGATGTCGCCGAGGATGAGCATATTCTTCACACGCTTCTCGGAAACGGGCCTGAGATCGACCCTCATGCGATCATCGGTCAGACCGGCCTGTTCAGGGTCGGCTCCGGAGCGCTTGAGGCTCTGTTTGAGGTTTTCGATCCGCATCTCCAGTTCGGATTCCACCAGCACGGGGGGCAGCTCGACCTCGACCTTTTCGGCGATCTTCTCGATCAGCCGCTGCTTCACCTCCTGGTCGATCCGCCGCACCTCGGCCGTCCGGATTTCCTCCCTGATTTTCGCCTTCAAGTCGTCGACGGTCTTGAAATCAGCCCCCAGGCCCTCCACAAAGGCGTCATCGACGGCCGGAAGATCGAGGAACTTCAGTTCCTTCACACGCACCTTGAAAAGGACATCCTTGCCGGCCAGATCCACCCGCGGGTGGTGGTCGCCGAAATGGACCGTGACCCCTTTCTCCTCGCCTTTCCGCGCCCCGATCAAGGCCTCTTCGACAGCGGCGTCGAACTCGTGCGTCCCGACCTTGATCACGGCATCGGTGGCCGCGAAACCTTCGACCGGCTCCTCACCGTCGTAGACCTCGTAGTCCACCACGACGTAGTCACCCGTCTGGATCGCCCTGTCCTCTTCGATCGTCTCCAGCTTCCCGTTCCCCTGCCTGATCCGCTCGAGCTGATTCTCGACGTCCTGGTCGGTCACCTGAAGGACCTCTTTCTGGACCTCGATCCCCTCGTATTCCGGCAGCTGAATGACGGGCCGGACCTCCATCACGGCACTGTACTGGAAACCCTCGCCGGGCTTCAGGTCTTCCTTCTCGAGGATCGGCGCACCGATCGGGAAGGTCTGCGCTTCGTTGAGCGCTTCGGATATCGTGTGGTTGATGAGGTCTCTCGCCACATCCTCCCGGACCTGACGGCCGAAATAGCTTTCGAGCACGGTGCGCGGTATCTTGCCGGGACGAAATCCCGGGAGCTTGGTTGTCTTGCCGAGGCGCTTGTAGGCCTCGTTCAATTCCTTGTCCACCTCCGCCGCATCGATCTCCACCACCAGTCTCTTCTTGACCGCACTGATGTCTTCCACCTGGGTTCTCATACGTTCTTTCCTCGCTCTGTGAGATCGTTCCCGATCCGAAGCGGATCTTCAGCTCTCCTGCGCAGACCCCGCGGAGCTCGTTTCCGAACGCCTGCGGGCGCGGGCCGGAAACGGACCATTGGGCCGATTTCCGTAAAATCTTTGAAAATCACTGCTGAATCGGAAACACGCTGGTGTCCAAAGACCTTCGCAGAAGTGGACACCCTTCAGGATTGTATTCTGGACGGATACATGACAGCGGAGGCTGGCCGCATCTGAGGCAGGTTGCTCTCGGACGCGGGGAGATCGTGTATCCGACCGAAGCATTTCGTATCAAAATAACGACCCTCCCGGCGATTTCAAGCACACAGCCCACAAAAGAAGGTTCCCGAGGAGGTTTTTCGCCGCTTGATCAGGCTTGCGGCCCATTCCTCGGAGGCCTTCCGATTCGTCTTTCCGCTCTGCATCGTTTGCCCTAGAGAGGACGAAACGCCCCCTCATCCAACGGAACACCTCGTGTGAGACCGATCAGCCTTTTTCCACAAAAAAACGAAACGGCCGGATGGGTCGCATCTGGCGTCCACCGCTTCAGCGGACCTTTCCCAAAACGGAGAAAAATCCAAACCATAAACTTGGAATTTTAACTTATCGAATGAAAATTTGTCAACGTATCTTCAACCAAAAAAGGGCTTACCCGGGGTTCAGGGATGACCGCAAGGCGTCCCGCAGGCGGACATCGGTGACGCCGCTTGGCAGGCGGTCAGGGGAAGGGCTCCGAGGCATGGAATTCTGCCGCATCTCGGACAGGGCGGCATGGCGGGAGGTGGGCGGAGGTCAGATTCCTCCTCCGAAATTCAGGAAGGGGATGTCCATGAAATCGAGCAACTCCTCGCGGCTGAACTGCCGCAGGACGCCGGGGTCCGTCTCCGGGACCACCTCCTCCATCAAACCCTTCTTTTTTGCTATGACGGCCGCAATCTTCTCCTCCAGGGTCCCCTCGGTGATCAGTTTGAACACCTGGACGCCCCGTTTCTGCCCAATCCGGTGGACGCGGTCCGTGGCCTGGTCCTCCCGGGCGGCGTTCCACCACCGGTCGTAGTGGATCACCATGGACGCGGCGATCAGATCGATGCCGGTTCCACCGGCCCTGAGGCTGCCGACATAGACCCGGCAATCCGGGTCCTCGTTGAACCGTTCGATCACCTTCCCCCGTTGCCGGGTGGCGCCCGTGAGCGTCACGTGCCCGATCCCTTCTGAACGGAGGAACTCCGCCATGATTTCGATCATCCCCAGATACTGGCTGTAGACGACGATCTTCTGCCCGCTGTCGATCCCCTCGGCCAGCAGTTCCTTGAAGGCCTCCCATTTGCCCGATTCCTGCTGCGTATAGGCCAGAGGCTCCTTCACCGCCAGCGCAGGGTGGTCGCAGATCCGCTTGAGCAGATCGAGCAGCGCGAAGATGTGAAGATACGGCACCGGGCGGCCGGCATCGGCCAGAGCCAAACGGATCTCCGGGCTCCGGGATGCGATGACCTCCCGGTAGAGCCTCAACTGGTCCGCGCTCAGCACACAGCTCCGGAAATCCTCGATCTTCGGCGGCAGATCCTGCAGAACGGCGCTCTTCCGCCGTCTCAGGACAAAAGGCCGGAGCACCTGCACGAGTTCCTGCCGCGCCTGTTCCGAGGCGTCCTGCATGATCGGCCGGGCATAATGCCGCTCGAAAAACCGGTCGCCGCCAAGGTACCCGGGCACGGTCAGATCCATCAGGGCCTTGAGGTCCGAGAGGCGGTTTTCGATCGGCGTCCCGGTCAACCCGATCCGAACCGGGGCGCGGATATCCCGGGCCGCCTGGTAGACCTGCGTCTCGGGGTTTTTCAGATACTGGATCTCATCGAAGACCGCCAGGGAAAACGACGCCGCCTTCAGCTGCTCGGCGTCCTGCCGGAGGATCCCGTAGCTCGTCAACACAACCTGCGGCCCGGCTCCGGCATCGTCCAGGCGCCGATCGCCCCCGTGGTAGACGGCCGTTGCAAGCCCGGGAGCGAACCGGCGGAGCTTCTTTTCCCAGTGGCTCAAGACCGTCGTGGGCGCAACGACCAGGCAGGGCGAGGGAAGGCGGTCGGTCTCCGCGAGCGCCTCGATCAGCGCCATGATCTGATGGGTCTTGCCGAGGCCCATCTCATCGCAGAGGAGTCCGCCCAGCCCATTTTCGACCAGGAACCACAGCCAGCGAAGGCCTTCGCCCTGATAAGGCCGCAGCTCGCACCGCATCCCCGCGAGCGCGGGCAGCGGCCGCGCCGCCTTTAGGTCGAGAAAGGCCTCGACCACGGAAGACTGCGCGTGCTTTCCCCCGATGCGCGGACGGCCTGCAACCGTCGATCTCAAACGCAGGAGATCCATCCTCGAAAGCCGGAGCCCCCGCCTTCCCTCGGCGCGGCAACCCTCCGGCAGCCGCTCCAGAAAGGCGTCCAGCGCGGCCAGCTTTTCCGAGCGGAGATCCACCCAGCCCCTCGCGACACCGACATACCGCTGTCCGTTTCGGCGCGCTTCCAGCAGTTCCTCGATCGTCAGGCTGCCCTCCCCGAAGCCGTACGAAGCCGAAAGCCAGCACCAGTCGCGGTCCATCTCCCCGGCCTCGATCGACAGCCAGTCCGCCTCGCGGTGAAGCCTCAACCCCACAACCTCCGATGCTCGCCCCGGCGCCCAGTCGCCGCCGTCCCCCAGCGCCTCTTCGAGGAAGCTCGAGATCTGCGATTTCTTGAGGACCATCCTGACGGGCGTCCCGAACTTCCGCGCCTTTTCTCCGGGAGGCTCCAACTCCGCCAGGAGTTCCAGCTCGGGTATGTAGACCAGTTCGCCGTAGCGGTAGCGCTCGAGGTCCTCGCGGTCGAAGAAAGCCCTTTCACCGCCCGCCTGCAGGACTTCGATCATCGGCCTGATCTCGAGGTCCATCTCGGTCGTAGCGCTGACCTTGAAGATGGACTTGAGCGGGACCGGGTGGATCGCCAACCGGTGGCGGTTGGCAAGGATCCCCCCGAGGCTGCCGAGGAGCCCCTTGACCCGCTCCCTCGGCACGAACACGCGAGCAAACTCCCGTTCGGCCTCCCCCCTGCACAGGATGGTGAACTCACCGGTGCGCTTCGAAATCGCCGGTTCGAAACGCATCGCGCGGCCGGCGTACTCCCGGAAGAAGTGATAGGCGAAACGGAACCAGAACCCCTCCTCCAGAAGCTGCCCCCGGGTCTTCGAGCCTCTTCTGGCCAGCAGACGTTCGGTCTCCGTCATCGTCAAAAGACGCAGCCGGTCGATGATCTCGCCGCGGGAGAGGGGCCCCGCGGCGGGGCGGCCGCGGCCGCATCGATCCATGAACCGCAGCCCTTCGCCGCCTTCGGGAAAATATGTCACCAGGGGGGCGTCGCGCCTCCCGGTTACCCGGATCACCGCAGGCTCGCCCTCTTGAACCTGAAACCGCGCCGATTCAGGGGTATCCGACGAACCCTCGCCCAGGAAAACGCCGAGTTTGAACCAGGGGCTCTCATGAAACGCCCTGTCGGGGGCTTGGCCACCGAAAGCGTCTTTCAAGGCCTTCCCCGCCTTCGCGAGGTCTTTCGTATGCGGGCACGAGACGGCTTCCTGGGTTCCGCAGGTGCAAAAACGCTGCTGGACACCGCGGGGACCGCCGTCGTAAAGAAACGCAGCCCCGGGTTTGGGGTCGGAAGGCGCCGGAAGGAGGGCCAGCCCGTTCCTGTGAAACTCCATTCGCTCGAACAGCGCCTTCATTCGATCGTCCTGCCGCCCTGCCGCCGCGGTGTGCGCAGCCGTAGACTCCGTTTTCGCCGTGTCGGCCATTCGTGTTTTCCCAAATGGTTCCCATCCGGAAATGATTTCCCGGTACAACCCGGTTTCCAATCCGGAGATGAGGATTTTTCTTTACACGCTGCGCGTGCTCAGTCCCGCCCCTGCTGGTCGGGTCCCGGTTTCTTCACACCCTTCGGGTGCTCGGTTCCACCGCTTCGCGGCGGAGCCCTGTTTAGCTAGATCATATGAAACGGGCTGGTCCGGGGTGTAAAATACACCCCAGCCAAGAAATCCAAAACGGAGGACCAGCCCATGAAAAAAGTAGCGTATGTCGGTGTAGATTACCACATGAATTCTCTTTCGATCGCCGTAGTGGTCGAGGGTGAGAAGCGGATTCACCAGATGATCCGCTTGGCGAACGATGACAAGGTAATCGCGAAGTATTTCAAGAAACTGTCTGCCGAGTTTGAAATTCGGGCCTGCTATGAAGCCTCCTGTAGCGGCTATGCGTTTCAGCGAAAAATGAAAAACTGGGGTTATGCGTGTGAAGTGATCGCACCAGCGTTGATTCCTCGTAAGGCAGGGAACCGGCGAAAGAACGACTTCCGGGACGCGCGAGACCTGGCTCAGAATTACGCAGCGGGGCTTCTGAGCGTTGTTCATCCACCAACTGAAAAAGAAGAAGCGGTACGGAGTTTGATCCGCTGCCGGATATCGCTCAAGGACTCCGCCAAAAATGCCAAGTATCAAATCAACTCTCTTCTTCTGAGCCAAGGCATACGTTGGGGACGCAGTAAATGGACTTTTGCTCACCGCAAGTGGCTTGCTGAGTTGCAATTGCCCGATGCAATCATGCAAAAGGTTTTGATGGAGCATATAGAGCATTTGTATTACTTGGAAACGCGAATCGCCCATTTGGATCACGATATTGAGGAGATGGCCAGATCTGAAATCTATGCTCCAAGCGTAAAAAAACTGCGGGCCTTCAAAGGGATCGGAACATTGGCGGCGATGGTGTTGATTGCAGAGATTACGGATTTTCGTAGATTTGGATCCGCAGGTGCGTTGATGGCTTTTCTGGGACTGACTCCATCGGAGAATTCGTCCGGTGACAAACAAATATCCGGTGCCATTACGAAAACTGGTAACCGTCGATGCCGTACTCAATTGGTGGAGGCGGTCCAACACTACGTACGTTCTCCGCATATAAGCCTAAAGATGAAAGCTGATCTAGAGCATGTCGATGCTTCTACTGCCAACACAGCGATAAAATGTTTAAAACGTTTGAATAAACGATTTTGGGCGTTAACAGCGAGAGGTAAAACACGCCACGTAGCTATTACGGCCATAGCGAGAGAGTTTGCGGGATTTATTTGGGCAGTCATGCAGTCCGAACCGGTAGCCAAAGCCGCATAAAATTGATGCGGGATGAAAGTTGTTTGAGAACGAGAACAGCCAAATCCCACTGTTTCTGCAAGGGGCTGCCTGAGGTACGCCAGGAGATACTCGAGGAAACTATGTGACAAGGTCTGCTTGACTCACGTTCAATAGATCGAGTACCTCCGGACGGATACCGAATAGTGTTGGTACCCAACCCACGAATAGCAGATTGATTCACCGTCGAAGAAACCTCAGGGCCTCTTGCAGAAACAGAACTCCGATGGAGGAGTCATGACAAGATAAAGATAAAAAGGAACGCCGCTTTACGGGGCCTTGGCTCCGACGAGCTCCACGCAGGGCCCATTCTCGCCAAGGCCCCGTAAAGCGGCGTCGATTAAACAGGAGCTTTTCAGAACTTTTCACTTGACAAGAGCCCGTTTCATAACAGTTTCTATCCGGAAATGATTTCGCGGTAGAACTCAGTTTCCAATCCGGAAATGAGGATTTTTGGCCAATATCAAGGAAATCAAGCGTTTGTGCGGAGGCGACCTGCAGGTCGCCGCACAGGCAAACGTGCAGATTGACGCCGAGATTGGCCAAAAAGACCATTTCCGGATGGAAACTGCTAAGGGACCATAAACGCCCTTGTAGTGATCCTGGAGCCCTGTCGTAATCAGTCGCGAAGGCTATCGCCATGCCCTTGTAAAGGTTGTGCGGATGGCCAGCCAAAAATCACTGGTCCAAAGCGGGCCGTTCGCGCATACTGCTATTGGGCATCCTTCCCGACTGGGTGCGCCGGGGAGCCGCCCGCAGCGATCCCCGGTCCGCAGCCCCCATAAATCGCACCCGATTCGATGCGCCGAGCCTGAAAAACCCGCGCGCACAGCCGCGCCGAGTCTGAAGGATCTGATCGAGATCGAGTTCAGAGGAAAAACCCTCGCGCACAACCGCGCGGAAAGCAGAGGATCCGCACCGCATGAAGATCGCCGCAGCCCAGATCGATATCCGTTGGCACGACCGCCCCGCCAATTACTCGGCCGCCCGCCGCATGGCCGATGCCGCCGCACGGGCCGGGGCGGACCTCTTTGTCCTGCCCGAGATGTTCTCCACCGGCTTTTCGATGGACACGAACGCGACGGAGGAGGCCCCGGACGGCCCCACCCGCGCCTTTCTGCGCACCCTCGCCCGGGAGACCGGCATGCACGTCGCGGGCGGCTTCGTCATCAAGGACGGTCCCGGGCGGCCTCGAAACGCCTCCCTGGTCACGGCCCCCGACGGAGCCGACCTCGCCCTCTATCACAAGATCCATCAGATCGGAATCCTGGACGAAGACCGCCATTACGGGCCGGGCGCCCGGCCGGCGCCCTTCGCCCTGCCCGGGTTCGGGGCCGCCTGCCTCATCTGCTACGACCTGCGCTTCCCGGAGCTCTTCCGGACCCTGGCCGGCGCCTGCACCCTCTTTCTCGTTATCGCCTCATGGCCTGCGGCACGCCAAAGCCACTGGGACGTCCTGCTGCCCGCCCGCGCCGTCGAAAACCAGGCCTATGTCGTCGGGGTCAACCGGGTGGGCAAGGGCGGCGGATACGCCTTCAGCGGCGGATCGGCCGTCATCTCGCCGAACGGGGAGACCCTCGCCCGGGCGGGGGCTGAAGAAACCCTTCTGCTGGCGGAGATCGATGCCGGGGAGGTCCTGAACCTGCGGCGCAGCCATCCGTTTCTGAAGGACCGGAAGCCGCTCCACATCCAGGCCGGCTGGGAAGAGACCACAGAGGAATTCCGGAAGACCGTACAGCCGTTCCGGTAATGCCCGCGTGAGGACGGCCGGTCAGGCCCCGGCGAGTGCGTCGACCTCGCCCGCGAGGCGGCGGCCGAGGTCCTTGCAGACAGCGAGGTCGGCCTCCGCCGGAACGTTCTTGACCCGCAGCACGTCGCACACCTTCATCCGCATCCGCTCCAGGGCCTCGGAGAGCTGCTTAGGGGCCTCGCCGCTCCAGCCGTAGGACCCGAAGGCCGCACCGACCCGGCCCCGGGGCCGCAGGCCCTCCATGTAGCGCACCATGTCCGCCATGAGCGGCAGTATCCCGTTGTTGTGGGTCGAAGAGCCCAGGATCACCGCAGCGGCATCGAGCACCTCGGCCATCACGTCGCTGTGGTGGCAGGCCTTCATGTGGAACACTCTCACCGTGACCCCCTTCTGGATGAGCCCCTCGGCGATCGCCTCGGCCATGCGCGCCGTGCTCTTCCACATCGTGTCATAGACGATGACCGCCTTTCGGGTCACCTCCTGCCGGGCCCACCTGCGGTACAGCCCGACGGCCTCCTCCACGTGGCCTCTCAAGATCACACCGTGAGAAGGCGCGATCATCCGGATGGGCCACCCGAGCTCCTCGACCCGCCCGAGGGCCTTCAGGACATGCTCCGAAAACGGCAGGATGATGTTGGCGTAGTAGGACCCCATCAAACCCGCCATCTCGTTGAAATCCATTTCGTCGTCGAACCGCTCGCTGGTGGCCCAGTTCTGCCCGAAGGCGTCGCTTGAAATCAGGAGGCCGTCCTCGCGGACGTAGCAGCCCATGTTGTCGGGCCAGTGCAGCATCTTGAGTTCGAGGAAATCGATCGTCTTTCCCCCAAGGGGCAGGCTCTGGCCGGTCTGGACCACCTCGAACGGCCAGTCGGAGCGGTGGTAGTGGGAAAGCATGAAGGCCTTTCCCATGGCGCTGCAGAAGATCTTCTCGGGCCGGATGCGCTCGACGGCCTCCATCAGACAGCCGGAGTGGTCCGGCTCCACATGGTTGACGACCAGATAATCGATCGCCTCCAGCGGGACGACCGCCTCGACCGCCTCGAAAAAGGCCCGGCTGCAAGCGGCCGACACCGTGTCGACGAGGACGGTCTTTTCGCCCTTGATGACATAGGCGTTGTAGGTCGTCCCGCGCGGCGCAACGGCGTATCCGTGAAAGTCCCTCAGATTCCAGTCGACCACGCCCACCCAATAGACGTTCGGCAAAAACTCCACAGCAGCCATACTTCCCCCTTTCTGTGCCTTCCCCCGCCTGTAAACCTCCCGGATTGCAGGCGGGACCGCTTGTCGGGCACGGACCCCGGACCGATCCGAAGACGCACCCCTCTCCAATCAGCTGTCGAAACCATCCCGGAAGGCGCCTGCCGGATGGATATCGCCTAGTCTTCGAAGTCGAAGCCGGGCGGCAGCCCGGGCCCCGCAGACCCGGCGGGTTCCGATGCGCCCACGCCCTCCCCGGGCGGCGCAAGCACCGTTTCTTCGAGCCCCTGCTTCGCCTCGAAGACGAGGCCGCGCTCACGGGCCCACTGGCGGTAGCTACCGCTCGTCAGCCGCACTTCCCCCAACACCTCGACGACGACGGCCGACTCGCCGTCGACGGGGCACTTGCTCTCACAGTAGCCGCAGCCGTTGCAGCGATCCTCCTGAACGAAGGGGACCGTCACGGAATGCCCCGGAATGAAGCGGGAGACGATGGCATTGTAGGGGCAGATCTCGTCGCAGATCAGGCAGCTCTTTTCCTGCTCCCACGCGATGCACCGGGAGGGGATGATCCGCGCCGTCCCGATCTTGGCGTACATCTTTTCCCCCAGCGGCAGAGGCCGGATCGCCCCCGTCGGGCAGACCTGTCCGCACAGGGCGCAGAACTGCTCGCAGGCCGCAAGGCGCGCCGTGACCTTCGGCGTCCAGATCCCGTCTAGCCCAGCCTCGAACCAGACCGCCTGCAGGGTGTTGGTCGGGCAGCCCTCGATGCACGCGCCGCAGCGCACGCACCGCGCCTGGAAGGCCCGCTCCGGCAGCGCACCCGGCGGACGCACGAGCCGCGAGGAGCGCAGATCCGCTGCCTTCGTGACGTCGAAGAGCTGCCCCAGGCCGTTCATCGAGAGGGCGCCGGCGGCAAACCCCGTCAGGCCCGCTCCGATCCAGTGCCGCCGTTCCATGTCCGGCTCGGGCGCTTCGGCGCGTTCCCTCGCGGACGACGGACCGAACGAGATCGCGCCGGCGGGACAGATGTCCCGGCACTTCAAGCAGACGATGCACTCCTGGTGATCCGTACTGAAAAAATCCTCCCGGATGGCGCCCATCGGGCATTCCTGCGCGCATTTTCCGCAGTGGACGCACGCATCCGAGACCCGGCGCCTCAGAAGAGGCCGCCGCGAACACAGGGCCAGCATCGCCCCCGCCGGGCACAGGTACCGGCACCAGAAGCGCGGCGCGAACCAGCCCAGGAGCAGCACCGCCATGACCAGACAGGCGACGAAGAGCCCCGTCGCAAAAACCGGTTCGCGCAGCTCGAGATAGCGGATCCCCTCCCACCCGAACCACTCCCCCGCCGGCCGCAGCACCCCGAGCCCGGCCGACGCACCGTCGAGCAGCAGGGGGTAGAGGGCCAGGCCGTAGAAACGCGTCACGAGCGAGAGCGGCGAAAACCAATAGACCACCGAGAATCCGGCCGCCGCCGCGCCCATGACGCCGACCCAGAGGAGATATTTCGATCGGCGCAGCCGTCTGGGGACGGGCCCGGCACCGGCATCGGCGGCGCGGCGGCGCCTCCCGCGGGCCAGACGGTCCCAGAGATCGATGGTGACACCCATCGGACAGAGGTAGCCGCAGAAAAAACGGCCGAGGAAAAAGGCCGCCGCCAGGATCACGAGCGCCCAGGCGAGCCGCGGAACAAAAGCCCGGCCGGCCAGCATCGTGCCGACCGAGAGGAGCGGGTCGAGGCGAAGAAAAAGATCCACCTCGATCCAGTCCGGCGGGGGAAAAGCATTGAGGAACAGCAGCCACAGGAAACCCGCCAGGGCCAATGACTGCACCAGGCGCTGCAGTCTCATCCGACGCTGACCTGTTTGACCACCTGGGATGGGATGTCCATGTTGCCGAGGCCCCTGTCATGGGCCATACGGATGTGTTTGACCTGGCGGGGCTCGATCCGGCGGCCGTACCAGGTCCCGAGCTGAACCGCCATGGCGTCGGCGGCGACCATGTCCGTCGAGGCGATCACCTGGTTCAACCGAATGATCTTCCCAGGCCCGTAGGGCCCCCCGTCGCTCAGGATGCGGGTCGCGTCCACGACGACCAGCTTCGGTTTGATGACCGTGCACAGGTCCACGATGGCCGTGTTCAAATCCATCGAATAGTGAAAGGATTCCCGTTCGTAGATCAGCCCCATCATCCCCTTCATGGAAACGGTCACCCCGGTCGCCCCGTGGGACTTGGCCACCGGCACCGCGATGAGCGCATCCGCCTCCAGGACCTCCTGCATCACCTTGGTGCTCCGCAGATTCAGTCCTTCAGGCACGGCGACTTCCTTGAAAAAACGCTCCTCCTTGAGACCTTCCACACGGGTATTCGGCATCATGCGGCAGGCCTCCAAAAACCCTCCCTTTTCGAGACAGAGCTCCGTCGGCCGCAGGGTGTTGTCCAGGACCTTGACGGACGAAGCGCCCGCCTCGAGGCACAGGCCGACCAGTTCCTTGACCACCTCCGGATGCGTGTTACTCGCCTCCTCGGGACTGCTCGCAAAGCTCATGTTGGGCTTGATCACCACCTTGTCGCCCGTTTTGACGAAGCGCCCGATGCCCCCAAGCGCCTTGACCGCCGCCCGCGTCGCCTTGGGCGCGGGCCCTTCGGCCACCGCCACGTCCGGATAGGGCGACGCGTGGAGCCGCCTCAACGGCCACCCGCCGATCATCATCCCGAGGGAGCCGGCTGCAGCCCAGCCCAAGGTCCCCTTCACAAACGTCCTGCGCGTGATCTCGCTTTCGAACATCCCTGAACCTCCCGCCTCCATCCGCCGGCCCGACCCGGCGCGCCCTCTCCGGCGCCCGGCGGCTCCCCAACACAGCAGCCGCAGTCCATACCCGCCCGTCCGCTACGGACCGGAACCATTGCCATTCCCTATCAAGACCTTCCTCGCTCGACATACCCCGCGAGCACCTCTGTTTTCACGACGACGCCTCAGCCGAGCGGGATGCGTCCATCTCGAAATGCTCGCCGAGGTAGATCTCACGCGCCTTTTTGCTGGCGGCGATCTTCTCCGGCGGTCCAGACTCGAGGATCACCCCGTCGTTCACGATATAGGCGTGGTCGCAGACCTTGAGGGTCTCCCGCACATTGTGGTCCGTGATGATCACGCCAATCCCCTTTTCCTTCAACTGCTCGATGATGTTCTGAATGTCGTTGATCGCCAGCGGATCGATGCCCGCAAAGGGCTCATCCAGGAGAATAAAGGCCGGAGAAAGCACCAGGGCCCTCGTCATCTCGACCCGCCGCCGCTCGCCTCCTGACAGGGAGTAGGCCTTGTTCTTCGCCAGGCGCGCGACGTTGAGCTCCTTCAGGAGTTCGGCCAGACGCCGGCGCCTCTCTTCGGCCGTCAGATCGAGCGTCTCGAGCACCAGCAGGATGTTTTCTTCCACGGTCAGTTTCCGGAAAATGGAGGGCTCCTGGGGCAGGTAAGTGATGTGCTTCCTGGCACGCTGGTACATGGGAAGGTCTCCGATGTCCTCCCCGTTCAACAGGACCTTCCCTTTGTCCGGCCGCACCAGCCCGATGATCATGTAAAACGTGGTGGTCTTTCCCGCCCCGTTCGGCCCGAGCAGCCCCACCACCTCGCCCGACCGGATCCTGAGGCTGACCCCGTTCACCACCACGCGACCGCCGTACTGTTTGGTGAGGTCGACCGCCTCGAGCACCTGATTGCCCGTCATCGTCAATTTCCCTCGAAGCCCAGATCGAATTCGCTGAAATGCCCCGCGCGCGCGGCCGCCGGCTCCGGGCTCACATCCTTCGGCTCGGTGCCCTCCACGAAGGCCTGGAGGACGGTTCGACCGGATGATGGGCCTGGAAGGAGCCCCGTCTTGGCATCGATCCGCGCAAAGACAATCCCCTCGGGCACCTCGAAATCCCTCACCGGTTTCCCCTCGAGCGCCGCCTGCATGAAGTACAGCCAGATCGGGCTGGCTGCACGGGATCCGGTCTCGTTCCGGGCCATGGACCGCTGATCGTCATAGCCGACCCAGACCCCGGTGACGAGGTCCGGGGTGAACCCCAGGAACCAGGCATCCCGCAGATCGTTCGTCGTCCCTGTCTTCCCGGCGGCGGGGCGCTGCAGCGCCTTGACCCGCGCGCCCGTCCCCTCCTCGACCACCGCCTTCATCAGATCGGTCATCACATACGCAGTCTCTTTCGAGATCACCTGTTCGGCCTCGGCGTGGTTTTCCTCCAGCACCCTTCCATCGCGATCCACAATGCGGGTCACAAAGACCGGCGGTGCAGCCTTGCCCTCGTTGGCGAAGACCGCATAGGCCCGCGTCAGTTCCAGCAGG
Source organism: uncultured Desulfatiglans sp. (assembly GCA_900498135.1). Lineage (NCBI taxonomy): Bacteria > Pseudomonadati > Thermodesulfobacteriota > Desulfobacteria > Desulfatiglandales > Desulfatiglandaceae > Desulfatiglans > uncultured Desulfatiglans sp. The sequence goes on from LR026961.1 coordinate 4,341,152, forward strand.
GACACACCGGAGGAGCCGAGGGCCAGGGACAGATCCGGGGACAGATCCGACTCGATGCCGAGTTTCCGGGCGTATTCGATCGTGTAGGGAACACCGATCCTGCGCAGGAGCTTGATGGTGATCACGTTGCGCGACTGCGCCAGGGCCGTACGCATGAGGGTCGGCCCATAGAAGGTATCCTTGTAGTTTTTGGGCTTCCAAACGGAGCCCGCCTCCCCGCCCTCGGCGACGATCGGCGAATCCATCAGGATGTCAGCCGGCGTCATGCCCTTGTCGAGGGCGGCGGCGTAGACGATGGGCTTGAAGGCCGACCCGGGCTGCCGTTTTGCCTGCGTTGCCCGGTTGTACTGGCTCTCGTTCCAATCTTTTCCCCCCACCATGGCCAGAACGGCCCTCGTCGCCGGATCCATGGCCAGGATCGCCCCCTGCGCCTCGGGGGTCTGTTCGAGCGCCGCCACCTGCGAATACCCCTCCGGCGGGTCCTCGGCAAGGAGGCGGACCAGGATGAGGTCACCCTGGCGCAGGGCCGTGGAGGGTTTTTTCAGGTTGGCGGCGTAATAGGCCGCCCGCGGGTTCGGCTTGCGCGCCCAGGCCATATGACTCAGGGGGAGCAGCGCCTTCTCATGGCCCAGCCCGACCGACACAGCCCCCCCGCCGTCGTCGACCGCGAGCACCAGCCCCTCGACGATATCACCGGCCTTCGGCGGGGCTTCTGCGAAACGCCCGGCCTGCTCTTCCAGAAACCGAACCGCCTCGGCGCCCTCGACACGACGCAGTGGACCCCGGTAGCCCTCCCGTTTGTCCAAATCCCCCAGGCCGCGCAGAAGCGCCTCTTTGGCCAACGCCTGAAGCTTCAGGTCGACGGTGGTGTGGATCTCGAGCCCTCCCCGATAGAGCATGTCCCGGCCGTAACGCTCCAGGACGTCCCGGCGCACATGCTCCGTAAAGTAGGGCGCCTTCTGGAAGGTGTTGTCCTCGCGCTCCCGGATGTCGAGCTCTTCTGCAAGAGCCGCTTGGAACGCCTCCCGCGTGATGAATCCTTCCTCCACCATCCGTTCGAGCACATAGCGCTGCCTGGCCTTGGCCCGATCGAAGTGCCTGACCGGCGAATAGCGCGCCGGCGCCTGCGGCAGACCCGCGAGCAACGCCGATTCGGCGAGGGTCAACTCCTCGACCGTCTTGCCGAAATAGGTATCGGCCGCGGCCTGCACCCCGTAGGCGCCCTGCCCGAGGTAAATCTGGTTCAGATACAGGTAAAGAATCTCGTGCTTGGTGAACACCCGCTCGACCTGGAGGGACAGGGTGGCCTCCCGGACTTTGCGCCGGTAGGTCCTTTCCGGGTTTTTCAACAGCAGGGACTTCGTGACCTGCTGGGTGATGGTGCTCCCGCCCTGCTCGATCCTGCCTGCCGTGAAATTGCGGAGCATCGCCCGGACGATGCTCTTGATGTCGACCCCTTCGTGCTCGAAGAACCGCGCGTCTTCAGCGGCCACAAAGGCCTCGACCAGGTGGTCCGGACAGGCGTCGAGATCGACGAGCACCCGCTTCTCCTCCCAGAACCGGCCGATGACCTCGCCGTCGGCGCTGTAGACCCGCGTCACCACCGGCGGCCTGTAATCCTTCAGAACCCCGATATACGGGAGGTTGCTCGACCAGATGTACCAGAAGTAGACGCCCACACCGAGCAGCCCCAGCAGGACCACCCCGAAAAGGATGGAAAATCCCAGAAAAAGACGCTTCAACAAGACGTGCCCCCATCGCGGCGGACGGCGGTTTCATCCGAACCTTCGTTTACGCCCCGCGCCGAAGGCCCTGCCGCCCGCCTCACAAAAAAAACGATAACCGATGCCGCAGCACAAGATTATCGCATCGAACCCCTTTTTGTAAAGCTCCGCACGAAGACCCGTTCTTGTCCGTGCGCCGGCACGGAAGACCCCCATTCCAGGGAGTTTCACAGACGAACATCCACGAGACCTTCCCATTCTCCTGTGAGCCTTCCCCTCCGCAGCGTTCGAGCGATGGAAGATCCCCTTTTCCGGAAGCCGGATAGACGAATATCCACGAGGCCTCCCCTGCCCGCTGTGAGCCTTCCCTGCACAGCGTTCGAGCGGAGGCGAGATTCCAGGTCATTTTACAGGCACACGCCAGGATGAACGCCAAGATCGGACCAGAAAACGATTTCCGGCGGATGGCTACGCCCGGTCGAGGGTCCGGTAGCCGATCGCCTCGGCCACGTGGCTCGCTCCGATCGGCTCCGACCCCTCGAGGTCGGCGATGGTGCGGGCGAGTTTGATGATGCGGGTGTAGGCCCGGGCGGAAAGAGCCAGGCGCTGCATCGCGGTGTCGAGGAGTTTCGCGGGCTCCGCCCCGAGCGGACAGAAGCGCCGCAGGTGCCGGTTGGTCATCTGCGCGTTGGCATAGATCCCTTCGCCTTCGAACCGGGCGCGCTGGATCTCCCGCGCCTTATCGACCCGCCCACGGATGAGCGCCGAGGGGTCGCCGCTGGTGCCGGCCCCGATATCCCGGTAATCCACCGCCTGCACCTCGATGTGCATGTCGATCCGGTCCGAAAGCGGGCCGGAGATCCGGCTCCGGTAACGCTGGATCTGAACCGGGGTGCAGACGCATTCCTTTCGCGGGTTGCCGTAGTGCCCGCACGCGCACGGGTTCATGGCCGCAACGAGCATGAAGCGCGCCGGGTAGGTGACCTTGAAGCGCGCGCGGGCAAGCGTCACGGATCCGTCCTCCATGGGCTGCCGCATGACCTCGAGCGCGCCCCTGTGAAACTCCGGCAGTTCGTCCAGGAACAGCACCCCGTTGTGGGCGAGGCTGACCTCCCCCGGCATGGGGATGTAGCCTCCGCCGACCAGGCCCGCATCCGAGATGGTGTGGTGAGGCGACCGGAAAGGGCGGGAGCGGAGGAGGCCGCCGCCCTCTGGCATCAACCCCATCACGCTGTAAACCTTGGAGGTCTCGAGCGACTCTTCGAGGCCGAGTTCAGGCAGGATCGTCGGCAGACGGCGCGCCAGCATGGTCTTTCCCGCCCCTGGCGGGCCGATCATGAGCACGTTATGCCCTCCGGCCGCCGCGATCTCGAGGGCCCTCTTGGCGTCTTCCTGGCCGAGGACCTCGTTGTAATCCGGCTCGACGGACCCCGCGGAAGTCCTTGGCGTGGCCTGCGGGCTGGCAGGCGTTATCGTTTCCTCTCGATTCAGGACGGCGGCGACCTGCGAGAGGCTTTCGACCGGAAACACGTCGATCCCGCGGACGACGGCGGCCTCCGCCGCGTTGGAACCCGGAAGAAAGATGCCCTCGAAGCCGAAGGACCTGGCGGCCGCCGCGATCGGCAGGATGCCTTTGACCGGACGCACGCTTCCGTCCAGGGCGAGCTCCCCCAGGAAGAGATGCCCCTCATCGATGCAGGCCGGGATCGACCCCGTGGCGGCGAGGATCCCCAGGGCGATCGGCAGATCGAAAGCCGACCCCTCCTTGCGGATGTCGGCCGGCGCCAGATTGACGGTGATCCTGTCGGACGGGAAGGTGAAGCCCGAGTTCTTGATCGCAGCCTTGACGCGCTCCTTGCTTTCACGTACGGCCCCTTCGGCGAGGCCCACCGTGGCGAAGGCGGGAAGCCCTTGTGCGATGTCCACTTCTACCTGAACGATGTATGCATCGATGCCGAGGACGGCGCTGCTGAGGATCCTGGAGAGCATGGGGAATGAACCGCCGGCGGTGTTGGAGGTTTGCATTTTTATGGTTTACAGCTAGCACATTAAGGTGTATAAAGCAAAGTTTATTTTAGATTGTGTCCATCAGGAAATGATTTCGCGGTAGGACTCAGTTTCCAACCCGGGAATGAGGATTTTTGGCCAAGATCAAGGAAATCAAGCGTTTGTGCGGAGGCGACCTGCAGGTCGCCGCACAAGCAAACGTACAGATTGACGCCGAGATGGGCCAAAAAGACCATTTCCGGATGGAAACAAACTAGATTGTCCAACATGTTCCATCGCTGCGGGGCGGCATCAACCGCCTCTTGGGCGAATGTGTTTCCGGGAATGATTTCCCCTTATAATCCAGTTTCCAACCCGGAAAAGAGGATTTTTGGCCAAGATCAAGCAAATCAAGCGTTTGTGCGGAGGCGATTTGCAGGTCGCCGCACAGGCAAACGCGCAGATTGACGCCGAGATTGGCCAAAATGACCATTTCCAGATGGAAACGACCTGAAATCTGGAGAGCAAGCATGGCCAGAATCACCGTAGAAGACTGTTTGAAGCAGATCGACAACCGCTTCGGTCTGATTCACCTTGCAGCCAAAAGGGTGCGCCAGCTCAGAAAAGGGGCCGAACCGCTGGTCACCTGCAAAAACAAGGACATCGTCACGGCGCTGAGGGAGATCGCCGCAAGAAAGGTCATTGCGAGGGAGCCGGCTGACGAATCCGCCCGCCTGGAGTCGAGAGACTCGCTGCTCCTGGAGGGCATCGCCGAGTCGTTCACCGCCGTCGCTTCTCCGATCGAACAGACCGAACCCGAAGCGGACGAGTTGCAGGCCGAGGAAGAAGCACCGGAAGCACCCGAGAAAATCGAATAGTTCGGAGCCATGGCAAAACGAGACTATTATGAAGTCCTCGGCGTGCCCAGGAACGCCGGGGATGACGACATCAAGCGGGCCTACCGTCAGCTGGCCTTGAAATATCACCCCGACCGGAATCCCGGCGATCGGGAGGCCGAAGAACACTTCAAGGAGGCCGCAGAGGCCTACGAGGTCCTACGGGACCACGAAAAGAGGCAGATCTACGACCGCTTCGGCCACGCCGGGCTCGAGAACAAAGGGTTTACCGGCTTCAGCGGGTTCGAGGACATCTTCAGCAGCTTCGGGGACATCTTCGAGGATTTCTTCGGCTTCGGCGGCCACCGGGGCGGGCGCCCGCGGCCCCGCCAGGGCGGAAGCCTGCGCTACGACATCGAACTGAGCCTCGAGGAAGCCTTCACCGGAAAGGAAGAAGAAGTCGTCTTTCCACGCCTGGAGGTCTGCGAGGAGTGCGGCGGCACGGGAGCCGCCCCGGGGACCGAGCGCCAGGTGTGCCCCACCTGCCGGGGGCGCGGCCAGGTCATCCGTTCCCAGGGGTTTTTCCAGGTCAGCAGCACCTGCCCGAACTGCCACGGGCAAGGCAGCATCATCACGGATCCCTGCCCGAAATGCCTCGGAGGCGGGAAACAGCGCGTAGAGCGGCGCATCACCCTGAAGATCCCGGCCGGCGTCGACAACGGGAGCCAATTGCGCCTGCGCGGTGAAGGGGAGCCGGGGGAAAACGGGGGCCCGCCGGGCGACCTCTTCGTTGTCGTGCACCTCAAGCCGCATGAGATCTTCTCCCGTGACGGCACCGACCTGATGGCGGAGATCCCCATCTCTTTCGTGCAGGCCGCATTGGGCGACCAGATCAAGATGCCCGTGCTCGGCAAGGAGGAGAAGGAGGTCGATCTCGAGATCCCTGATGGGACACAGCCGGGTGACGTGCTCAAGATCCCGGGCAAAGGCATGCCGAGCCTTCGGAACCAGAGGCGGGGGGATCTGTATGTCAAGGTCAGGATCCAAATCCCCCGGAAACTGAACGACGAGCAGCGGCAACTGCTCGAGGCCTTCGCCCGAACGGAGGACAAGCGTCCGGGCGGCAGGAAGAAAAAGGGGAAGGCCTTCTGGCAGAAGGTAATTCCCTGACAGCGGGAGACGTTTCCGGATGCCCGCCGGAGACGATCCGTTCGACAGGTGCCACAGGGGCACCGCACTGGCTTCACATCGTCACCTGATGGTGTTCATCGTTCAACATCTAATGCCTTGTGAAAGCGGAGCAGAGACTCATGATGATGACGGAAGAGAAGAAGGAAGAATTCAGAAAACTCCTCAACGAGCGGATGGAAGCGCTGCTCGAAGAAGCCAACAAGACGGTGAGCGGCATGACCGATCAGCGGGAGAACTACCCGGACCCGACCGACAGGGCCTCCATGGAATCCGAGCGAAATTTCACCCTGCGGATCCGTGATCGGGAACGGAAGTTGATCGGCAAGATCAAGGAAGCCCTCGAGCGCCTCGACAGCGGCACGTTCGGCATCTGTGAATCCTGCGGCGAAGACATCTCGGAAGAGCGCTTGAAGGCGCGTCCGGTCACCACCCTGTGCATCGAGTGCAAAAAGAAGCAGGAAAACGAGGAAAGGCTTCGCGGGGTCTGATACCGGCTGCAAACCACCTTTCCGATCAACCGGCCGGATTCGGGCCCCGAACCCGGCCGCCCTACCGGGAAGCCCAACCTGCCTGATCGACGGCAGCACGCACAGCCGCATGGTGCCCTATTGCACGATATGGAAAAAGAGCCTGAGAACACGCCCGAGGCCGAGCGGCCGGGCGAGGATTACGAAGAGGTCATCACGACCCACATCAACGCGGATTTCGACGCGCTCGCGTCCATGATCGCCGCCAGCAAGCTTTATCCCAAAGCAGCGCTCGTCTTTCCCGGCTCCCAGGAAAAAAACCTCCGGAACTTTTTCGTCCACTCCACCTCCTACCTCTTCAACTTCGCGAAGCTGAGGCAGATCCGCCTGAGCCGGATCAAGCGCCTGATCCTGGTCGACACCCGCCAGCGCGACCGGATCGGGAAGTTCGCCGGAATCCTCGGAAAGAAGGGCCTCGAGGTCCACATCTACGATCATCACCCGGACTCGGAGGATGACGTCCGCGGCGACCTGGAGGTCGTCCGCAAGATCGGCTCGAACACCGCCCTTTTGACCGGCCTCATCCGGGAGCGGGGCATCGAGGTCTCTCCGATCGAGGCCACGATCATGTGCCTCGGCATCCACGAGGACACCGGCTCCTTTACCTTCTCCTCCACCACCGCCGAGGATTACCGCGCCGCGGGGTGGCTCGCCGAAATGGGCGCCGACCACAACGTCGTCGCGGATCTCCTCACGCGGGAGCTGACCACGGAACAGGTCTGGATCCTGAACGATCTCACCCGCTCGGCAACCACCCATGCCGTCAACGGGATCGACGTCGTCATCACCGAGGTGATCCGGGACGATTACGTCGGGGACTTCGCCGTCCTGGTCCACAAGTTCATGGACATGGAGAACCTGAACGTCATTTTAGCGCTCGCCCAGATGGAAGACCGGACCTATCTCGTTGCGCGCAGCCGCATCCCCGACGTGAACGTGGGAGAGATCGCGGTCGCGCTGGGCGGCGGCGGGCATCCGCAGGCCGCCTCGGCCACCGTCAAGGACAAGACCCTGGTCCAGGTCAAGAGCGATCTCATGACCATTTTGAAGACCGCCGTCAACCCCAAAAAGACCGCCGCCGACATGATGTCCTCGCCGGTCCTGCACATCGCACCCGGGGAAACCGTCCAGAAGGCCTCGGACATCATGACCCGGTACAACATCAACGTCCTGCTGGTCATCGATGAAACGGGGTGCCTGCTCGGGTACGTGACACGTCAGGTCGTTGAAAAGGCTGTTTTCTTCGGCCTCAACCACATCAAGGTCGCCGATTACATGAACATCGAGTTCGCCACCGTGCGCCCGGAGGCCACCCTCAAGGAGGTCCAGGAGCTGATCATCCGGACGCGCCTGAGGATCCTGCCGGTGGTGGAGGACGACGAGGTCGTCGGCGTCATCACCCGCACGGATCTCCTCGCCATCCTGATGGGCGACCAGACCGAGCCCGAATTGTTCTATGACGCCAAGAGCACTCCGCAGCTGCCGCGTACGAAGAACATGATCAGCCTGCTGAACGAGCGTCTGCCGGACCCCATCCTGGAGCTCCTGCGCCGCTTCGGACGGGTGGCTGACGACCTCGAGTACAACGCCTATCTGGTGGGCGGGATGGTGCGCGACATCCTTCTCAAACGCGACAATCTGGACATGGATATCGTCGTCGAAGGGGACGGCATCGAGTTCGCCCATGAATATGCCAGGATTTACGGTGGAAGGGTCCGCAGCCACCGGAAGTTCCGAACCGCCGTGCTCATCCTGCCGGACACCACCAAGGTCGATATCGCGACGGCCCGCATGGAATACTACGAGGCCCCCGGTGCGCCGCCCATCGTAGAGACCAGCTCGCTCAAAATGGACCTTTACCGCAGGGACTTCACGATCAACACCCTCGCCGTCAAACTCAACGAGCGGCATTTCGGGGTTCTGATCGACTATTTCGGCGCACAGAAAGACTTCAAGGAACGCGTGCTGCGGGTCCTGCACAACCTCAGCTTCGTCGAGGACCCGACGCGGATCCTGCGCGCCATCCGCTTCGAACAGCGCTTCGGTTTCAAGATCGGGAAGCTCACCCTCTCTCTGATCAAGAACGCTGTCAAGATCAACTGCTTCAAGGACGTGAGCGGACAAAGGCTGTTCCACGAACTGAAGCTCCTCCTGATGGAGCAGAACCCGATCGGGGCCATCGAGCAGATGGACGTCTTCAATCTGCTCCCGGTCATCTCACCCCAGATCACCTATACGGACGCCTTCAGGAACCTGCTCGAAGAGATCGAGAACGTGGCGGCCTGGTACCGTCTGCTCTATCTCGACGAACCCTTCGACGCCTGGAAACTCTACTGGCACGGGCTCACTTCGGTCCTCGACCCGCAAAACCTGCGGGAGCTCGCCAAACGCTTCGGGATGAACGACCTCGAGGGCCGAGCCCTGGTGGAGCAGCGGGAGCAGTCCGAAGAGCTGTTGAATGTCCTCTTCCGATTCCAGGGGGACAACTACCAGCTCTACTGCCTGCTGACGCCCTACCATACGGAGACGCTCCTCTACCTGATGGCGCGAGCCAACAACGAGCGTGTGCGCAAGCTGATCTCGAACTATTTCACGCGGCTCAAGGGGACCCGGGTGCACCTGCGAGGCCGGGATCTGCTGGAGATGGGGTTCGAATCGGGTCCGCTTTTCCGGGACATCTTCGAGGCCCTCATGGAGGCCCATCTGAACGGCCGCGTCAAGACCCGCGAGGACGAAGTGGACTTCGTACGCCGGCGCTACCCTGCTTTTCCCGGCGCGGAACGGGCCGGGGAGGCCGAGGCTCCCTGAGGCCGCCGATGCACCCGAACACCCCTTTTCGGCGCCCATGATCAATCCCCCCGGGGGCGGCCCGCCGTCGCCGGCAAGAATACACACAAGGAGTGGAAGACAGATGGAGAAGAAACGTATCGTGAGCGGGATGCGCCCCACCGGCAAACTGCACCTCGGCCACCTGCACGGCGCACTGCTCAACTGGAAGCAGCTGCAGGAGACATACACCTGCTTTTATTTCGTGGCGGACTGGCACGCGCTGACGAGCGAATATGCCGACACCCACATCATCCTCGAGAGCCGCCGCGACATGATCATGGACTGGATCTCGATCGGCCTCGATCCGCAGGTGTCCACGTTTTTCGTACAATCGGAAATCAAGGAACATGCCGAACTCCATCTGATCTTTTCCATGATCACGCCGCTTCCCTGGCTGGAGAGAAACCCCACGTACAAGGAGCAACTCCGGGAACTCAGCCAAAAGGATCTTTTCACCTACGGATTTCTCGGCTATCCTGTCCTGCAGGCGGCGGACATCCTGATGTACAAGGCGGACGGGGTGCCGGTCGGCGAGGACCAGGCCCCGCACGTTGAGCTGACCCGCGAGATCGCCCGCCGCTTCAACCACATCTTCGGAGCGGAGGTCTTCCCCGCGCCCGATACCCTGCTCGCCCCCACGAGCAGGCTCCTCGGGATCGACCGGCGGAAGATGAGCAAGAGCTACGGCAACGCGATCTACCTGACGGACTCCGACAAGGAGATCGATCAGAAGGTAGCGCAGATGATCACGGACCCCCAGCGGATGAAGCGCACAGACCCCGGGGATCCCGATGTCTGCAACGTCTTCGCGTTCCACGAGATCTACACAAACCCCGAGACGGTCCAGGAAATCGACCGCGAGTGCCGCAAGGCCGGCATCGGCTGCGTGGAGTGCAAGAAGCGGATGGCCGAAGGGCTGAAGAAGGGCCTCGAGCCTATCCGGGCGAAGCGGCGGGAACTCGAAAGCGACCCCGGCCGGGTGGATGCCATCATGGAGGAAGGCAACCAGCGGGCGCGGTCGATCGCCCGCGACACGATGGAGCAGGTGCGGAGCGTGGTCAAAATCTGAAACACCCGTCCAGGCTCGGCAGCATGGACTACGAGATCAAATTGGAGGTGTTCGAAGGTCCGCTGGACCTCTTGCTCCATCTCATCCACAAGAACGAGGTGGACATCTTCGACATCCCCATCGCCGCGATCACCGACCAGTACCTGGCGTACATCGACCGGATGGAGGAGCTGAACGTCGGCCTCGCCGGGGATTTTCTGGTGATGGCCGCCACGCTCCTCCACATCAAGTCGCGGATGCTCCTGCCGGAGCTGCGCGGCGAGGAGGACGAAGAAGATCCGCGGGTGGAGCTGACTCGTCCGCTCCTCGAATACCTCTCCTTCAAGGAGGCCGCACGCTCCCTCTTCGACCGGGAGATCCTGGAGCGGGACGTGTTCGTGCGGCGGGATTTTCAGGAGCTTCAGGAGCTCTCGGGAGGGGTCGAACCGGAACTCGAGGTCAGCCTCTTTCAGCTCATCCAGGCCTTCAAGCGTGTGGCCGACCAGCGCATCCCGGAGCGGCAGCTGCAGATGCAGATGGATGTGTGGAGTGTGAAGGACAAGATCGCCCACATCCTCGACCAGCTCCGCGGCCAGGGTCCGCTCTTTTTCGCGGAACTCCTCGGGGGCGGCATCAGCCGCCTCGAGTGCGTGGTGACCTTTCTGGCCCTCTTGCAGATGGTGCGCTTGGGCCTCGTACGGACCTTTCAGCCGGCGGCTGAAAGCGACATCCAGATCCTGCCGTGCCCCGAAAACACCCCGAGGGACATCGCGGATGACTGACGAGATCGAAAGGACGATCGAGGCCTTTTTGTTCAGCGCCGCCCGCCCCCTGTCGGCGCGCGACATCCAGGCCTGGCTGCCCGAAGAGCCCCTGGACCGGATACAGGCGGCCCTTGAACGGCTGGTGCGGGAGTTCGAGTCCCTGGGGCGGAGCTTTCACCTCCGGGAGGTGGCGGGCGGCTTCCAATTCCGCACGCGCACCGCTTACGCCCAGGCTCTCCTGAAGATGCTGAGCACGTCCCCGGCGAGGCTCTCTCGGGCCGCGCTCGAGACCCTGGCGATCATCGCCTACAAGCAGCCCATCATCCGGCACGAGATCGAGCGGCTTCGCGGGGTAGATACGGGCAGCATCCTGAGGACGCTTCTCGAAAAGGACCTCGTCCGGATCGTGGGCCGCAAGAACCTCCCCGGGAGGCCGCTCATCTACGGAACGACCCGGCGGTTCCTCGAGGTCTTCGACCTCAGGGACCTCGCCGCCCTCCCCCAATTGAAAGACTTGCAGGAATTGACAACCCATGATGAAGAAGAGACCTCAGAAGCGCCGGCGCCCGTCCATGAAGCCCCGGAGGAAACCGGCTCCGCCCGGGCGATCCTCCCCGAACCGCCCGGTGAGGACGGCCGCAAGGGAGATCCCTGATTTCGGGCCGCCCCGTGAAAGCGGCGAGGAGCAGCGTCTGAACCGCATCCTCTCCCTGTCGGGCGTCACCTCCCGGCGGAAGGCCGACGAGATGATCGCCGAGGGGCGCGTCACGGTCAACGGCAAAATCGTAGCGGAGGCCGGGGCCAAGGCCCGCTGGGGGGTTGATCGCATCGCGGTCGACGGCCGGCCGGTCCCCGCGCCCGCCCCCCGCGTCTATCTCATGCTGAACAAGCCCTTTGCGGTCATGTGCTCCCTGCACGACCCCGAGGGCCGGCCGACCGTCGCGGAGTACCTTAAGGACCTGCCTGTCCGCGTCTACCCGGTCGGGCGCCTCGACTTCGACACCCTCGGCCTTCTCCTCTTTACGAACGACGGCGAATGGGCCTTCCGCCTGAGCCATCCCCGCTACCGCGTGCCACGCACCTACAAGGCGACGCTGGCAGGGGAAATTGCGGAAGGCGACCTCGCCGCCCTCCGGCGAGGCGTCCCCCTGGAGGACGGCCCGAGCGGCCCTGCCACCGTCACCGTGGTCTCGCGCGGCCCTGAGCAGAGCGTCATCCGCATCACCATCACCCGAGGAAGGAACCGTCAGGTGCGCCGCATGATCGAAACCCTGGGCTACCGGATCATCCACCTCATCCGCATCGGCTTCGGGCCCCTCGCGCTTGGCGATCTCAAGATCGGCCGCTACCGATTCCTCACCCCCTCCGAGGTGGAGGAACTGCGCAGCCTCGTGGGGCTTCCCTGAGTGTTCCGCCCGTGCCCATCCAAAATCAGGAAGCGCCATTTTTTTGTTTACAAAGGGCGTTTCCTCTCCTATGATGCGAATTTATCGGGCGGTTAACTCAGCGGGAGAGTGCCATCCTCACACGGTGGAAGTCGCAGGTTCAAATCCTGTACCGCCCACCATCTCAATAAAACCGAACGTTGCAACATATCGTGACGGTAACGTGTTAACTCCGAAGTAGCCTTAAAAAGGTGACTAAAGGGTGACTAGAAAGGCCGAGGAATGATCCCTCGGCCTTTTTCTTTTGGCTGCTTCAGATGAACGGTCTATCCGACACCCCTTTAAAAGTCAAGTTCCTCAAACCAGAAGCCAGGCCGACAGCCTCCCCTTATTTACGTTCACCAAGTTGACGGCCGGCCGGCTGTGATGCCCGGAAAGATGCCGACATCGTTTGAGCTTTTCCGGCGCTTGATCAGTTCGAATTCGTGTGCGTCGCGGGCGAGGTCCATCAAATCTTCAGAAAACTCTTGACAATCTTCAACCGTTACATTTACGCCTTTACAGTTTGCAAGATTCATGAAGTGCGATCCGCCCGGCGGCAAGGCAGCGCGGTCGAAGCTGCGCCCAGCCTGTACGCCCCCCGGTAATGCGGCTGCGGGAGATTTCTCCCGTATTGGGGGATATTGAAGCATTGCCGCTTCATCGGTAAATGACCATCTGCGCTTCACTGATTGCTCGTCACTGCGCCCAGGGCTTTCGCAGTTATTGCGTCCTTATAGTTTGGCCTGTGGAAAGCGGAGTTTTCATTTCGATTTCTACTACATGGGATTCGTAAGGTAATGATTCGGTTTCTGTAGTGAATACTTTGATCTACAGGGATTGCCGATTGATAGATGGCGCCTACTATACACATCACCAAGGTCAATGCATTCAGTTTCACAATAAAAAATTAATAATCACATGATATTTGTAGAAAACAATATCAAATTTGGAGATGTGAAAACGATGGATTTAGAAAATTTTACCTTATATCCGGATCAGTGGTTTGACGTACCAGGTTGTGCTGATGTTAAAATATTTCCAGTTATACGCAAACCGTGTGTTATATGTTCTAATGCTTATATTTTAAAGACTGGCTTATATATTATTATAATTGATCCCGGCGCTCTTTTGGATCAAATCATATATATAAGGAATATTATTTCCAAATTTTTGGTTTGGCAACACTTTCCTGTTTTTATTTTTCTAACTCATTGCCACATAGACCATTTTTTGGCGGCGCCGAATCTCGTTTACGGCGAACCCGCAGGTGAAATCATCTGCCATCGTGAAACAGCAAGGGCCATTGAGAACCGCGATGAGGACATCACGCTCGCAAACATGAATGCTACCGTTCTGCCCAAGTGCCATGTCAAGGCCTGTTTCTTCGATGAGCCCGGCATAAGACAGCCAAATGCGTGTCACCCTTTGTACAGCCGGGACAGCTTTGTCGATCTTGGAACTGGGGGCCAGGTGCCCTGCCAGACCTTCCTAATTAGTGAAAGCGACAACATGCACATCTACCACACGCCGGGACATAGTCCGGACAGCGTCAGTTACCGGCTCGGCTCGCTCCTGTTTACGGGTGACCTCCATTTGGCTGCAACCCCGGGAATAGCAGGAAAATCGGGATGGGATAACGAAAAGTTGGCTGTTTCATTAGGAGCTATGTTGGAGGAGGGCCGTAAGACAGGCATATCTTTCGTCCTACCAGGGCACGGCAATATTATCGATTTTGAGCGGGCTGAGAAACTTTTTGCATCCGCGCGCAAAGATGCTTTGAGACTCAGTAACATCCCGCATTTCGATCGCCAACGATCCTTGTATATGTCTGAATATGCGATCATTCTTCTCGAAGAAGCGAGCAATATATTCTCCATCATTGGGGCTCGCCTAATGAAAATTTCATACTATCTCGAATTACTTGGGGAAGAGAAAAAATCTTTTGAAGTTTTGTGTGCGATCAATCTGAATGAAATAGAAGACATATTAATTGATTTCCAGAAATTTCTTGCAGAACTCAGGGGTAAACGCGGAGCACCTCTGATTTCAAAGGCAGTCCATTTTTCGAGAAAAGTTAGCAAAATATTTGATCCAGAAGACATTTCAGGCTTTTTTGATCCTTGTTTCATACGCAGAATCAAGAGTTTGCTTACTGACTTTATTAACGTAGTTTATGGAATTCAATTCAAGGATCAGGATAACACTTTTAACTTATACAATTCAGTAAAAGAAACTATATCTGAAATTATTAGCCAAAGCGTGCGAAAAACAGATATGTATCACAAAATTCAAACTGATTCAGACTTTGTAAATCTTATTATAGATATGATTGCTTATACACCTCTATTATCAAAAATTGATATAAATTTAAATTCATCCGATGAGAAGTTGTACGTTACTGCTGACAAAAATATTTTCCAGGACATGCTCGTCGCTCTCCTTGAGCAGATTGCAGTTTCGGGATTGACTCGGGTTCAGATGAACATTTATCGCAAGGATAAAGAAATCATTTTGTCGGTAGAAATTCTGGATGACGGCGAATCCTTCGTGCTCAGAGAGTCAAAATTGCTGTATTTGCAGCACTCGATGAAGCGCGCTGGTGGTATGTTCCATTCACACGCCGCCGATAAAAAGAATATCTACCACTATGTTTTTCCTTCACGCGTACTGTGCTTTCCTTCAGAAAGCCCGCGGCGAGAATGAAAGAACATCTAGGGGTAGTTGTCGGAAGCGCCGACTGGGATTATGTTCCGACATGGGCTTTAAGGCCAGCACAGAAGCAGCCTTTTAGAGGCTATCTTTTTGAGCATGAAATTTCGGTAGCAATGTGACTAAATTTCGCGAATGAACGGTGCCGACAAGCTGCCCCCCCACAGTCTTGAACCTTATCCAATATCATTTTAATACTTGGAAAACCAACAGGTTGCAGGCCTGGCAGCCTCATTTTTCATTGGACCATACGACAAAAGCGCCCCATAAATCAAACTTCGACCTCAAAAGATCACCTTACATGTTGACATATGGCACACAACGTACTTAAATAGTTTCCATCCGGAAATGGTCTTTTTGGCCAATCTCGGCGTCAATCTGCACGTTTGCTTGTGCGGCGACCTGCAGGTCGCCTCCGCACAAACGCTTGATTTCCTTGATATTGGCCAAAAATCCTCATTTCCGGATTGGAAACTGAGTTCTACCGCGAAATCATTTCCGGATGGATACGAAATAATGTCTATGAAATATTATAAATGGAATCATGAAAAAAATGAAAAGCTTAAGGCCGAACGTGGCGTTAGTTTTGAACAGATAATCCTGCACATTGAACGTGGGGACCTTCTTGATGTAATTGAGCACCCGAATCAATCTAAATATCCTAATCAGCAAATCCTGGTTGTCAAAATCAAAGACTATGTTTATCTGATTCCATTTGTTGGAGATGAAGAAGGTAAATTTTTAAAAACAATAATTCCTAGTCGAAAAGCGACTCGTGAGTATTTGGGAGGATGAAATGGCTAAAATAAAGCTTGATGAAGAAGAAAAGGATATTCTTGATAGTTATGAACGGGGAGAATGGAAATCCGTAAAAAACGTTGATGAAGAAATCGAAAAACATAGAAGATACGCACGTCAGACTTTAAAAAAAGACAAAAGAATAAATATTCGGATCTCATCTATGGTACTTGAAGAGCTTCAAACAAGAGCTGCTGAAAATGGCATGCCTTATCAAACATTAATATCCAGCATCCTGCATCGATTTGTAACAGGCAGGCTTATTGAAAAACAAAAGTCGAAAAATTCATTTGAGAATGACGTGTAAACGCTGGCGTATTTTCACGCATCTCAATTCTGCGTTATGGAATTTTCATGATTTAGTATAAGTGTGCCAGCATAAAAGGAGATAAGAATATTGGTTGGATACCGTTTCATTTGCAGATTTCATATGGGGTTATTCGATTAATTTGTTTATGGCGCTTCACTGAAATAATCTTCTTGCCATTACTGTAGATGGAGTGGTTGGCTCCTTCTCTGAGAAGGAGGTGTCCTACTAAATCACGACGCTTGACTGACACTTTGAATCTCTACCGGGAGTTGTTCAATGAGTGCATTTCCGAGAGGGATCTCCTTACCAAGCTGCTGGTATGGGAGAACCATTTCATGCAATGCATACCGGAGCATTTCACGGCAATTTTCAAGGTCATTACCTTCGGTAACAACCTCAGGCCACTCCACCAGTTGACCCATGTATCCTGAACTTATTTTAGCATATTCTCTTCTAATTCTTGGCAAACAGTTGAATTAAGCACTATCTCTTTGTCATGGGCTTATCAATTTGGAAATGAAACCACCCAAAATATCATTTTATCATTATATGTCAGTTGGTTAATCAATAAGCGAGCTTATCCCATCTGAAAACTCGGTCGGAATTTACCGGGATGCATAAAACTTCGTTCTTACCGAGGCAGCGTCATCTTACAGAAGAGCCAGAGTTGACAAATCCCTAGCTCTTTACCAGGTTTTGGTAAAGAGCGATTTATGTCCGTACAATACCTATCGATAACCCCTCCGCGAACCCCGCCAGCACCTGCCGCAGCTTCGTCTCGTCGAACAGCGGCTCCTATGACGGGGGCAATGTTTTCAGTGCAAAAGTGCCTTTCCATAGGGGCGAAATCACGATCATCGTGGAGCAAAGTCAGCCCCTCGATAATGCAAAAAATTGCTATCATCACTTCAATTGTTTTCCGATGCCATTAAAATCCTTCACTGAACAAACTCAAGAAGCGATCCCAACCGTCGTTTCCTGCAGCCAGGCTCGAATAATCAACCCTTTCCGCTGCGGGTCGTCCGAGGAAGATCTGGCCGTGCACGGTCGAGGTAGAAGTCCGTGCGCAAAGATGCTATCCTTCAAAGAATTCCCTTCGTGGAGAATCTGCGGCGGGATCGTATTCTTCCCCTCTTACGGCGTTTTCAGGGAGGCCGCCGGTGAGTATCTTCAATCTCGAAAAGATCTTCATGCCATCGAGTGTGGCGGTGATCGGGGCAAGCGGAAAGTCCGGCTCCATCGGTGAAGTGCTGCTGCGAAACCTGCTCGCGACGCCCTTCGAAGGCCCGGTTTTTCCCGTCAACCCGAAATACGACCACCTGATGGGGCTCGAATGCCGCCCCGCTCTCCGGGATGTCCGGCAGCCGGTGGATCTTGCGGTCATCGCCGTGCCTGCCGACCAGGTTCCGGAGGTCCTCGACGAATGCGCCGAAGCAGGCGTGGGAGGGGCCATCATCATCTCGGCAGCGGGGAAGGAGGCCGGCAAAGACGGGCGATCCCTCGAAAACGCCATCCGGGAGCATGCGGATGCCGCCGGGGTCCGGATCATCGGCCCGAACTGCATGGGGGTGGTGAGCACACCGGCAAAGCTCAACGCCACCTTTGCCGAACGGGAGCACCTGAGCGGCGGGCTAGCCTTCATCTCCCAGAGCGGCGCCATGAGTGCCGCCATCCTGGATCTTTCCGCCCGAGAGAGGATCGGCTTCCGCTATTTTGTCAGCCTCGGCTCCGTCCTGGATGTCGATGTCGGGGATCTGATCGACTACCTGGGAAACGACCCGGGTGTCAGTGCCATTGTCCTATACGCCGAGACGCTCAGTTCCCTGCGCAAGTTCATGAGCGCAGCGCGCGCGGTTTCGCGCGTCAAGCCGATCGTCGTGCTGAAATCCGGCCGTTCGGCGAACGACTTGAACGGCGCGGGCGGTCCGGGGAGCCGCCTGCTTGCCGAAGAGAGCGCCGTCTACGACGCAGCCTTCAAGCGCGCCGGCATGCTCCGCGTCAAGACGATGGACGAACTGTTCGACTGCGCCGAGCTTTTCGCCAAACAGCACAACCCGCGGGGGAACCGGCTCTGCATCCTGATGAACGGGGACGGCCCCGGCGTCATGGCGGTGGACGCCCTCGCCTCCTACGGCCTCAAACCGGCCGCCCTCGAACCGGACACACTGGAGGCGCTCGACAGGCTGCTCCCGCCGATATGGAGCAGGCGCAACCCGATCGACCTCCTGGGGGACGCCACCCCCGAGCGGTGGAAAGAGGCAACGAGGATCTGCCTCTCGGCCAGGGAGCTGGATGCCCTGATGCCGGTCTACGTCCCCCACGTGCACAACCCCGCCGCCGATGTGGCTGAAGCCCTCGTCACCGCCTTCGAGGAAAAGGGGGTGGGCATTCCGCTTTTTTCCGTCTGGATGGGCGGCGAAGGCGCCGACCCCGGCCGGGAGGCCATGAACCGCTCGGCCTTCCCCACCTACGATTCCCCGGAGCGGGCCGTCGCGGCCTTCACCTATGCCCTTTCCTACGCGCGCAACCTGGAGATGTTGCAGGAGATCCCTCCGAAGTTCAACCGGGCGCTCGACTTCGATCCTGCCGCCGTCAGGGCCGTAGTCCAGGAGGTCCTGAAAAAAGGAGGCGGGGCGCTCGATGCAGCCCAGTCGAAAACGGTCCTCGAGGCCTACGGGATCCCGGTCAATCCCGCCGAAATCGCCCGCGGCGCCGACGAAGCGGCCCTGATCGCATCGAGGCTCGGCTTCCCCTCGGCGATGAAGGTCGCCTCGCCTGACATCCCGCAAAAGTCCGATGCCGGCGGAGTCGAGTTGAACCTGAGGACCCCCGGCGAAGTGCGCGAAGCCTATGAACAAATCGTCTCGTCAGCCCGCGCCGCCCACCCCGATGCCCGCATCGACGGCGTGACCGTTCAGCCGATGCTCTGCGGCCGGATGCACGAACTGCTCATCGGCTCGAAGACGGTCCCCGGTTTCGGCCCGGTGATCCTTTTCGGCGCGGGCGGTCTTCTCGCCGAGCTCTACGAGGATTATTCTCTCGCGCTGCCGCCCCTGAGCCGCCTTCTGGCAAGACGCCTGATGGAGGAGACAAGGATCTACCGCGTTTTGCAGGGCCGCGGCCGCACCCCTCCCGTGGACCTCGAATTCCTGGAGGAGCTGTTGATCAGGCTCGCGCAGCTCGTCACGGATTTCCCGGAGATATCCGAACTGGTCGTCAATCCGTTCATGATCGGGGTCCGCGGCGGCCTGGCGGTGGACGTCCACCTTTTCGTCACGCCCGCGGTCCGGCCCTCTCCTGAGCACCTGGTCATCAGCCCCTATCCGAATCAGTACGAAGGCTTGATCTCCGTCAAAGGCGAAAAGCGGATCTTCGTCCGCCCCATCAAGCCGGAGGATGCACCGCTTTTGACCGGGCTCTTCTCGGCGCTTTCCCCCCTCAGCATCTATTTCCGGTTCTTCAGCCCGTTGAAGTCCCTTTCGACCAAGATGCTGGCCCGGTTGAGCCAGATCGATTACGACCGGGAAATGGCCTTGGTGGCCTTCGATCCGGATGAGGAAGAGGAAAAGGTCCTGGCCGTGGTCCGCTACATGGCCGTTCCGCGGAAGGAGGAGGCGAATTTCGCCGTGGCGGTCGGAAGCCCCTGGCAGGGTCTGGGGATCGGCGCCGCCCTGATGGAGCGGCTGTTCGCCATTGCGCGGGAAAGAGGCATCAAGAAGATCACCGGCGAGGTGCTCGCGGAAAATCGCCAGATGCTGGGGCTTGCGCGTCGGTTCGGCTTCGAGACCAGCAGGACGGCCGAAAACGGGCAGTACCTCATCACCCTGGATTTGAGCCGTGAGGCCGGCGCGGATGCGGCCGAAGGGATGCAGAGCCTGCAGGGCGAAGACACGGCCCCCGGCAAGACTTGAGACCTGGCTCCTCCCCTGCGCCTCGATTCTCCCGCCCCGGGAGGAAAACCCCGCCGGCCTGCAAACCCGGCGTGGTCATGACTGTCCATAAAGACGAGGGGGGAACGCCCCTTGTCCAAAAACCCGGTGGGCCATCGGCGGACCGGCCGGAACGTTTTTGGAAACCTTTAGCCGAAAAGGAGGTCCAAGATGAAATGGTCATTGTCGCAGACCGCCGCAAGGCTTCTCGTAAGCATCGTTCTTGCATTTTGTGCAGGGGCGTGCGGCCAGGATTCCCAGGAACCGAAACCCTCTGAAAAAGCGCAGGAAGCGCCACCAGCGGCTGTGATGGACGAAAGGCCTGACGCCTCCCCGGCCGAGGAGACAGGCGAGGCCGGAGAAACGGCCTCGTCAACCGAGCCGGCGCCCGAGGAAGGTCCTGCGCGGACAGCGGAGGACGAAGCGCCGTCTGCGGAGCCTGCCGCCCCCGAGGGAGCGGAGGAGCAAGCCGCCGAAGAGGCGACCGTGAGCGGCAAACCTGCAGACAGTGGAGCCCCGGGAGAAAAAGCGGCGCCCCCCGCCGCAGACTTCCCGGAAGATCTGAAGATGATCACGATCTACCATGCATCCTACCCGGAGCACAAGAAAGGGCCTGTGCCCTTTTCGCACGGGGTTCACGTCAACGAGTACCAGATCGGATGCGGTGAATGCCATCACGATGAAAACGGAGAACCGTTGGCGAATCTCGCCGTTGGCGACCCGGTTCAGAAATGCGCCGAATGCCACCCCGTCCCCGCCGCCCCGGAAGACGAGGATGAATACCAGCGCGCTATGCACAAGAACTGCCGCACCTGCCACGCCGCACACAACAAGGAGACCGGTACGAAAGACGCCCCCGTGCTGTGCAACCAGTGCCATAAGGGAAAATAGCCGTGCAACCTGCCTGCGACGCTGGTCCCAGTCAATAACACATAACCCGAGAAAAGGGCTATCATCCTAAAAACAGGCTAAAGAAAACCCCATGTTCTGTTACCCATATGGTCATAGTGGGCACACATCACAAAGTTTAAAATTTCAACGGCTCGCATTACCATCAGAGCCGTGAAATTGCCTGAAGAAGCTCCCAGATGCTTTCGTGCCCACTATGATTTTAGAAAAAATATAGGCTTAGGAAGTAAAATTCAATTTATGGATACTTATGATATAGTTTTTTTCTAATTCAGTATCAAACAGATCATAAAGACAATTTCCTTAGCGCCTCCCAGAATTCCCGATCCTTATCCTGCCAATTTGGTCCAAACTTATCACCACAGAAATTGGACATCTTTTCATACCAATGCCACCAATAGTCCTTACCTTTTTCCTTTGCCTCTAACAGATCCGACAGATGTTCGATGATATTTTTCATTTCCTCTTTTGGTAAAAAAGAAGCAGCGCCCTCCTGCCGAGCTTTTACAATATTGTCAGTGCTTAACGCATGCGCTGTAAGCATCAGAGAAATAATATTTTTCTTTCGAGCAATTTCCAACAACTCATATCCGTTAACACCCATTATATCTAGAATTGCAATATCAAAATGTTGATTTTCAAGAAGTAATTTTGCTTCTTCAAATGTGGAAGCTCTACTCAAACTTGCCATATCCAATTCTTCCTGAAGTGCGTCAAGCACATCAGATTCATCATCAACCAAGAGAATCCTTTTCCCTTGAAGCAAATTTTTTCCCATCATCATTTATTCCTCTATCGCAGATCCTAGCAAATAAATCATTATGCACCAGAAATTCTGCCGAAAACAGATTAAATATAACTCAGCCACCCATAGAGGTGCTTGTTCATGACTTTTTAGGCCAGTAGAAAATCCACCGCAAGTAATATAAGACACCTTTTGCCTGATTTCTCACATCAATATCAATCGCCGCATAAGCACTCAGATAAATCTGTGGGGTAATAACATAATAAAATGTGGGACCTGTCCAAATTTTCCTACCCCACGATTGCCCGGGAAAATCGGTTAACTCCCGACCGCTGTCGGTTTCGTCTCTCTCCTTAAAATTTCCACCGATATCCCAGCCAACTCGCATGCTTTGGCCGACGCTGACAGCCGGACCTATAAGCCAATCGACACGGTTTCCGGGTTTAATGTTTATATCCTGATTTTCAAAACGATAAGTATACTCTACAGCGCCCTCAATGGCCCATTTTCCAGTTCCACCAAGAGGGCAACCATCAAAGAAAAATTTGGAGAAACGTAGATCGAACCGTGCATCATACTGATTGCTGCCAAGATTTACACTTCTATCGCAATCATATTCCCCAATAGGGAATTTGATGCCGAAACCTGGAGCAAAATTTATTCCGAAAGGCCTCCATTTTTTTTCAGCGTTTTCATTTCGTATCCAGGCATTCACCCAAACATCACCCATGCCGGAAGATGAATTATCACAACCAGGGAAATTATCTATCTTCAACCGCGAAACAGGGATCTGGCAATCGAATATCCAGTACTTGGTAGAATAAATCGGCCGTAGGAGCAGTATGTCCTGTGTCAGATCGATGTGTTTCCCGTCACCCATATATATCTCGTGACCTTCAGTATCCATGAACTCATTTGAGTGAAATCTCATCATCCAGACCTCCATCCAATATCCTTGGGGCATAGTAGCCTCAAAATGACCTGCCATTGTCGGTCCGGAAAAAATCAAAGGAAAGAAAATAGAAAATATGATTAATTTTAAATTTTTCACATACATAAATTTTTCCTTTAAAACTACTTGTAATCAAATATATTTTATAATATTTGCAAAGTTTAATCACAACTATAATGCAAATCTTTTAGTGTAGAATAACAATTTATTTTTGTATTCACGCCAAAATATTGTTTTTTTCTACACTTCAATATAATATATTAAATACATCAAGTAAGATTTATACACTTATGTAGATACAAAATCATATAATTGCGTTATATAAAAAAAATATAATTATCAAATATCTACAATTGCGCAAACATCAGAATCGTCCAAGCAGGCGCCGCCCAATAACGATCTTCTCAACCTCTTTCGTACCTTCATAAATTTCAAGAACCTTGGCTGCCCGGTAGAACCGTTCTACATCAGTGTCATCCATATATCCGTATCCACCATGAAGTTGTAGGGCCTCGTCCACTACCTCGACAGCAGTCCGGCCAGCATTCATTTTCGCCATTGCAACAATCTTGGCATCCACAATCCCGCTATCCAATTGCCCTGCCGCTCGGTATGCTAGGGTGCGCGCTAACTCAATTTTGGTTGCCATCTCCGCAATTTTGAATTGGGTAACTTGAAAACCGGCGAGCTTCTGTCCAAATTGTTCACGCGTTTTCACATGCCTGATTGCCATTTCAAGAGCTCCTTGCGCCAGCCCTACTCCGTGACCTGAAACATAACATCTTGAACGATCAAAAAAATTCATTAGCTGGCTAAAACCATTACCCCGTGTACCAATCAAATTGCTCTGGGGCACGCGCACATCTGCAAAAAATACATTTGCAGTGTCTGAAGCCCGTATTCCCATCTTTCCTGTGATTTTGTCGGCTTCATAGCCCGGATTGTCGGTCTCCACTAAGATGATGCTGTGACGTTTGGACTTTGTGGGTACCTCAGCATCAGTCTGGCAAAAAACAAGCATAAAATCGGCAACAGTTCCGTTCCCAATCATAACCTTGTTGCCGTTGACGATCCATTGGTCATCCACCAGAATGGCGCTCGTGGTCCCCGCGCCAGCATCGCTGCCAGCATTTGGCTCGGTTATAGCGAAACCCATAACGGCATCCCCGGTTACCAACCTGGTCAGGTATCCGCGCTTTTGCTCTTCTGTTCCATAAAGGATGAACTCCTCAGCCCCAAAGGTAACAGAACTGAACTGCTGTCCAATGCCAGGATCAATGCGCCAAAACTCTTCAGCAATCAGCGTTTGCTCCAAAAAACCAAGACCTGCCCCGCCATAAGCTTCCGGGATAAATACACCCACAAAACCCAGTTCTGCACCTTTTTTTATAAGTGCACGGGGAACCTCTTCTTTCTGCTCACACTCCCGAGCTATATCTCGAAACTCCCCTTCTGCAAATTCACGTGCGGCTTTCTGAATATCCTTCTGCTCCATAGTCAGTTGAAACTGCATTATGATATCCTTTCTCTTACTAACTTTTAGCGATTTTCACCCGGTATGATAATTCCTATTAATATCATGGAAATCATATAAATGCGCGCAGGCGAGCTCTAATCCATCACACAAGCAAAGGAGTAGGTTTACGCCGATACTGGCGAAAAACATCATTTCTGGATTTAGACGAGCAAGATATGATCTTCAGATTTTTATCAGCATTCCTAAAGAAAATTGCAAATATATAATTTGATTAACTTTTCGTTGCCATGACACTATGAATATTTTTCACACGTAAACATCTATGGCATTGCCACCATTCATTATAAAATACTCTCAGTTATGTTTCTCAAAACCATCGATTTTATATTCCGATACAGCTGAAAGTATTTTCAACTGCTCATTATTAAAAATCTTTTATCAATACGTCAACCTGCAAGTCTTATACAGCGCCCCAGGCAACTTTAGATTCTGATTCGAAGCGTTTCCGGTAACGATCACGCAGCTCACGCCTTAGCAATTCATAACCACCACCAAGCATCGGCATCTCTGAAATATCGATAAAATCGACAGATTTTGGCTTTTTATAACTGGCCAAACGCACCTTGCAAAATTCTATAATCTCCTTTTCAGTAGCAACCGCATCATCTTTCAGCACTACAACTGCCTTGACAGATTCGCCCCACTTTTTATCCGGAACGCCAATGACACACACAAGATTAACCGACGGATGACCCGAAAGAACATCTTCCACTTCTCGAGGATACACTTTCAGTCCGCCAGTCACGATCATGTCCTTTTTACGATCTACAACGTAATAAAAACCGTCCTCATCCACCTGCACTAAATCACCGGAAAACCACCAGCCATTGCGAAAATCATCAGCATCCGGGCGGTTCCAATAGCCTTTGGACACGGCATCACCACGGATAGCCAATTCCCCTGTACCTCCAGCCTGGACTGTATTGCCGTCATCGTCGACAACCATCGTTTCGTATCCGAGGCATGCTCGTCCGATAGACGTGAGCCGACGGGCCGTAGGCCCTTCTAGGGTCACTTCGTTGGGCCGCAGAACCGTCCCAAGAAGTCCTGTTTCGGTAGTGCCGTAAAGTTGGATAAATTTTTTCCCCAGTAATGCCGCGGCCTCTTTTAACAATCCTGCTGATATCGGAGCAGCCGAAGTGAACCAGTGCTCTAAATGTGAAAAATCCGTATTCTTAGCCAGGGGATGACGAATAACTTTAGAAAGCAACGTTGGGCTGAATTGAGTAAATGTTATTTTTTCTTGGTCAATAATTCGTAATATCTTCTCTGCGTCTGGATCGCTCAAAACCAATGAACAGCCGCGCATTGCAGAAACAATGCTAAGTCCGGTACCTCCTGAGGTATGCATGGGCAAAAGCAATGCCCAGCGGGTATCTGGATGAATGCCCATTTCAGCGGCCCACACGATAGCGCTGAAAGTCCAGTTACGATGCCTTAACGGCGCGCCCTTAGGGCGTCCGGTGGTTCCACTGGTGTAGATCAATGTAGCGATATCGTCCTCATCGACGTCTATATCCGGATTATCGGGATTTCCTTCAGCAACAAGGGTTTCGAAATCATATTCACATGGTTTTTCGCCGCCGATTCCGATGAAAATTTCCAAATTTTTGAGACGAGAACGTATGTCTCTGATTTTCTGCAGATAAATATCTCCGTCGACAATAAAGCCCCGAGCTCCGCTGTCCTCAATCTGATATGCAATTTCTTCAGGCATAAAGGAACGATCGATTGGCGCAATAGCCATACCGACCTTGGCAAGCGCAAATAGTGAAAGATAGTGACCAATTCCGGTTCCAGTCTGAACCGCCACTCGGTCGCCAGGGCGAAGACCAAGCTTCAAAAAACTTTGCGCCAACCGATTGACTGCAATATCCAGTTCGCCATAGGTGTACCCAAAGCCCCTTGGGAACACCTTTCCGTATTCGTCTTTCACAGCCAGTTTATCGGGGTAATTTCGTGCACAGCGTTTGAGTGCATCGCCTATAATCATTTCTGCTCCTCCCTATTCCAATATTCCTCCGGTACCGCGAGCTTAAAGATCCAATCGTAAACTGCAGCGCAAACAGCGATCCGCTTCTTTCACCGCATCTTTTTCATTGAGACCAAGTTCCACTTGTTCGAAATCCTTCAGACATCGACTCGGGTATAGGATCCCTGTCGCCAAGCATCTTTTGTTGAAATTTTCATTCTGATCCAGTACTGCTGGAATTTGCCTCGTTTTACTGTTGCGTCCTTGGAGCAAAAAGTTGTTGCCAACAAAACGATCTGCGGCTTACGTAGCTCGCTGTCCCATAACTATGTGGCATCTATAACACTCGGGGGACGGCTGACCGCATCTCCAGCAGCAAAAAACCCCCAGCCGCGAGGTCAAAAAGCGATCCGTCTCAATGCGCAAAAGCTTAACTTCCGGGGTGGAAAGCCCGAAGCCTGATGGTATTTCCTGTACCTGCCTAGATCCATGTGGAAATGATTTCCCAGTAGAACCCGGTTTCCAATCCGGAAATGGGGATTTTTAACCAATATCATCGTAATCAAACGTTAACTTCTGGGGCGACATGTAGGTTGCCCCACAAACATCCAAATCGAGGCCGCATTGTTATAAAATACCATTTTCGTATGGAAATCCGTCTAACATACATGCTCATAAAGTGAATTGTTTACAAATTAAATACATTAAAAATAAGATGACAACACGATAATTCGTAAAGCCGTAATTTATAAATTGAGCAGGGATCATCTATTTGTTTTCATCTTAAGGCGTATATCTTCAGTCTCTTTTTGTTTAACGGAAAAGTTTTCCGAATCGATCACTACTCCGTAATCTCTTTCAGCACTTTCTAATGAAACTAAACCGTCCCGCACGTCTTTCCACACCTCCTCCACCTCACGGGTCAATGGATCACCTACACCGCAGCCCCCTTGGACGAAATCCACCACCCGGGCACCACTGGTTAGGACAAATGCCTTGCTGTCGCGCACCTCCTGGTTGCTGACGTGACGTCCTTCAGCCAAGAAAAGCTCTTTGCGGTTTGGCGGGGGGGTTTGGCCACCTTCAATAGCCGGAGCAGCATAATAGTCATAAGGATCAGCGGCATAATGGACGAAAATGGGTTGAGTGCCACCATTGGCAACCCATTCATTGTGAACTCCTAAACCACCTCTCCACCGTCCGGGGCCGGCCGAATCCGTTGCCCATTCCCAGCGTTCCCATAGAATGGGATAAAGACTCTCGCATACTTCCATCTCTGGATAATAAAGCGTTCCACTGCAGATAACCGGCCCGTTCGTTGACCAACCATCGACACCCCACATAGCGCCGGCACCTGAGGCGCATGAAAGAAAGTCAGGAGAACCGTAGCCCTCTCCACGACGCGGGTCGACACCGCTGAATACCCAGTAGGGGATAGACCCCCAGCCTCCGGGAGTTTCATGAGGTAACACCTGTGCCAGAGCTGCCCAAACCGCTTCTATGATCTGTTTAGCAACAAAGTTTGTACAATTGCCGTGAGTAGCAGGAAAGGTTGCATGAGTTATTGTACCGGGGGTGGTACGAATATGTATTGGTCGATAGCATCCACCGCAACGCACATCAAAACGTTTTCCAAGAGACTGAAGAATGGCTTGGTATACGGAACTATATGTGTTGGCGATAGGACTATTTATATATTCGCGGCTCATAGGCCCACTATTTGTAAAATCGACCGTGAGTTCATCCCCTTCTACTGTCATATCACATACTATAACAGGAGCTTCTGGAACATCACCGTGAATTTCACTGTGATAAGTACCATCCGGAATTTTCTCTATTTCGGCGCGCATTAAGAATTCACCGTAAGCTAGCAAATCTTCAAGAAATACCTTAAAAATATCGCGGCCATAGTTATCCATGACTGCCCGGACGCGTTTTTCAGCCACACGGGCAGCACCGATGAGAGACAACAGGTCACTGTGTTGAACATCAGGGATACGTACATTCGTCATAATTAGATTTACAACACTACGCCGTTCGCGACCCGCCTTATATATCCTAAGCGGCGGAATACGCAATCCCTCTGCATAGATATCGATGGCGTGGGGATTATATCCACCGGGCGCACCACCTCCTGTGTCCTGTTGATGAGCTTTATTTGCGACCCATAAAATTTGTTCGTTTTGATAAAAGATTGGATAAACAATACACCAGTCTGCCAACTGATTACCGCCATCCAAGGTGTAAGGATCATTCACCAGGAAAACATCTCCCTCACCAACATCATCCCCGAAATATTTTCTCACAGCATTCACAGCAAAAGGTGTAGCCCCCGTCAACACAGGGATATATTCTGCTAAGGCTATAACCTCTGCGTCCAAACTCAGCAGAGAGGTACAGAAATCGTGTGCCGAGAAATAGATAGGCGCACGCGCTGTCCGTTCCATATTGAGTCCCATTTCGCGCGCAATGGTGAAAACGGCCGAGGTCAGAACCGAGAAGTCCGCCGGGTTTACCCGGATTTCATATTGCTTTGTCATAGGATAGATCTCCTGTCTATTTAGTCAATTCGATTAGAAAGCTAGAATATGGAGTTACCTCCAAGAAGGCATCTGGTGGAACAAGAATGGTGGTAGTGATCATCTCCACGATAGCGGGACCTTTTATTACATTTCCAACTTCCATACTCTCACCATCATAGACAACAGTAGAGCTAAATCCGCCACTATCCTCAAAGTATGCTTGTCTCTGGCCTTTTATAAAAGCCGATGCATCACGACTCACAAATGCAGACTCTTCCAATGGAGGGGTATGTACGGTGCCACAAGCTGCCAGACGCAGGTTGAGAATTTCAGTCTCCGTAGTATCGCGATAGGAATATAGATTTTCGTGCAGTTCGTGAAATTCATCGACTAATTGTTTCAATGCAGATGCATCTAAATCCCCGTCTATTACTCCAACATTTTTATTTCGAATGGGGACTTCCAATTCATGATACTGACCCTTGTAACGCATATCTAGGGATTTTATGTAATAGCGGTCCGGTATAGAAATTCCCTCTCGTTCCAAGTACTCGTCCCCCGTCGAGCGCATCTCTTCGAATCCATAGTTGAGCTGACCTAAGTCAACGCTACCCATACGGCAAGTGATTGAGCGCACAAAATCATGACGAACATCCGCTATAACACCGCCCAGTGCACAGAAAACGGATGATGTTTTGGGCACAAGCAGGCGTCGAATTCCGAGAACCCGAGCGAGACTCGCAGCATGCAGCGCACCGGCACCGCCAGCTACCACCAAAGTATAACGGCGCGGATCTTCGCCTCGCTGGACTGAGACGATCGAAATTCCATCGACCATTTGATGATCAATGATCCGACGCATAGCCCAAGCGGCATCTACCACATCAAGGCCTAGCGGGCGTGCAATTTCCTCTTCTATAACTTTGTGAGCGAGCTCGGGATAAAGAGCCATCTCCCCTCCAAGGTAGTATTTGGGGTCGAGATAACCCAAAACAAGATCGGCATCGGTGCTGGTCGGCTTTTGTCCACCTTTCCCATAGCACGCCGGCCCCGGATCGGATCCAGCGCTCTGCGGCCCCATATGCAGAACCCCCATTTTGTCCAACCACGCAATACTCCCCCCACCCGTGCCAATAGTATGAACGTCTACCAGAGGTAATTTCATGTGATAGATGCCGCCGACAGCGCTCTCAAGAGTGGTCATAGGTTTCCCTTCTTTAATGAGGCAAACGTCAAAACTGGTACCACCCATATCCACCGTGATAACATTTTTAAGATCCAGGGCTTGACCTACGTAAGCGGCTGCCGCAGGAGCGCATGCAGGGCCAGAAAGCACTGTTCGGACTGCCTGCTCGATGGCCACTTCGGGGAAAATAACTCCCGCATTGCTTTGCGTTATAAGCAACTGACCGTCAAAACCCCCTTCTTTCAAAGAGCGCATAAGATTAGTCAGATAGGCTGAAAGTTTAGGACCGACATAAGCATTGATCACCGAGGTACTCATACGCCAATATTCACGAATCTCTGGTTGGATTTCGAATGAAGCACAAACATAGCAGTCGGGCATTTCCGCACGACATATGTCGAGTGCCCTCCTCTCGTGAGCAGGATTCTTGAAAGACCACAAAAAACAGATCGCAACTGCCTCAACCTGCTCCTTTTTGAAAAAATCACACGCCTGATATACATCTTTTTCACTAAGCGGCGTAACTTCATCACCAGCAAAATTTATGCGCTCCTGAACAGGCATACGCAAGTAACGAGGGCAAAGACTGTCGGGCTGCGGTATTGTGAAGTTATACGGATTCTCGCGGATACCGAACCGAATTCCAAGAGTATCTCTAAAACCAAGAGTGCATAAAAGACCGACTTTAGCCCCGCTCCATGTAAGTACGGTATTGGTGCTTACGGTAGTACCGTGAGTGATGTGAGTTGTTTCTCTGAATAGCGTTTTAACATCTTTATCGAGCATGCTTGCTACCTTGGATAATCCTTCCATAATAGCAATCGAAGGATCTCTTGGCGTCGATGGTGTTTTGGTAACATGAATTCGACCTTTTTCATCAAGGCAGACTAGATCGGTAAACGTTCCGCCGACATCAACTCCGATAACATACCGCATCGCTTGCCACCCTCCTCTTTTAAAAAGGTTTCCTGATTCTTCATTTTTATTACCAGATGGAATAACTTTACAAAATGCATATAGAGATTTAAACTTCATCATTTTTAAAACGATTTGCCGTTACAAAGATATCAGCAGTTTTTAAATTAAATTTTATCTGGAAATGAGAATTTTTTAAATAGTAGCCAAATTTAACTTATGCGCGAACCTAATCTGGTGGTCGCCGCATATGCAAACCTGCAGATTGACTTCTCGACTGGCAAAAATTCATTTCCGGATTAAAACAAGATTTATTCTTCGATCTGTAAGGCTCTAATTCAGATTTAAAACTGCAAATACTGTCGTTTATATTTATGCAAAATCTGATGAATATTTAGATTCTAGAACTTACATTGTGACTATACTTGATAGGAACGTATATCCAAGAGAATTGGCGAAAACATTTAAGGCAAGTTTCGAAACGGAAAAGCCAACGTTGTCCAACTTCATCGCGACATACAGGAGAAATTGTGTCATGTGCAAAGCGGATTCAACATTCCTCATGGAGCCAGGTTGAAAACTATCTTTTCCACGGCTGAGATAATCACGAAGCCGATGTTGAAATTTTGTCTCTATTTTTTTGGTTATATAAAATCGGCCAGTATTTTTCCACCAAACATTTGTTTGATGAATAGCCTTCTTCATATAACCTGTCAAGAAAAATTTTTGCGCATATCAAATTGTCAGGAAAGTACTGTAGTTTCAGATCGTTACAAATGAGGACGATTGCATTTCCTTCAGCCAATAAATATATCCTTGTAGTTTATGTTAGATTTGCATCTGTAAATGGTCTTCTCTGCCAATCTGGGCATCAATGTTGAGATTTGCTTGTGCGGTGTACAATAGGTCTCTTTCTCGCAAACGGTTGGTTTTCTTAATATTGGCAAACCGAGGCCTGCGGTAAAGCGGTGGGAATAAGCACGCGAAGCGTCTGAAGAAAAGACTCTCATTTCCGGATTGAAAACCGGGCCATGCTGGATGAAACATTTCCGGATGGATATAGGATAGCTTTATAATCTCTTTACATCCTAGACCAATCAGGGCATTATCGGTCGACGTGATTTTGAGAAACATTCGTCTTTCGCGGAAGTGTTTTCTATTGTCATTTAGCTTCTAAATTCAAAAAGATACGGATTAGCAGTTATCCGCTTCCTTTCTCTACATACCCGGGTTCTTTTGCGAACTGCGCAACCCATTCTGTTTTCCAGAAAAGTTGTATAAGATTGAATTTCATCGATTTCGTACACGAAAAAATCGCTTGACAGCATCTTTCTAACCCGCTATTTATTTATCAAATGTTCGTTTCATAAATAATCAGAGAGACATGGCACGGCCTAAAAACACCCAGAAAATTTTCGAAATCGACCGCGTGATCGCCCATCTGTTTGCTCGGAAGGGCTATCAACGTACTTCTATGCGGGACATCGCGCACGAACTGGGCATGAATCAAGCTTCTCTCTATTATTATTATAAGAGTAAAGAAGAGATGCTTTTCCGTCTCATGAATGGGGCGATGGAGGATTCTTTACTTGTTATTGAAGATATTTGCGCTTCTGATCTTTCACCCGAAGATAAGTTGAGCCAAGTTCTCAGTTTTTATAGTCGCTATTTTGCAGGCGAGCAAGAACGTGAAATTCTTTTATTAAATGAAATGAATTCTCTTAACGATCAACATCGTAATATTCTTAACGAAAAACAACGTCACTATGTCCAGTTGTTTTATTCTATCTTGCAAGAGCTCACCGACCAAAATAAAATGAAACCGATTGATCATACTGTTGCAACATTCGCTTTCTTCGGTATGGTTCATTATACTGTGCGTTGGTATAATCGTGATGGACCTATCAACTTAGAAGAGCTAGCTAATATGTTTGTTGAAATATTCACTAGGGGCATTTTCCGCTAGCCTTATATGCTATTATCAGTTTTCACAATTAGTCACAAATCATCATAAAAACAACAAATTCAGATAGACCATCATTTTTTTATTCAATTTTTCGTTTTTAGCTTGTTGATGAGGATCTTAGTCTTTATATTGCCCAAGTCCATTAAATGTATATGAATCGCTACACTGAGCTTGCGAGCTAGTTCCCGTTCGGAAATGACTTTTTTGCCTGTTTGGGTGTCAATCTGCTAGTCGCACCCGTTTAACTGGCCGATTTTATTGAAATTAGGAACCAGAACTTTCCGCAATGCGGTGGGACTGAGCATGCGGCGCATATACAAGAAAAATTTTTCATTTCTGGATTGGAAACCTGGTCGTGCTGCAAAAATCATTACCGGACGGATACGAGGCGTTTATGAAAATTGAGAAGATCGACCACATCTGTTTTGCCGTAAAGGATCTGGATGATTTAAAGAGGGTTTACCAGGATGATTTCGGGTTGACCCCGGCCTGCGAGTACGTTGCGGAGTCCGAAAAGATCAAGGTTGCGCGGTATTACATCGGAGAGGTGGCGGTGGAGTTCATGGAATCGACTGCACCGGACGGCGAGGTGGCGAAATTCATCGACCGGCAGGGGGAGGGTTTCTTCCTGATCTCCTACAAGGTCGATGACCTGCCGAAGGCCATGGCGGAGTTGAAGGAGAAAAACGTGAGGCTCATCGACGACAAACCGCGGGAACTGCTCGGCAACCGGTACGCCTTTGTCCACCACCCGAATCAGCTCCACGGGGTTCTGACAGAGCTGCTGGACGGCGAGTTCGATATGGAAGCCGGCAAGTGACGGGAAGGCGTTTGCGCCCTGTTTCGATCCTGTCCGAGGTTCTTTGGAAAGGAAGGATGTTCTTGTCAGCACGTGAATGAGATGAATGCGGGCGCCCGCCGTTCGCGGAACGGGAGACGGCGCCCGGGCCCGCGCTGACCCTCTGACATCATCAACCTATCAGCCATCAGGGGAACGTTATGAAGAATGATCTGAATGTCGTCGGTAAAAGGGTCGTCAGAAGCGACTCCCTCGCCAAAGTCACCGGAGCGGCGCATTACACCGCAGACCTGAAGTTTCCCAACATGCTCGTCGCCAAGGTCCTCCGGAGCCCCCATCCCCATGCCCTGATCCGCGGCATCGACCTGACGCGGGCCCTGAAAGTCAAAGGGGTCAAGGCCGCCGTCAGCGGCTTCGACACCCATGGGATCAAGTGGGGGGTCTTCCGCTACACCCAGGACCACGCGATGCTGCCCAGGGACAAGGTGCGCTACATCGGCGAGGACATCGCGGCGGTCGCGGCGGTCGATGAAGAGGCCGCCCTCGAGGCCATCTCCCGCATCGAGGTCGACTTCGAGCCGCTCCCGGCCGTTTTCGACCCCGAAGAGGCCATGCAGGAAGGTGCGCCCCAGATCCACGAAGCGTACCAGAACAACATCAACATCCACGTCCACATCGACGTGGGCGAGGTGGACAAGGCCATAGAGAAGGCCTTCCTCGTCAGGGAGGACACCTTCCGGGCCGGGGGAGAGGCCTACGCCATGATGGAGCCGTATGCGGTCGTCGCATCCTATTCGAACGGCTTCCTGGACCTGTGGATGCCCAATGCGGGCCCCCATGTGCGCGCCAAGGCCCTGTCGAACCTCCTGAAGATGCCGCTCAACCGCGTGCGGGTCCGCCCCATCAACTCGGGGGGCGCGTTCGGCGGCCGGTCCGAAGTCTCCCCGGGCGATCTCGTCGCTTCTCTTCTCTCCATCAAGTCGGGCAAACCCGTGAAACTGGTCCTCTCGCGCGAAGAAAACGCCACCAGCACCCGACAGGTGCACGAGATGAAGGCCACGATCAAGACCGCCATGAAAAAGGACGGTACGATCCTGGCGAAGGACTACCGGGTCGTATACGACGGCGGCGCCTACAGCTCCACCGGCCCGATCGCCACGTCGATCCCCTTCTACGTCTACGAGGAATGCTACCGCCTCCCGAATGTCCGCTACAACGGCTACCGGGTCCTCACCAACAAGGGCATCCGCGGCATGTACGGGTGCCACGGGAGGGCCTTCCTCGCCGGCAACGAGGCCCAGATGGACCTGATGGCGAAGGAACTCGGCCTGGACCCCGTGGAGATCCGCTTGAAAAACGGGCTCAAACCCGGTGAGATGACCGCCACCGAATCCCGGATCTCGAGCTGCGGCTTGAAGGAGACGATCGAGGCTTCAGCCAGGGCCACCGACTTCAAGCGGCGGTGGGGCAAGCCGAAGGATCTGAACGGGATCGGCATGGGCAGCGTGGCCATCATGTGCGGATTCCCGATGGGCTTCCGGTCCGGGTCTTCCTGCTATGTCAAGCTGAACGACGACGGGCAGGCGACGCTCGTGACGGGCCTGGTCGACAACGGGCAGGGAAACGAGTCGATGGTCATCCAGGTCGCCTCCGAGGTCCTTGGAGTCCCCATGCAGGACATCAACCTCGTGAACGCCGATACGGAGGTGACCAATCTCGACCCCGGCGCCTACTCGCAGGCGGCGGCCTTCGTAGGTGCCAACGCCGTGCGCGTGGCCTGCGAAAACGCCCGCAAACGGCTTATCGCCATCGCCGCGGAGAAGCTCGGCATTCCCGAAGACGACGTCGACCTCAAAGACCGCCTGGCCTATTCCAAAAAGGACCCGTCCACGAAGATGCCCATCTCCTGGGTCGTGCGAGAGGCCTTCTTCCGCGGAGACCCGATCGCAGCCACGGGCACGTATTTCCCGAAGATCGATTTCGAGCGCGAATGGGTCTCGCGCCCCCGAGGCCAGATGGCGGGGACCTTCTCCTTCGGCACATCGGTCGCCGAGGTCAGCATCGATCGCGAAACCGGCCGGATCACGATCCCCCGCTTCACAGCCGCGCACGACTGCGGCCGCCCGATCAACCCCATGGCCGTGGAAGGGCAGATGGAGGGCTCGATCCAGCAGGCGGGGGTCGCCACCATCATGGAAGAAAACCTCTTCGACAAGGGGTTCCTGCTGAACCCGGACCTGCTCGAATACAAGGTTCCCCTCGCCTGCGACATGCCCGAGATCGAGACGATCATCGTCAGCTCCGTCGATCCCGAGGGGCCGTTCGGCGCCAAGGAGGGCGGCCTCACCGTCCGGATGAACGCCTACAGCGCCGTCGCCTCAGCCGTGGCGAACGCCACGGGAGAACTGTTCAGTGAACTTCCACTCACCCCTGACAGGGTCTTGAGCGCCCTGGAAGGCAAAAAGGGGGGAAAGAAATGATCATGCCCAAGTTTGAATACCGGAAGGCGGACAGCGTGACCGCGGCGATCGCCCTCTTCGAGGGCTTTAAAGGCCAAGCCTCTTACCTCGCAGGCGGGACGGACCTGGTCCCGCGGGTGAAATCGAGGCTCGCCATGCCGGCGGCCGTCATCGATCTGAAGGGCATAGAGGCCCTGAAGACCATTTCCCGGCAGGGAGGGGCCCTCGTGATCGGGGCCAACACCACGCTTTTCGAACTCAAGAACGACGAGACCGTCAAGGAGTACTTCCCGGCGCTCCTGGCCTCGCTCGACGCGACCTCGTGCGAAACCCTCCAGATGCGGGGCACCATCGGCGGAAACCTCCTGCAGAATACGCGCTGTCTTTTCTACAACCAGTCGCTCGCCTGGAGAACGGCGCGGGGCCTGTGCTTCAAAATGGGAGGAGATGTCTGCAACGCCGCCCCCGGCGCGAAGCGATGCTTCTCCAACTACTGCAGCGACAACGCCCTTTCGCTCCTGACCCTTTCGGCAAGCGTCGCGATCGCGGGCCCGCAGGGGGAGCGCAAGATCAAACTGGAGAAGCTTTTCAGCGGCAAG
The DNA here is from genome assembly GCA_900498135.1 of uncultured Desulfatiglans sp. Classification (NCBI taxonomy): domain Bacteria; kingdom Pseudomonadati; phylum Thermodesulfobacteriota; class Desulfobacteria; order Desulfatiglandales; family Desulfatiglandaceae; genus Desulfatiglans; species uncultured Desulfatiglans sp. The sequence goes on from LR026961.1 coordinate 4,377,791, forward strand.
GGAAAAAACCCGTTCACTCTGCTGCCCGGGGAAATCCTGACGGGGGTCCACATTCCGCTCAAAACGTCGCAGGGGGCGTACGAAAAGCTGCGCGTCCGCGGCTCCATCGATTATCCCCTGGTCGGCGCGGCGTGCTCGGTCCTCGGCGGCAAAGGGAAGATCGCTGTCGGGGGCATCGGCCTCGAACCCCTCGTCTACGACCTGAAAGACCTCGCGGAGGCAACCCTCAAAGAGACCGCCGACAAGGCCTACCAGGACGCGAAACCGGTGGCGAATGCCGTGCTCACGCCCGCCTATCGCAAGAAAATGGTGCGGGTCCTTGCGCAAAGGGCCATCAGCAAGACCGTGCAGGAGGGAAAGTGATGAAAACCAGGAAAGTAACCTTCGAGATCAATGGCGAGACCTGCACATCACAGGTGAGGCCTTATGAAACGCTGCTCGAAACGCTCAGGGAACGCCTCGATCTGACCGGAGCGAAAGAGGCCTGCGGGATGGGATCGTGCGGGGCCTGCACCGTCATGATAGACGGCGTGCCCACCCGGAGCTGCCTGGTGCTGACCCCGGAGGTCGAGGGCTCATCCATTACCACGGTCGAAGGGCTTGCAAAGGGGGAAGAACTCCATCCGCTGCAGGAGGCCTTCATGGAAAAGGGCGCAGTCCAGTGCGGCTTCTGCACCTCCGGCATGATCATGAACGCCAAGGGACTGCTGGACCGGAATCCGGCCCCGACCAGACAGGACGTGATCCGCACCGTCTCCTCGAACATCTGCCGCTGCACCGGATACAAAAAGATCGTCGAGGCCGTCCAGGCGGCCGCAAAGGCGCCTGGCGAGTCATAAGACCCTTTTCTCGGGTCCTGAAGCCTTCTCAAGCGCAGGGGGGATGTTCTTTGTACAGCCGCATTCCGGCCGATTGGCGACCGTGCAAGGAGCGTCCCCCGCGCGTTCCAAAACTTGCCGCTATTGGATGCCTGCAAAAACATCCCGAAGACAACCTTGCGAGAAACATTCCCCGCACGCCCAGAACCACAAGCTGGAACACACCCCTTCAACTTCATCCGCTGAAGTGCGTCGCCCGGGCTCCTGAAAAGCCCTCCACCGTTTAGAAATTCCCCGGATGTCTATTCCGCGGGTTCGGCCGGCGCGGTCGTGGGGGTCTCCGCTTTGGACTCGCCCTCCGCTGCGGGCTTCCTCTTGCGCCGCGATTTCTTTCTGGGCTTCTTCGCCGCCGGCTTCGCCGCCTCTTCCTCAGACGCAGGAAACGACAACGGCGCCAGTCCAAAGATGCCGCCGGGCTGCGAGGACATGGCAATCCCTTTTCCCCGCGCCGCCGGTTTGCGTTTTTCCGCGGGCTTCGCCGCGGTCCTCGGCTTCTTGGCGGGTTCTTCGATCGCAGGCTGCTCGACAGCCTCTTCCAGCGCTGCTTCGGGCAACTCCTGGGCCGCTGGCTTCGGCTCAGAACGCTTCTCCGGCTTCGGCTCAGAACGCTTCTCAGGTTTTGGCTCAGAACGCTTCTCCGGCTTCGGCTTCTCCTTCCGGGGGCGTTTGGGCCGTCCGCCCTCGATCCTTACCGGGCCGGCCTCGTCTTTGACAAACCAGTCGTCCTCCGGCCAGAGCACGGGGATCTTGTACCCGAGGATCTCTTCGATGGGCTCGAGGTGGTAGACGAACTTCTCGCAGGCCAGGGAGATGGCCTTGCCGGTTTTCCCAGCGCGTGCGGTTCGCCCGATCCGATGAACGTAATTTTCGGCATCCTGCGGGAGATCGTAGTTGATCACGTGGCTGATATCCTCGACATGGATTCCCCGGGAAGCGACATCCGTCGCCACCAGGATCTTCGTCTTGCCGCTCTTGAAGGCCTCCATCAGGGCCAGGCGCTTTCTTTGCGGAACGTCCCCCGTGATCCCCTGGGCGGGCCAGCCGTTTCCCTTGAGCTTGCGGGTCAGGCGCTCCACCTCCGCCTTCGTGTTGACGAAGATCAGAAGCCGCTCCCATTCCTCCCGCTTGAGAATCCCCAGAAGAAGTTTGAGCTTTTCCTCCATGCCAACGTGGATCAACGCCTGGTCGATGCCCTTGACGGTCACCTCGTCCGGCGAGACGTCGATGAACTCGGGCAGGTTCATGTACTCGTAGGTCAACTCGAGGACCCGGAAGCTGAGGGTCGCGGAGAAGAGCAGCGACTGGCGCTTTTCGTAGCTGGGGAGTTTCTTGAGAATGAACCGCATGTCTTTGGCGAATCCGAGGTCCAGCAACCGGTCCGCCTCGTCGACCACGACAATCTGAATGGCGTCGGGCTTGAAGATGCCCTGCTTCATATAATCGATCAGGCGGCCGGGCGTGCAGATCACGATATCGACACCGGCCTTCAGCGTCTGGGCCTGCTTCTGGTAATCGATTCCCCCCACGACCAGCGCCAGCTTGAGGCCCGTATGACCTCCGACAATCCTGGCTTCGTTGTAGATTTGCAGCGCCAGTTCCCGCGTGGGCGCGACGATGAGTGCGGACGGCACGCCCGGCACAAAGCGGCTCTCATCTAGGCGGGAAAAGATCGTCACCAGGAAAGCAGCCGTCTTGCCGGTCCCGGTCTGCGCCTGGCCGGCCACATCGCGTCCTTCCAGCGCCACCGGAAGGACGCGGGCCTGAATGGGCGTGCAGTGCGTGAAGCCGGCATCCCGGATGCCGGCCAGTACCTTTTCAGGCAGATTGAAGGATTCGAAGGTCTTCTGGGTCAAAAAACGCTGAGGCTCTGAACTGGCGATTGTCTGATCTGACAGGGATTCGTCGGTCATAAAGGTCTTTTTCTCTTTCTTGCCGTTGTTAAGGATTGATCGTACGCTGATTCGAGGCACCGTCCAGCAGGTTCACACAGATGCTGAGAATCGTTTACAGGAGCCGGACGTCTCTGGTTCGTTTTCCCATTACAGGAGGCAGTTTAGACCTCTTTACCTGCCTTTGTCAATTTTGTTTCCAGCTGAGCCCAGCCCTGGAGGTGGAATTCTTGAACCGAAAAGACTCACGCCGACTCCACGGCTGTGGGAAAGCCCACGTTGCCTTCCTTCCCCGCCGCACGGCACGCGGCCTGCAGAGCGGTCAAAGACCCGGAGACAGACGGCGTTCCCGGCTGCCGCGAGCTCGATCGGGCCGGGAGCACCCAAAGACCCATGGGCAGGCGGGCGTTCCGAAGGAGATATCAGTTGACACGATACCACCCTTTGTCTATCGTTGAATCGTCTTCTTTTTTTTCGCCCCCGGCCGGAGACGATACACACAGCCCCCTTCGCCTGAAGCCGTGAGGCCTCGAGCTGCGGGGAAAAGGGCGTCGAGGGCCTTTTCATCCCGGACCGATGCAGCTACTTGGACGACCAGAGGCACGAGCGGATGCAGAACATCTTGGATCTGAGGGAGAGCGCGCTTGCCCTGAAGGCCGACGAGCGGATGATCGCTTTTGCCGGCTTCAGCCTTTCCTCCGGCCGCCTCCCGGCCCCGAAGCAAGGGATCTTGAAGATATCCGCTTCCTGCCGTGAAAACGGCAGCGGTTACCTGACCCTCACCTTTCTCGTGGACACCGAAGGCGACCCTGCCGATCGAAACACCGTCAAAGACCTGTTCGGGCAGCTATCGGAACAGGCGGTTTCGGCGCGGCTCAACGGTCTGATAGACCTGTTCGTCAAAGTCCCCCTCGATTTCATGGCTCCTCTGGAGGACTGGTATGTCGAAGAGGTGAACCTCTATTTCAAGGTCCTCGAGGGCCGCGAAAGGTTCTTGGTTGAAAGACATCTCTTGCCCGCACTGGAATCGATCCTCTCCTGCGCCTTCGCGGTCGTCGAGTGGTGGGCATCCGACGATGCGCCGCCCGCCGGACGCAAAGGCAAGGAGGAAAGGCATGGAATGGAGGGCGCTCATACGTTCAGGGATTTATTCCGCCGGCTTTTTGCCGGCGGCGATCGAGACTAGTTTCCATCCGGGAATGGTCTTTTTGGCCAATCTCGGCGTCAATCTGCACGTTTGCTTGTGCGGCGAGCTGCAGGTCGCCTCCGCGCAAGCGCTTGATTTCCTTGATATTGGCCAAAAATCCTCATTTCCGGATTGGAAACCGAGTTCTACCGCAAAAACATTTCCGGATGGAGACGAGACTAAACGCCGACATGGCATCCACATGGAGATAGCCGCATGAAACACAAGAAGACACGTTGGGTTCTCCTGACCGTTCTCCTTTTTTTCCTCATCCCGGCGACTTTCGGGACGGCATTTTCAGCTCAATCGGACGAGTTCTACGTAGAGCCTCAAACCGCTGAAAAGATGCTGCTCGATCTGGCGTTGGTCAGGCCGCTCGGCATCGTCGGGACGGTCCTGGGAAGCGTCGCCTACGTGGTTTCCTATCCGTTCGCAGCCTGGGGGGGCAACACGGACGAAACGTATCAGTATCTTGTGGCCGATCCAGCCATATATACCTTCCGGAGACCCCTGGGGCATTTTGAAAAGGATCTGGCTGAAGAGCAGGATCCCCTTTACAAAAGGGGTGAGTAATCCCTTCACCCGGCCGGTTGCCTCCCATGCCGCCTGAACGGACGTGCGCAAGAGGCCCTTGCCAGGACCGCTGTGTGCCCGCTTTTCCTGCCAGAGTCAGGCACGCGCGCGGCGCACTCCAGCCCACATGACGTTCAGACCCCTGTCCCGCACTCGAGAAAGGCCCTGTAGGCACGGTAGGTCATGTACAGGTCGCCTTTGTGGGTGATCTCGAAGGGCGAGTGCATAGACAGGATCGGCGGCCCGCAGTCCACGATTTTCACGCCATGGACGGCAAGGTATTTAGCGGCCGTTCCGCCGCCGCCCTCGTCCACCTTTCCCAACTCACCGGTCTGCCACACGATCCGTCCACGTTTGAAGACCCGCCGCAGCCAGCCCAGGTATTCCGCATCGGCATCGTTTGCACCGACCTTGCCCCGGTGGCCGGTGAACTTGACGAAACAGGGTCCATAGCCCAGCCGGGCGGCGTTTCGCTTCTCGTGCACGTCCTGATAGTCCGGGTCGAGTGCGCCCGCTACATCCGCCGAAAGCGCCTCCGACGCGGCGAGCACCCGCCCGACCGCCCTGGCGGTCGCATCTTCCCCGGCCGCCTCGAGGCAGTCCCCGACCACCGCCTCGAGAAATTTCGATCTGGCGCTCGTCGCGCCTTCGCTGCCGATCTCTTCCTTGTCGACGAAGAGCACAAGGGCGCTCTTTTCACTCGGGACCATGTCCAGAACAGCCCTGAGGCTCGTATAGACGCAGGCCCGGTCGTCCTGTCCATAGGCGCCCACCATGGCGCGGTCCCAGCCGACATCCCGCGCCGGACCCGCCGGAACGACCTCGATCTCAGCGCTGATAAAATCCTCCTCCAGGAGTCCGAGCGTTTCGTTGAGATGCGCCAGGAGGGCCAGTTTGAATCGGTCCTTCGTCTCGTCATCCCCCAACGGCAGAGCGCCCGCGATCACGTTGAGCTTCTCCCCCTCGATCGCCTCGCCGAGTTTCTTCTCGTACTGGGATTTCGCGGCCAGATGCGGCAGGAGATCGAGCACGGAGAAGACCGGATCGTCGGGCTTCTCACCCATGGCAAGGTCAAGCCAGGAACCGTCCGCGCGCAGGATCCGGCCGTGGATCGCCAACGGCCGCGCCAGCCACTGGTACTTCTTGATTCCGCCGTAGTAATGGGTCTTCAGAAATGCCAGATCCGCCTCTTCGTAAACCGGCCGCTGCTTGAGATCCAGCCGCGGCGAATCCGTATGCGAAACGATCACACGCAGGCCCTCCGACAAAGGGGCGCTTCCAGGCCGGACAACCGCCGCCCACTTCCCACGGCGAGAGCGGAAAAAGGGGGCCTTTCCCCCGCCGGACCCGGGCGCCTCGGCGAACCCATTCTCGAGGGCCAGCCGCCGGATGGTTTCGACCGCTTCACGCTCGGTCTTGGATGCGTCCAGAAAGGGCTTGTAGGCATCGGCAAACCGAAAAACAGCCTCCCGCTCTTCAAAGCCGATGGCGTCCCACACCAGCGCCGGTTGATAGACAAGCTTGTCCTGAAGCCTGGCCATTTCTTCCTTGTCAGGCCGTTTCTCTTCCATGTCTCTGATCCTTTCACTGTCTCATCCGGGCGACCGCCCAGAGCCTATCCCGGGTAATTCTTCGATAGAACAAATATTTACAGTGTTAGCCGCCATCGCTGAACTTAAATTTTACCGCTTGCCGCTGCGCGGGCGACCGGCGGGGAAGACCGTTCCGGGTGCATCGGCACTGACCAATGGCCCTCCGGGCTCGCGACCCGGCCGCCGTCCTCGCGCTGAGATGCTGCAGACGGCGGGAAACGCAGCATGAGCGCGACTATCGAGGGCTTCAGACAGCCAGGGTCCCCGAAATGTCCGCCACCCTCCCAATCCCGTGATCGCGGCAGTAAAGCTCGATCCCTGCCACAATCTCGATCGATGCCCTCGGATCGACGAAATGGGCGGTCCCGACCTGCAGCGCTGTTGCGCCAGTGATCAGGAACTCGAGTGCATCCCTCGCCCCCATGATGCCGCCCATCCCCATCACCGGGATATGGACGGCCCGAACCGTCTGATAAAGCATATAAAGCGCGACAGGCTTGATCGCCGGGCCGGAAAGGCCGCCGGAGACATTCCCCAGCAGCGGCCGCCGGGTTCCGACATCCACCGCCATTCCGGTCAGGGTGTTGATGAGGGAAAGCGCGTCGGCCCCCGCTGCCTCGACCGCCCTGGCGATGACGCGGATGTCGGTGACATTCGGTGACAGCTTGACGATGACGGGCTTGTCAGCATGGCGCACAACGCTCTCGGTCACCTTCGCAGCCGCGAGCGGGTCCGTGCCGAAGGCCAGGCCGCCGCACTCGACGTTCGGGCAGCTGATGTTCACCTCCAGGGCATCGACCGCGTCGACCCCCCGCAAGGCCTTTGCCAGGGCGCCGTATTCCGCCGACCTGTGCCCGTAGATGTTGACGATGACCGTCGTGTCGAGGGCCTCCAGCAGGGGGACCTTCTCGGCCAGGAAACGGTCGAGCCCGCAATTGGCGAGCCCGATGGCGTTGAGCATGCCGCAGGGCGTCTCGACGACCCGGGGGGGCGGGTTGCCCTCCCTCGGCTTCAAAGACAACCCCTTGACCACGATGCCTCCAAGAAGGGACGGATCGACCAGCTCCGCGTATTCTTCACCATAGCCATAGGTCCCGGAGGCCGCCACCACAGGATTCTTGAGCTGCAGCGGACCCAGCGAGACCCGCATGTCGACCGGTTCAGCGCCCATGCGATCGCCCCCAGTCCACTTCTTCTGCGTCGAAAACAGGCCCCTCCCGGCAGACCCTCAGATATCCACCGCCGGCGCCGGCCGATGCCGCGACGACGCACCCCTGGCACGCGCCCACACCGCAGGCCATCCGGGCCTCGAGGGAGACCTGGCAGGAGACATGCGCCTCCGCGGCCAGACGCGCAACCTCCCGGAGCATCGGCTGCGGCCCGCAGGCGCAGATCAGGCCGGGGGGCTTCTCTTTTCGGCCGAGGCGCTCCTCGAGCAGGTCTGTGACCAGGCCCCTCCGGCCGGAGCTTCCGTCATCCGTAATGACACGGATCACCCCGTCAGGCGGCACAAGGGCATCCAGTGGCACAAGCTCCGCGGCCGTCCTGCACCCGATCAGACATTCGCACGGGCGGCGGTTCAGGGACTGCATCAGGCTCACGAGCGGCGCGATCCCGATCCCGCCCGCCACGGCGACGACCGCTCCACCGTCCTCCGGCGGGTTGAACCCGCGGCCCAGAGGGCCGAGGCACGGGAGGTCGACCCCCTCCCCCAGACGCGCGAGCAGGGCCGTCCCGCGTCCCACGATCCGGTAGAGGATCAGGAGCGTATCCTCGTCCTTACGCCCGCAGATGGAAAAGGGCCTTCGTAGCAGCGGATCAACCCCCTCACCGAGGCCGAGCATGACGAACTGCCCGGGGCGCGCCGAGTCAAGGATCGCAGGGGCCTCGAGGCCCATCAGGAAGAGGTCTTTCGCAACCGCTTCGTTGAAACGAACGGCCGCGCGCATGTCGATCATCTTGTCATCTCCAGAGCCCTGCCGCATATCGCGCCTCAAAGGCAAACCTCTCCTTCTGTGGCCGATATGCTGGAATCACCCCTCGCCTCTCATGTGGAATAACCGCTCGCCTCTCATCTTGATCCTCGCTTCGGTGGTTCGATGCGGCGCCGGCAGAGCCCTAAGGCCAAACCGCCGCCCTGATCCCCTCAGCCCCTCTTTCCACCGGTTGCCATCCGGGAAGGATCTTTTCTGAAGCTCCAGCGAGGCGGATCTTTCAGGAAAACAAGCGGAACCTGCTTGGAAATCAAGCCTTATTCTGCTATGCTTCGCGTGCTCAGCCCCAGCGCTTTGCGGTGGGTCCCGGGTTGCCCATATCAAGGAAATCCAGCGCTTGCGCGGAGGCGACCTGGAGGTCGACGCACAAGCGAACGCGCTGATCGGCTGGACAAGGCCCTTTCCGGATGGAAATCACCATAGCACGAGATGCCGATGGGAAGAAGAAAAATGCCGTTTCTCCTCCTTGCAGCCCTCCTTTGGGCCCTGCCGGTATGGGCCGCGGAACCCGCTCCCCTCAAGAAGGCCGCCTTCATCCCGCAGTGGGTGCCTCAGGCCCAGTTCGCCGGCTACTACATGGCGCTCGAAAAAGGCTTCTACCGGGCGCACGGCATCGATCTCACCATCATCTCCGGCGGACCCGCAAACCCGCCGGCCGATTGCCTCACCAGCGGGCAGGCCCAGTTCGCCACCCTCTGGCTCTGCACCGGACTCGAGATGCGCGACAGCGGCATCCCTGTCGTAAACATCGCCCAGATGGTCCAACGCTCCGCCCTCATGCTGGTCGCCAAGAAGTCGAGCGGCATCCGGACCATTCAGGACCTGCAGGGCAGAAAGGTCGGGGTCTGGGGGCCGATCTTCCAGCTTCAGCCAAGGGCCCTCTTCAAAAAGCTCGGTCTGGACGTCCAATTCATCCGCCAGTCGTACTCCGTGAATCTGTTCCTGCGGGACGGTGTGGATGCAGCCTCGGCCATGTGGTACAACGAATACCACACGATCATCAACGCCGGCCTCAATCCCGACGAACTCGTGCCCTTCTTCTTCCATGAATACGGGCTGAATTTCCCGGAGGACGGCATCTACGTCCTGGAGCACACCTTGCAGGAGGATCCGGCGCTCTGCTGCGCGTTCATGAAGGCGTCGATCGAGGGCTGGCTCTACGCCTTCGACCACGTGGAAGAGACGCTCGACGTGGTCATGAAGAACCTGAAGGACGCCCACATTCCTGCCACCCGGGTGCACCAGAAATGGATGCTGGAGCGGATGCACGACCTCATGCGGCCCGCCTCCGGCGCCTGGTCCGAAACGGGCCTCCTCCTCAGGGCCGATTATCAGCGTGCAGCCGAAATGATGCAGAAAGAGGGCTTCATCGACGCCGTCCCCGAATTCACCTCCTTCCACAAGGATTGCACCCCCGATGCCGCGCCATAAAGGAATCGCCTTCAAGCTGGTCTGTCTCATCCTGCTCAGTTGCTGCGTGATCTTCGGCCTGACCTTCTGGTACAACTATGGCGTCTCCCGCCGGCTCATCGCGAAGAACATCGAAAAAAACGCGGCCGAACTTATGATCGCCACGACCAACCAACTCGACCGCGTCCTCGCGGCCGTGGAAAAAGTCCCCCAGAATCTTGCGTTCTTCCTGGAAAGCGCCCCGTGCGACGGCGGCCAGATGATGGACATCCTGAAGGCCCTGGTCGAAAACAACCCCGAGATCTATGGCGCCGCCATCGCCTTCGAACCCTACAGCTACAACCGGAACACCCTGGCCTTCGCCCCCTACTACTTCAAAAGCTCCGACGGGGTCGTATTCCGATACCTGCCTTCCGAGTATTTTCACAGCGACTGGTATCAGATCCCGCACGAACTGCAACGCCCCATCTGGAGCGAACCGTACTACGACGAGGGGGGCGGCGACATCATCATGGCTACCTACTCCGTGCCCTTCTACCGGGAGGTGCTGGGAAAGCGCCGGATCATGGGCATCGTCACCGCCGACATCTCCCTTGATTGGCTGCAGAAGATCGTGGGGGGCATCCAGATCGCCGAAACCGGCTACGCCTTCCTGCTCTCCAAGAACGGGACGTTCGTGACCCACCCGCGACGCGATCTGATCATGAACGAAACCATCTTCAGCCTGGCCGAGGCGCGCAGCGACCCGGAGCTGAGGGAGGTCGGACGTTCGATGATCGATGAGCAGTCCGGCTACACGCCGTTCTTCTGCACCATGACGAACAAGGCCTGTTGGATGGGCTACTCGCCGCTCGCATCCAGCGGCTGGTCGCTGGCGGTCCTCTTTCCCCAGAACGAACTGATGGCCGACATCGTCTCCTTGAACCGCACGGTGTGGACGCTGGTCCTGGCGGGCTTTCTGGTGCTCCTTTTCGTCATTGCGGGAATCGCCCGTTCGATTACGCGCCCGCTCCGGTCCCTCACGTCGGCCGCCCGGGACATCGCCGGCGGCAACCTGGACGCCCCTCTGCCTGAAAAGCGGTCAGGCGATGAGGTCGGACATCTGGCCGACTCCTTCGCCTATATGCAGCAGGCGCTCAAACAGTACATCCAGGACCTCACCGAGACCACGGCGGCCAAGGAAAAGATCGAAAGCGAACTCCGCATCGCGCACGAGATCCAGATGGGCATCCTTCCCAAGGTCTTCCCGCCCTTTCCGGACCACAGCGAGTTCGAGATCTGCGCCGCGCTGGAGCCCGCCAAGGAGGTTGGCGGCGATCTGTACGACTTCTTTTTCCTGGACGAGCGGCATCTCTGCTTCACCGTCGGCGATGTCAGCGGCAAGGGCGTTCCGGCTTCCCTCTTCATGGCCATCACGCAGACCCTGGTCAAAACCAAGGCCACCCAGGGGCTCGCCCCCCATGTGGTGCTGGGACGAGTCAACCGCGACCTGTCGCTCGACAACCCCTCCCTCATGTTCGTCACCCTCTTTCTCGGCATCCTGGATATCGAGACAGGGGAGATCACCTACGCGAACGGCGGCCATAACCCGCCCTATGTCATGCGCAGCGACGGCTCCGTCACGCAGCTGCCGGGGACGGACGGCATGGCCCTCGGGGTCATGGAAGACTTCGTTTTCCGCTCGAAAAGCGTCCGGCTGGGCCCCGGAGAGATGTTGTTCCTTTACACGGACGGCGTGACGGAGGCGGTGGACGTGAACGAGACGCTGTATTCGGAGGCGCGCCTCGAACAGAAATTGAAGGAAGTAGAAGAAATGCCGATCGATCAGATGGTCCGGACGATCATGACAAGCGTGCACACCTTCGCCGGGAAGGCCCCCCAGGCCGACGACATCACCATCCTCGTCCTGCGCTTCAAGGGATTGGGGCAAAAGGGGGCAGGCGGCGAGGCCTGAGCCGGCGGCCGAACATTCATCCGGCTATTCGATGAAAACCGGCTCCCGTAAAATCCGCTCGATGGCCGCTTCGGCCCTCAGAGCCAGTTCGAGATGGGTTTCCCGCAGATTGGCCACCTGGCGCAGGTGATCCGCTGTCCGCATGATCAGGGAGGCCATGTCCCCTTCATCGATTGCCACCCACCGCAGGAGCTCCTCCCACGGGACCCCGCGCGCCCAGAGATACAGGGCCGCGGCCGGCCAGAAGAGGATCGGAGGGTTCGCGAAGCCCCGCCGCGCCTTCAGCTCCCGGATGGGATCGATGAGGTCGAGGATCCGGTCGAAGAGCGCCTCCACCCGGTCCAGCCCGATGCCACCGCCCAGCCGAAGCTCCACCTCTTGCACCCGGTCCCACACGAACGGCGCAAGCGCCCCGGCCAGCAGCTCCGGAGTCACCTCTTCGAGTCCTCTCCTGCGGATCAGTTCGGCAATGAGCAGGGGTTGGTCGAGCCGCAGCTTGGAGGCCCATTCCCCGTCCGGCGTAAGCCGGTTCGCGGCATCCACGAAGCCAGTTTCCTTGAGGAACCGCAGATGGCGGTTGAAGCTGAGCCAGAGCCCCCCCTCCATCTCTTCCATGTGCACCGCCAAGGCCTCGAGCTCCCTCAAAAGCTGCCGGATAGGGCCCTTTTTCTCCCGGTGGCAGGCCTTGCGGTGTTCGCAGCGCTCGCAGGGCAGCGCGCGCAGCTTTTCCCGAATCCTCTCGAGTTCCTCCCCTCCCAGGTCCGCGTCCGAGACCTCCACGTTCAGGACGGGCAGGTCCTCCGTAGGGACCTCGGCAAAGAAGCGCGCGACCTCTTCCGGGTCGAAGGCCTCGGGCAGTTCCACACGGTAGTCGTACAGGGTCTTGATCTGGTGAATCGGCACCTTGCGCAGGGGGATCCGCCCTTTGCGCGACCGCGGCAGGCGTTTGAGGTTGTAGGCGGCGCAGACGAGCTGCCGGTGTTCCCGCTGGGTCCGGAAAACGACATAGACCGCTCCGTTCTTGTGCAGGAAGAGGCGCCCCGGCTTCAAATAGGCCTGGTACAGGGCCGCCAGCGCCTCGTTCCGCACTAAACGGTCGAGTTTTCGGACATCCTTCTGAAGCTCCGCCGTCTTCTGGATGTTCTCGATGACAGCGAAGGGGTCCGATGTGTCGCAGCGCCCCTCCGGCAGGACCCGCCTGAGGCGCGAGACCATCGCATCCCAGCGCTGCTGGACACTCGATCCGAAGCGGGATTCCTGGAACGCCGCGAAGGATCGCTCGAGGAGGGTTTTGATCTCCTCCGGGCCATAGGAGAGGAGCAGGTTCAAGGTCATCGAGAAGTTGATGTGGATCTGGCTGACAAGCGGCTCCGGCGGGGCATCCTGGAGATCATAGATCAGCTGGGGGTCCAGGTGCCTTCCCGGGACGAGGAGGGCGAAGCCGATGAAGTCCTTCCCGCGCCGGCCGGCCCGGCCGATCATCTGGTGGAGATCGGTCGAGGTCAGATCGATGAACTCGCGGCCGTTGTACCGGTCGCTCTGGAGCAGAACCACCGTCCGCGCGGGGAAATTGACGCCCGCCGCCACGGTCGAGGTGGAAAAGATGGCATCGAGCCAGCCCCGGTTCATCATCTTTTCGACGAGCAGCTTCCAATAGGGGAGCTGCCCTCCGTGGTGCGAAGCGACGCGCGACTCCACGAGGGAGCCCATCTGACGGTGCCCGCGCAGGTGGGGGTATTGCGCGAGAAAGGCCTCGATCTCCGCCTCCATCTCCGAACGTGTGTCCTCCGCGTGTTCGACCGGCGGACAGGTCAGGATGGCCCGGTCGCAATCCGCCCGCGATTTCAGGAAGAAGATCGCCGGGAGCAGACGGTACTCCCGCAGCGCGGAGATGACCGCCCCGAAATCCATCCGGCCGCTGTCTCTGCGTCCTTTGGCCCCCGGCGACTGCATGAACTTCCTGATCCGCGGGCTCAGCCCCTTGGCCCCGCCAAGCGGCCCGATGAAGGAATCCGGGAAGAGAAAGAGCATCTCGAGCGGCACGGGGCGGTCGGCGGCCCGCACGACCCGATTCTCCGACTGCCGCACCTCTTTCAGCCAGGCGCAGACCTCCCGGGCGTTCGACACGGTGGCCGAGAGGAGCAGGAGCCGCACCCGGGAGGGGAGGTAGATCAGGACCTCCTCCCAAACGACGCCCCGGTCGGGGTCGCTAAGGTAGTGGGCCTCGTCCAGAACGACCAGGTCGGCCCGCACCTGGGTGCCTTCGTGCATGGCGTCGTAGAGCTGGTTGCGAAGGATCTCCGTCGTCCCGACGATCACGGAGGCATCGGCGTTCTCCTTGCGGTCCCCCGTCAGGATGCCGCAGTTCGAGCCCCCGAACTCCTGGATGAACTCCTGGTAGATGGCATTCGAAAGGGCCTTGAGGGGAGAGGCATACCAGGTGCGGCGGCCCTCGGCCAGGGCGGCGTGAATCGCCTGGACGGCGATCCAGGTCTTGCCGGCGCCCGTGGGAGCGCTCACCAGAACATCATAATCACGGATCAGCGCGAGGGCCTCCAACTGGAAGGGGTCCGGCTGGAACGGGGCCGGCTCGGGCACACCGATCTTCGCGAACACGGGCCTCAGGCTCTTGTCCAAACGGGTGCGCAGCGCGGGCGGGGTCCTTTTCTCCCGGACCGTCCGCGCGGGAGGTCGTCCCTTTCGAGGAGGACGTCTCCGATATGGTCTTTTCCTTTCCATCACCTGCGCCGCACCCGTTCCCTCATTCGCGCGGATCTCAAGCCACCAGTTCCGCCGCCACCAGATCCATGTCCCTCAGCATCCCCTGCAGGCACTCGGCCAGCGGCAGGGCCGAAAGCACCCCCATCAACGCGGGCAGAGGCTCGTCGCCCGCGCCCTGCGAGAGCCGAAGCCCTTTGGTATAAACGGTTTCGAGGGCCTCGCATACGAAGAGCCTCGCCGCCGCCTCCAGGTAATCCTTCGAGTACCGCCGGTCGCCCGAATCCTCAGCGGCCTTCCGGCAGAGAGCGAAGGCCACCTCGCACCAGGTGATCATGTCCGCCAGCAGGAACATGACGATCTGGTGGCGCGTGAGCTTCGCCTTCCGGGCCCCGAGGATCAGTTCGTTCAGGACTTTCAAGGCATCGGACAACTGGGGGCCGCCGGTCGAAACAGGCAGCTCGAGCGCCCGGGCGGCCATTTGCTCATAGAAGCCGCCCTTCGAGCGCACCGTCTCCCGCATGCGGAACATGGAGATAATGCTGCGCTGGATCTCGCTCGTCCCCTCATAGATCGTCAGGATCTTCACATCGCGCTTGATCTTCTCGACCTCGTACTCCCGGATGTAGCCGTACCCCCCGAAGGCCTGGATGCCGTCGTTGGCCATGGCGTCGCCGGCTTCCGTGGCGAAATACTTCGCGATGGAACCCTCGACCTGCAGATCCTCATCGACCGTGTCCAGACGCCGGCCGACCCACTCGATGTAGGCCCGAGCCGCCTCGAGCTGCACGGCGTGCGGAACGAGGAGCCGGTGGGTGTACCCCTGCTTTTCACAGAGCGGCCCGCCGAACTGAATGCGCTCCTTAGAGTAGCGGATCGCACGCTCGAGGGAAGCCATCCCGCCGCCAAGGCCGAAGGTCGCCACCATGAGGCGCGTATACCCGAAGACCTGATTGGCCTGCTTCAGCCCCTGTCCCTCGACGCCGCCGAGAAGATTCTCCACCGGGACGAACAGGTCTTCCAGGGTCAGAGGGCAGGTGTCGGAGGCCCGGATGCCGTGCTTGTCTTCGTGCTTACCCGGGACGAGCCCCTTCGCCCCGCCTTCCACGACAAAGAACGACGGCCCCTCGGGCGTGTCGGCGAGGATCGTGTAGAGATCCGCCACCCCGCCGTTCGTGATGAACTGCTTCTGGCCGTTCAGCCGGTAGCCGGTGATCTGGCCCGCATCGTCCAGCACCCGTTCGGCCTTCGTCTTCAACGCCTGGACATTGGACCCCGCATCGGGCTCGGTCACCCCATAGGCGACGATCAGGCCTTCCTCGGCGATCTTCGTGATGTACTTGGCCTTCTGCTCGGGCGTCCCTCCCACCCGGATCGGGTCCATACCGAGGCAGATCGCCAGAAAGGAGGTCGCAATGGCCAGATCCATCCTGGCCATCCGCTCGCTCACGAGGGCGATCTCGGTGGCGCCGGCCCCCAGACCGCCGTATTCCTCGGGGATGAAGATCAGGTGAAGCGCTACCTCCGGCCCCAACATGAACCGGATGAGGTCCATGGGAAAGTCCCCGGCCTGATCCAGGGCCAGTCTCGTTTCGAGGGGGAGGCGCTCCCGCTCCAGTTTCGCGATGGTCTCCATCACCATGGACAGCGTTTCGGGGTCCATTTTCGATTGTTCTGTCATGCAACAGCCTCCTTCAAGGATTTCGATATCAAAACTTGCGCCCTTTCCCGAACCACCTGCCGGGCAAAGGTGAATGCCGGAATCTCATCCGTCCCCGGGCGGTTCCGTGTCACGGATTCGGATCACCTGGCCACGGATCCTCCCCTGAAAGCGCCTGAGAATCATCTCAGATCCCACAAAAAGAGGTCCGTCTCCGGATCGAATGTCCGCTCCAGCACCGCCCCTTCGAAGGCCTGGATGACGAACTCGCAGGCGAAAACGACGTTCCCCGTCGTGAGATGCCCCCCGAAGGCCTTGCCTTCCCTGTCCGCCAGGGTCATGTGGGCGTGTACCATCGGGCGCCCGTCCTTCAGGGAGATGTTCCCCATGAGGGAGGTCACCTCCAGGTTTCGATCCAGATCCAGATAGCGATAGGTCCTCTTTTTCTGATCATAATAGCCGAGCCTCGCCTTTTGCAAAGCCCCGAGGGCCTCCACGCGCCCGAGCGTAATCCCCTTTTCGATGCAGAACCGCTCGAGCGCCTCGAGGAGGTCGCAGTCTTTCGAAAGCCGGCCCATGTAGTAACCGGCGTGCCGAACCTCTTTGGACGTCGCCATGATTCCCTCCTCTAACGGCTTACAGCCGGATGTTTCAAGAAAAAGCGCCCCCGAAATGCGCCTGGCCGGCAGGGTCCGTGCAACGCCCATTCGAGCGTGAGGGCAGCTTCCCCTGAGCGGGCGGCTGTAGAACCCGGTTTCCAATCCAGCACCGATCGACCGCCATCCCCGCGAAGCGCACCGTCTTCGAGCCGTCCGCGGAAGGCCGCCAGGGAAGTCGACGCTCAGCGACGGGGAAGATATAGCACAGAAGCCGTCAAATAACCAGATGGCTGAACAGCGCTCACGAAAATCGGATCCCACTCAAGCGCCGCTCATGGAGGCGGTCGGATCATCCGCACGGGCATTGCCTCGTGCTGCCGCCGCTTACCTCCTCCCCGAAAAATTTCCTTGGGGGATCTCCAATCACCGTCTTTCGTCAACAACGGGGTCCGTCCGGACCGGATCGCTCCTGAGGCGGTGGCGCCTTTTTGAGCACCCTGTCGATGGCAAAACCGCCGCCCCGGCCGCTTCGGCGCAGGAAAAAGGCCGCGACGGCGGCCCCCGGGACGAGGGCCAGCCACCACACCAGCGCCCCGGCATAGGCGCTGAAGGCCCACTGATTGTCCACCAGGCGGAAGATCAGCAACCCGAGCAGGCCGCCGATCGCAATCAGGCCCACAAACGGCAGGAAATGATGTGTGCCGGCCCTGTCGGGGGCCACGAGCAGCACGGTGTCGCCTACCTCGGCCCCGACCGTGTTCGCGACCTCGAAAACGGCGGGATCGTCCCGAACGGCAAAATCCGGGTCCTGCGCCCCAACATGGTTCCCTTTCAAGGGTTGAGGCCGAACTGCTACTTTGACCTTGCCCTCCCTGGGAACATCGACCACGATCCCGTCACGGATTCTCATGAAACTCCCCTTTCCTGTCATCCTTCAAGGGACCTCTTCACTCTTCCAGGCCTCGGCCGGCCCTGCAGCAGCCTCGTTCCCAGCGGCCTCTTCATGAAGCGCGCCGCTTCCAAGCCGCTGGTTTTCCGAGGGCCGATCGGAACATCCGAGGCTTGATTTCCTTTTCAGCCTACCCTATGCTTCGGAAAAAGGCCATGAGATTGGCGGAGGCACCGCGCGGGAAACCCATCGTCCCGCCCTCTTCCCAAACGGTCTTTCAATCCCATCCCCGGGAGGCGACACCATGGATGCGCTCTTGAGCAAAGGCAGAACCCTCATCGAGCAGGCCCGAAGGATCCTGGTCTTCAGCGGCGCGGGTCTCAGCACCGAATCCGGCATCCCCGACTTCAGGAGTCCGGGCGGCATCTGGAGCCGATATGACCCGTCCGATTTCTATTTCCACAAGATCATCTCGGACGAAGGCGCACGGGAAGCCTACTGGCGCATGAGCTCGGAATACTGGATCACCATGCGGGATGCCCTTCCCAACCCCGCCCATCTGGCGGTCAAGCGGCTCGAGGACGCGGGGAAGCTCGAGGCGGTCGTCACACAAAACATCGATCGCCTGCATCACAAGGCGGGGAACTCCCCGGAGAGGATCATCGAGATCCACGGCACCGCCTTCACGGTCTCCTGCCTCACCTGCGGCAAGCCGTATGACCGGGAAGCCATCGAGGCCTTGCTGCATAGCGGCGTCAAGGCCCCCTATTGCGAGGCGTGCGGCGGCATCCTCAAACCGGACACCATTTCCTTCGGCCAGAGCATGCCCATGGACAAAATGGAACGGGCCATGCACCTCGCAGCGGCCTGCGACTTATGCATAGTCCTCGGCTCTTCCCTGGTCGTCTACCCGGCCGCGTCCGTCCCGGAAGAAGTCCTGCGCAACGGCTCCAGGCTCATCATTGTCAATCGCGATCCCACTCACCTGGATCAAAGCGCCGACCTGGTCATCCATGAATCCATCGGCGGGGTGCTGCAGGGCATGGTCGAGTGAGAAGCCCGGTAGTTTCCAACCTGGAAACGGCCTTTGCTGGCAGTCTCGGTGTCAATCCGCCCCTTTCGTGCACCGGCTTCAGGCCGCCTGCGCACCAGCGATCTCTTTCCTTGATATGTACAGACCGCGAACCCGCCGCGAGGGCCTGGGAGAGAGGACCCGATGGGGGTGAAGAAGCCCGGAAACCCGCCGCGAGGGGATGGGACTGAGCACGCGGAGCGTGTGAAGGAACAAAACTCCCTTTCCGCATTGGAGGCCAGGGTGCAGCGGGAAGCCTTTTCCGCGCCCGTTTGACGCCCATGGGCGCCGCACGCTCCAGCTCGTGCCAAAGACGCCATCCCGCGAAGAAGAAATGTTGCGAGCAGGTTGACAACCGCACAAAGATGGTTATTAAATAAATGAAATCTAAGCTGGCGACAGGTGTTATAATATATAAAACTTGAACCTGCCTGCCAAAGAAAGGGGGTGTCGTAATGACAACGGAACTGGTTAAAAGGACTCGTAGGCCGTCATGGATGACGCCCTTCGGGCGCGAAGGTTGGGGAGACGTCTTCTTCGATCGTTTGTGGCCCGAGTGGATGAGGGACATGGGTGAAGAGTGGACTCCGAGTGTTGACCTGAGCGAAAAGGAAGGGAAGTATTTGCTGAAGGCAGAACTTCCCGGGATGACCAAGGACGACATCAGCGTAACTTACGAAGACGGCGTTGTGACGATCACCGGAAAAAAGGAAACCAAAAAGGAAGAGGAAGGCGCAGATTACTACGTGAAGGAGTCCCGTTATGGTTCCTTCACCAGGAGTTTCCGCCTCCCCACAGGAATCGATGAATCCAAGGTGGATGCCCAGTTCAAGGACGGCGTCCTGACGGTAGCAATGCCTAAGAAAGAAGGCGAGAAATCCAGGAAGATCGACATTAAATAGCCTAAACCATCCACTTATCAATTCATGATGAACGCGCCAGGGCCGGGCCTCCCCAAGAGGCCTGGCCCTCTTATTTCTCAGAGATGCAGTCTCAGAGCCCCCGTCGGCAGTTCATGAAGAGGTCGGCGCAGGTGTCCACAATTTAACAGGCAAACGGGGTGATCGCACCCAAACAGGTCTTGCAATCCAGATGCCGTTCCGTTATCATTTTTCAATTAAGTGCTGTTTGCTCCGCCGATAAAAGCCTCCTGCCGATGCATCCCCACCGATCCACGGCGTGGAGGCTTTGCTGCCTTTACATCCGGTTGACGGCCCCCTTCCAGAACAGCCATTCCAGGCCGCGGCGCGCCCTTTTCCCGGGCAGCCGCGCCGATCGAAACACCGAGGAGACCATTTTTGCAGGCTTCTTACCGATTTTATGCAACGGCGCCGAAGGGCATGGGCGGCCTTCTCGCGGAAGAGCTCAAGGCTCTCAACGCCCACAAGATCGTACCCGGGCGCGCCGGGGTGGCCTTTGAGGACCATCTGGAAAGCGCATACCGCGTCTGTTTGTGGTCCCGCCTGGCAAACCGCGTCCTGATGCCTATCACGAGTTTTCCCGCGGCTTCGCCCGAGGCGCTCTACGAAGGAATCCGGACGATCGACTGGTCGCAGCATCTCGGGCCTTCGGACACCCTCGCTGTCGACTGCAAGATTGAGCAATCCGCCATCACGCATTCCAGGTATGCCGCACTCAAGATCAAGGATGCCATCGTCGACCAGTTCAGGGATGCAGGCGGTGTCCGCCCCTCGGTTGACCTGCTGCAGCCTTCCGTGCGAGTCAATGCCTACATCAAGAAAGACCGCGTCATGGTGAGCCTCGACCTGGCCGGATCGAGCCTCCATCTCCGGGGCTACCGCGAAGAGCGCGTCTTCGCACCCATGAAGGAGAACCTGGCCGCAGCGGTGCTCGCCTTCTCGGGCTGGCCCGAAATCGCTGCACGGGGCGGCCCGCTCGCCGACCCTCTGTGCGGTTCGGGTACCCTTCTGATCGAAGCGGCCCTCATGGCCGCCGACGCTGCGCCCGGCCTCCTCAGACCCTACTACGGATTCCTCGGGTGGCGGGGCCACGACCCACGCCTCTGGGAAAGGCTCCTCAAAGAGGCCCGGGAAAGGCGCGAGGCCGGGATTCAGAGACTGCCTCTCATCATGGGCTGGGACAAGGACCCTGCGGCGGTTTCGGTGAGTCTTGCCAATGCGGCGCGGGCCGGGTTCCAGGGAAGGATTCGGGTGGAAGCCTGTGCAATCGCCCATGCCATGCCATCGAGAGATTTGCCTGCCGGACTTTTCGTGACCAATCCCCCTTATGGCGAGCGCATCGGGGAGGAAACGGCCCTGATCCCGCTTTACGGTGAAATCGGCCACATCCTCAAGACGCGCTTCGGCGGGTGGAAGGCGGCCGTCTTCACGGGCAACCCACGTCTCGGGAGGGAAATCGGGATCCGCCCCGACAGGACCCATGTATTCTACAACGGGCCGCTGCGCTGTGAACTGCTGACCTTCGAGATCCCGTCCGGGAGGCGTGTGCGCCGCATACCCGGCAGCGGGCGCCTCGAGCCCCCTCGGACGGAGGCCCCCAAGCCGCCCGCCCCGGAGATCGGCCCGGGCGGTGAGATGCTCGGCAACCGCCTCAAAAAGAACCTGAAGGTGCTTTCACGCTGGGCCCGCAGCGTAGGGGTCGACTGCTTCCGCGTCTACGACGCGGACCTCCCCGAGTACAATTTCGCGATCGATCTGTACCGGGGCGAATCCCTCTGGGCCCACGTGCAGGAATACGAGGCCCCGCTCACGGTAAGTCCTCGCAGGGCGGAGGAGCGGCGCGCCGAGGCCCTGGCGGTCATTCCCTCCGTTCTCGACATCCCGCCGGACCACCTTTTCTTCAAGGTCCGGCAGCGTCAGAGAGGGGCCGGGCAGTATGGGAAACAGGACGACCTCGGCCGCTTCACCATCGTCAAGGAAGGCCCCTGCCGCTTCTGGGTGAACCTGACGGACTATATCGATACGGGGCTTTTCCTGGACCATCGCATTACGCGGGACCTCATCCGGACCATGGCCAACGGAAAACGTTTTCTCAACCTCTTCGGCTACACAGGAACCGCCACGGTCCACGCGCTCGCGGGCGGCGCCAGGAGCACCACCACTGTGGACCTCTCCGCCACCTATCTCGATTGGGCGCGGCGCAACATCGAGCTGAATGGCTTCGATGCGGCGGAACAGGAACTGATCCAGGCCGACTGCCTTCAATGGCTTGCCGAGGCCTCTGCGGAAAGCCCGCCCTCACGCCAGTATGACCTGATCTTCCTCGATGCCCCCACATTCTCCAATTCCAAGCGGATGAAAGAGAGTTTCGACATCCAACGCGACCATCCGGAACTGCTCGCCCAGGCCTTGGAGCTGCTTGCACCGGAAGGGGACCTGATCTTTTCCACCAACCGGCGAAGCTTCAAACTGAACGAGCAGCTCCTGAGCTCCTGCAGCATCAGGGACATCACGCGCGCGACCCTGCCGAAGGATTTCGCGAGGCATGAAAACATCCACCACTGCTGGCACCTGACGAAGGAGCCGGCTTGAACCCCGAACAACAGGAGGCAGATACGGATGCCCGATCTTTTCGAAACCACGACCATCGCGGGGCTCACCCTTCGCAACCGCTTTGTGCGCTCCGCCACCTGGGAAGGCCTTGCCGCCGAGACGGGCGGCTGCACCCCGCAACTCAATGCCATGATGGCCGATCTGGCCAAGGGCGGCGTCGGCCTGATCATCTCGGGACACGCCTACGTCAGCCTTGAAGGGCAGGCCGGCCCCAGGCAGCTCGGGGTCTACAGCGACGACCTGCTCCCGGGCCTGAGGGGCATGGCCGAGGCCGTCCACAAGGCGGGCGGGGTCATCGTCCTGCAACTGGCCCATGCCGGCAACCAGGCCGCCACCTCCTTGAGCGGTCTCCCGGCGGCCGGACCGAGCCCCTTCGCCCTGCCCAAAGGCGAACCCTGCCGGGAAATGGACGCCGGCGACCTCGCGGCTGTCGTCGACGCCTTCGCCAAGGCTGCAAATCGGGCGAAACAGGCCGGGTTCGACGGCGTCCAAATCCATGCCGCCCATGGATACCTGTTGAGCCAGTTCCTCTCACCCTATTTCAACCAGCGCACAGACCTCTACGGTGGGACGCTCGAAAACCGCTCGCGCCTCCTCTTCGAGGTCTACCGGGCCATCCGCGACGCGGTGGGAAACGGTTTTCCCATCATGGTCAAACTGAACTCCGAGGACTTTCTCGAGCCGGGCCTGACGCAGGACGACATGCTCCAGGTGTCCGCCGAACTCGAGACCGTGGGCATGGATGCGGTGGAACTGAGCGGAGGCACCGGTTTTTCAGGGAAATTCCATCCCATCCGGAAAGGCAGGATCGAAGGCCCGGATGGGGAGGGATATTATCTTCAGGCAGCCCGCCGTTTCAAGGCGCGGATGAAGATGCCGCTGATGCTCGTCGGTGGGATTCGATCCTATGAGACAGCGGAAAGGATCGTAAAGGAAGGCTCCGCCGACTACATCTCGCTCTGCCGTCCGCTGATCCGCGAACCGCATCTGATCAAACGCTGGAAGGAAGGAGACAGACGCCCATCCACCTGCCTTTCGGACAACCTTTGCCTCAAGGCGACCCGAACGGGTGAAGGGCTTCATTGCGTGGTTGAAAAGTCCCTGCAAGAGCGGGAGGACTGATCATCCGGACCCTTGTCCGAGTCCGGCAGCGAGGAAGGCGATGATGCCTTTGCGCACGATCATGACCGCAATGGCAGCCAGGAGGAGGCTCGAGATCTTCGAGGCCGTTCGCGCCCCGGTCTGGCCGAGAAGACGGTTGATCGCCGGGGCGAACCAGAACACCGCACCGGCCAGACAGATATTGCTCACGAGCGCCAGGGCCGTCGGAAAAGCCCCGTATTCATTGCTGAGCAGAAGGGTGGTGGTGAGCACCGCGGGCCCTGCGATCAGGGGCACGCCGAGGGGAACCGCCCCGAGGCTCTCGCCGTCCGGCTTGCGCAGCCGTTTTTTCGTGGTCAGGAGATCCCCCAGGGAGATCCCGAAAAGCAGAACCCCGCCGGCCACCATGAAATCCGCCACAGTGATCCCGAGCAGGCGCATGAGCGCGCTCCCGCCGCCAAGGAAACCCAGCGCGACCAGGGCGGCGGTGATCACCGACTGCCGGATCGTGCGGCGGATCTGCTTTCCCCCCATCCCTTCGGTAAGCCCTAGGAATATGGGAAAGAGCCCTATAGCGTCGACCGCCACGAACAGTGGAACGAAACAGAGCCAGAACGACTTCATGTCGGAACATCCTTTCCGCTGCTCTTCAGGTGCCGTGTGGAAAAAACACCGCGGCGGGTCACGGTTTAGTCAATATCAAGGGAATCAATCGTTTGCGCGGAGGCGACCTGCAGGTCACCGTACAAGCAAACGTGCAGATTGACGCAGAGATTGACCAAGAAGACCATTTCCGGATGGAAATCTATCCTATACCTGCTGCCGGGAAGGCTTCATCTTCCAAACCCGGATAAAATCATTTCATCGGCCTACGTTTCAGCGGGATCTGCGCCGCGCTGGTCCCGAGACGCATGCCGCTCCCAAATTGCTCACCACGCTTCAACGCGAACCGGCGCTGATTTGAAAAAAATCAGCGCCGGTTCGCGTTTGTGGCGGAGCCGTCTTCCAGCCTCGCAGCCATTCTCTTTCAGCACGAATCTCCATTCACTTGGATGATCTGTAGAGAGCGGTCCTACGCGTTCCGTTCATGGATCATGAAGGGCAAAAAGCCATCTTCGAGCATAAAATACACGCGGACCAGGCTGAGGCGACGGCGGATCACATGGCCCGTAGGCCCAGGGCTAATCGGGGCTTCTAAATAACCAGACAGGAAAAATCCTCGTCATCCTTGCATGTGAGGACCGCCCAATTCCCTATTCGGCGAAGGCCCCGGTGGGGCTTCCAGCAGAGGCACGACCAACGTGCCCCCATCCGTTGGACCTCAAAGATTCCCTTTCGTGCGGAAGCAAGAGACCGCCGTCTCGGCGGTCTGGAAGAGATCGGCTTCGAGGTCCGGCTTAACGGACGATGCTGGACTGGATCAAGCCTTCTTGTTCTTGGCGCGAAACTTCTTCAGCCGTTCACCCAGGCCCAGATCCTTCGCAGTCTTCCTGCGCTTCGCGGTCAGGCTTTTGGCGGCGAGTGCCTGGCGCGCCGGGAAACCCCATTTCTTGCGGTATTCCTTGGCATCCAGTCCATGATCCTTCAAATGCCGGTTGGTGATCTGTTTGAACTCCTTCCCGCACTCGAGGCAAATAACCTTGTTTCGCTGAATGGACTTCTTAGGGTCCATTCCTTCGAATGCGGCTCCCGCCTCTTTCTCGGCGAATACGGGAGCCTCGCCGGCAGCACCCTGCTCCGTGGATTCCATGTCTTTCAAGACACTGAAGGTCTTTCTGAGGAAATCCTGAATCTCCTCCGCGGACATTGTCGCGTGGGATGACTGCGCGGTCGCAATATCGACCGCCATCTCGGTGAGTGTTTTTGACATACTATAGTCCTCCTTTCATTTAGCCGCTGGTGTTTATCTTACAATAGGCATTTCAAAAAACGATAATCAATAATCAGTTATGAGTCAATAGATTTATTTCATATTGAGATTAAAAAATTCAGCACCAATCAAAAATCCCGTCCCAATTTCAGAAAGCGCTTCGCCCATTCACTTTTATTAGAGTACCGGCGCATGGCCCCATTCCGATAAAAGATAACGTTCTATTATTGAACAATATATACAAAATCGATCGACTTTTTCAACCGATATCCGTCGGTAAAACTGCTCCCTGGACCGTCTGAAAAACTGTAGAGATTTGTTCTATCCATCTACGCACAAGAGCGGGTGTTTATCCTGAGCAACCTTTTCTTTCCCGAGTCGGCCAAGGATCAGTGCGACAGCGCGAAAAAAGATGCGTGAGAATACGTCCCGATTGTTATAATATGAGGTAAGGGCAGGATTGAGGGTTGCAGAAATCGTCTCCTTCGCCCAAACATGACCGAACACATTTTTCCCGGCCAGCCACGGCCGATCGGCGTAGAGGGATTCTTCGTCCTCGGGTTTCAGTCGTCGCGCCGGTCTTGGGTCAAGCAGGAAGAAAACGCTTCCGGGAAGTCTCAGCCGTCCATTTGCATGCTAAAGGATAAGGACATCGGACCTGATGGCTGTGGTGCTTCTGCCGATAGCCTGATGTTGGCTGGGAGGCCCGCTTGTCGAGCGGGGCGGGTCCCGTTTTGGCCAAGCCCAGAGAAATCAAGCGGGCGGAGGCGACCTGGTGGCCGCCGTACAAGCAAGGACGCAGATTGACGAACAAATTGGGAAAAAGGACCATTTCCCGACCGAAATTGAATGAGATCAGCGGCGACGGATCACACCATGAGAGCAGGAGGAAGGCATGAAAGGCATTCTGGTGCGATGGCTGGTGCTCACCATCGCGATTCTCGTGACGGCTTATCTGATCGAAGGCATCCATGTGAGCGGTTTTTTTAGTGCTTTTTTCACGGCGGCGATCCTGGGCATCCTGAATGCCTTCCTACGGCCTGTTCTGATTCTTTTGACACTTCCCATCAACGTTCTTACACTTGGGCTTTTCACGTTCGTCATCAACGCCTTTTTGTTGATGATGGCTTCCGGCGCCGTTTCCGGTTTTATTGTGGAAAGTTTTGGATATGCCTTGCTCGGTTCACTGGTCATCAGCATCTTCAACTGGGTGTTGAGCAGTTTCATCACAGACCGGGGACAAATCACCACCATCAAAATGCGCAGACGCGACGGCGACCGTTGGGAATAGCCCATCGAGCCGGTTGCCTCGCACGAAGGAGGAGCATCTGTCATGCCATCGGATCAACTTGAAACCCCAACAACGGGGAACACCATCACGTGGGATTCCCAGGGCCGCCCCATCGTTCCTGACACCCCCATCATCCCCTTCATCGAAGGAGACGGCACCGGCCCCGACATCTGGCGCGCGGCGCGCCCGGTCATCGACACAGCGGTCCGAAAGGCCTACGACGGCAAAAAGGCGGTCCTCTGGCTGGAACTCCTGGCGGGCGCGAAGGCGCAGGACGTTCTGGGCTGCGAGTGCCTCCTGCCCGAAGAGACCCTCGAGGCCCTGACCCGCTACGGCATTGCCATCAAGGGACCCCTCACCACCCCGGTCGGGGGCGGCTTCCGCTCCCTGAACGTCACCCTCCGCCAGAGGCTCGATCTGTATGCCTGTATCCGGCCCGTCCGTTACGTACCCGGGATCCCGGCCCCTGTCCGGCACCCTGAAAAGGTCGATCTGGTGATCTTCCGCGAGAATACGGAGGATGTCTACGCCGGGGTCGAGTGGGAGGCGGAATCACCGGCCGCCCGAGAGATCCTCGAACAGATCAATGCCAGACTTTCATTCGAAGGCAAACCCCTCCTGCCGATCGACAGCGCCGTCGGCATCAAGCCCATGAGCCGGCGCAACACGCAGCGCCTCGTGGCGCGGGCGATCCAGTATGCCGCTGATCACCACTATGACAGCGTCACCCTGGTACACAAAGGAAACATCATGAAATACACGGAGGGGGCCTTCCGTGACTGGGGCTACCAGACGGCGCGAGAGCGGTTCGGCGACCTTACCCTCACCGAGGAGGAGCTTTTCGCGGATTTCGGCGGAAAGGCACCGGCCGGCAGGATCGTGATCAAGGACCGGATCGCTGACGCGATGTTCCAGCAACTGCTCCTGCGCCCGGAGGAATACGGCGTCCTGGCGACGCCCAATCTGAACGGGGATTACCTGTCGGACGCGGCGGCGGCGCAGGTGGGTGGGCTCGGCATGGCCCCGGGCGCCAACGTCGGAGACCGGTGCGCCGTGTTCGAGGCGACCCATGGATCGGCCCCGAAATACGCGGGTCTGGACAAGGTCAATCCCGGGTCACTGATTCTTTCAGGGGTCGAGATGCTGCGCTTCATGGGCTGGGACGAGGCGGCCGATCTCATCCTGAAAGGTCTTCGAAACACCATCGCAGACGGCATCGTGACCTATGACCTGGCGCGCCAGATGGAGAACGCCAGGGAGGTCTCCTGCTCGGCCTTCGGCGCTGCGATCGAGAGCCGCATGGGCTAGCAGGACGCGCCGGAGCGTTTCAGATGGACCTGGATGGCCATCAGGGCCGCGGGGGTTACGCCGGATATCCGGGATGCCTGTCCCATCGAGGAAGGGCGGACGCGGCTGAGCTTCTCCCGCACCTCTGTCGTGAGGCCATGGACGGCACGGTAATCCAGGTCCTCCGGCAGGCGCGTGTTTTCCATCTTCCGAAGCCTTTCCACCTGCTGCTCCTGCCGTTCGATATAGCCTTCATACTTGACACGCGTCTCGACCTCGGCGGCGATCGGCTCCTCGATCCCGTCGAGCTCCGCATCGAAGGCCTTCAGATCCTCGAAGACGACCTCGCTCCGCCTGAGCAACTGCGCCAGGGAGATCGGATGCTTGATCGGCGCGGAACCGATCGCCCTCAGGCGATCCTGGGTCGAGGGCTCCGGCTTCAGCAACACGTGCCTCAGGCGGTCCAGGGTTCCTTCGATCCGCTCGCGCCGGCGCCGGAACGCAGAATACACGTCGTCGGAGACGAGGCCAAGCCGCCGTCCAATCTCCGTCAAGCGAAAGTCGGCGTTGTCTTCGCGGAGCAGCAGCCGGTATTCCGCCCGCGAAGTGAACATCCGGTAGGGCTCCCGTGTCCCCTTCGTGACCAGATCGTCGATCAATACCCCAGTGTAGGCCTGGTCGCGCCCCAGGATCAGAGGCTCCTCCCCGCGCACCTGCAAAACGGCGTTGACCCCCGCCATCAGCCCCTGTGCCGCGGCTTCCTCGTAGCCGGACGTGCCGTTGATCTGCCCCGCGTGGAAAAGACCGGCGATGGACTTGGTTTCGAGGCTCGGCTTCAACTGGATCGGATCGACGTAGTCGTATTCGATGGCATAGCCCGGCCGGAGGATCTCGGCCCGCTCGAGGCCGGGGATGGAACGGACCATGCGGAGTTGGATATCGATGGGCAGGCTGGTGGCGAGGCCATTCGGGTAAACCTCGACCGTATCGAGCCCCTCGGGCTCGAGGAAGATCTGGTGGCGCTCCTTCTCGGCGAACCGGACGACTTTGTCCTCGATCGAGGGGCAGTAGCGCGCCCCCACGCCCTTGATGACGCCCGAAAAGAGCGGCGAGCGGTCCAGGCCCGAACGGATCACGGCATGGGTCTCGGAGGTGGTGTAGGTCATGTGGCAGGGAACCTGGGGCAGGGTGATCCCGCGTGTGCGAAATGAGAAGGGCTTCGGAACCGGGTCCCCCGGCTGGGGCGTCAGGCCTTCGTAGTCGATGCTGCGGGCGTTCAAGCGGGGCGTCGTTCCGGTCTTGAGCCGGTCGACCTGAAGGCCAAGCTCTGCCAGTTGCTCCGAGAGCTTCAGCGACGGCGGATCCCCCATTCGGCCGGCCGGGAACCGGTTGAGGCCGATGTGGATCAGCCCTCCCAGGAAGGTGCCCGTCGTCAGGATCACGGTCCGGCCGCGGATCTCTTCGTGGAGATGGGTCTCGATGCCCTCCACGCGGCCGGTCTGGACCATCAGGCGGTCGACCATCGCCTGGCGGACATCCAGGCGCGGCTGGCCTTCCACGACCTGTTTCATGCGCTTGCGGTAAAGGTCCCGGTCGTTCTGAGAGCGCGACCCCTGGACCGCCAGACCTTTGCGGGTGTTGAGGCGCCGGAACTGGATCCCGGTGGCATCGGCGTTCAGGGCCATCTCCCCGCCGAGGGCATCGATCTCCTTGACCAGATGGCCCTTGGCCAGGCCGCCGATGGCCGGGTTGCAGCTCATAGCGGCTACGTGGTCCAGGTTGATGGTCAGCAGCAGCGTGCGGTGGCCCATGCGGGCCGCAGCCAGGGCAGCCTCGCACCCGGCATGCCCGGCCCCGACCACGATGACGTCGTAGGGTTCTGAATCGGAATGGAACATCGAGGCCGCACCGAAACTAGATCGTTTCCATCCGGAAATGGTCTTTTTGGCCAATCTCGGCGTCAATCTGCACGTTCGCTTGTGCGGCGACCACCAGGTCGCCTCCGCGCAAACGCTTGATTTCCTTGATATTGGCCAAAAATCCTCATTTCCGGATTGGAAACTGAGTCCTACCGAGAAATCATTTCGGCATGAATACTAGATCATATGAAACGAGGTCCTACCGGGATACCCTCTCCGGATGGACGCGGGACCGGCAAATTCTTCAATCAGCGGAGGCCGGTTCCCGCAAAACCCCTGTCAAAAGACGTCTTTCACGACAATGGTCGCCTCTCGGGCCGGCCCCACCGAAACGATCGAGATGGGGACCCCGCTGATCTCCTCGATCGCATTCAGGTAGGCCCGCGCTTCGGAGGGCAGCTGATCGAGACGACGGACTCCTGAGATATCCTGCCTCCATCCCGCCATTTCCCGGTAAACCGGCTGACAGAGGGCCATCCTGCGGACGCTTGCCGGCCGCTGTTCCACAGCTTCCCCTTGGACCTGATACCCCACGCAGAGCTTGATCGTCTCGAGCCCGGTCAGGACGTCGAGCTTCGTGATGGCAATACTTCCAAGCCCGTTCAACCGTGCGGAATCCTTCACCACCACGAGGTCGAGCCACCCGCAGCGCCGCCGCCTTCCGGTGGTAGCCCCGAACTCGTGCCCCTTCTCCTGAATGTAGTCGCCCGTCGCGTCCAGGAGTTCGGTCGCGAAAGGCCCTGCGCCCACCCGGGTGGTATAGGCCTTGACGATCCCGAGGACATGCGTGAGCTGGTTCGGCCCGATGCCGGCCCCGGCGCAGGCCGAACCGGCCACGGGGTTGGAGGAGGTCACGAAGGGGTAGGTCCCGTGGTCCACGTCGAGATGGGTCCCCTGAGCGCCTTCGAAGAGGATCCGCCGCCCGGCCCTGACGGCCCGGTCCAGCTCCAGGGATACATCCGTTATATAAGGTTTCAGCCGCTCGGCCATTTTCATGTAGGCGTCCACGATCGGCCCGGCCTCCAGGGCCTTGGCGTTCAGAAACCGCGTCAGCAGGAAGTTCTTCTCCTCCAGGTTGGCCTTGACCTTTTCCTCGAAGACGTCCGGCTCCGTCAGATCGACGGCCCTGACGCCGGTGCGCGCGGCCTTGTCTTCATAGCACGGTCCGATACCCCGCCCGGTGGTGCCGATCATGGCCTTGCCTTTCCGCGCCTCCCGGGCATGATCCAACTCGCGGTGGTACGGCATGATCAGATGCGCCTTTTCGCTCAAGGAAAGCCTGCGCGGGGTGACGTCGATCCGGGCGTCCTCCAGCTTCGCCATCTCCTCGAGGAGAACCTCCGGGTCCACCACGACCCCGTTGCCAATCAGGCACTTTTTGTCCGGATAAAGGATGCCTGAGGGAATCAGATGAAAAATGAACTGCTTCCCCTCCACCACAAGGGTGTGTCCGGCGTTGTTCCCGCCCTGAAACCGCACGACCATGTCCGACTTCGCCGTCAGAAGATCGACCACCTTGCCTTTTCCCTCGTCACCCCACTGGGTTCCGACAACCACTATATTGGACATCTTCGTCTTCTCCAATCGTCACAGCAGATCATTTCGGCCCGGGAACGGTCTTGCAGCCTATTCCGGCAAACCCCTGCACGTCCGCGGGCACGGTGTATCGGCAACCCGACCGAAGCGCCGCCGGACCTCCATCCCATCCGATGCAGAGGCGGCGGTGCAATCCACGGGGGAACCTAGCGGAAACCTACCGGCATGTCAACCATTTTGGTCCGGGGCCCCCCGGCGGCCGCCGGGGCCCCTGAACCGGGTGGACCTTTTCCTTCGGGCCTCACTTGCGCCAAAGGAACGGAAGGGCGTCCACCGCACATCGCCGGGACACCCCCTTCAAAATGGCGGGGGTGTCCTGCACCAGTCCAAAAATCAGCGTCTCCAATTACCTTGACATGCCAGGACATCAGCCTATAATGGCTCCCATTGAATTCCGCATCCATCCCCGGAACGCTTTTATCAGGGAAATCCCATGGCTTTTTGGCGGGCCCCTCTCGATGCCGGCGATATCCAAGTGACGCGCGGCATCGTTTACATCCTCGAAGACCGATGCAAAGGCTGCGGCTACTGCATCGAGTTCTGCCCCAAAGGAATCCTCGAATTCTCCAGGAGCTTCAATAAGAAAGGATACCACCCGCCTGTCGTTTCAGACAAGGAGCAGTGCGTCAACTGCCATTTTTGCGAGATCATCTGCCCCGAATTCGCCATCTACTCGGTGGAAGCCCCGTCCTGAAAACGCCCTCGCCTCGATTCCGGAGGAAGGTCCGGGGAAAAATGATAGGGAACCGACCTCATGAAACCAGCCGTTCTAACAGGTGAGCACTTTATGACCGGGGACGTGGCCTGCGCCGAAGGCGCCCTGGCCGCGGGCTGCCTCTTTTTCGGGGGTTATCCGATCACGCCGGCGACCGAGATCGCCGAACATATGTCGGAACGGCTTCCGGAGGTCGGGGGCACCTTCATCCAGATGGAGGACGAGATCGCCGCCATGGCCTCCGTCCTCGGAGCGAGCTGCGCCGGTGTCAAAAGCATGACCGCCACCTCCGGCCCGGGCTTCAGTTTGATGATGGAAAACATCGGCCTCGCGGTCTGCACCGAGACGCCCTGCGTCGTCGTCAATGTCCAGCGTGCCGGCCCTTCGACGGGGCTTCCAACCCTGGGCGCTCAAGCCGATATGATGCAGGCGCGCTGGGGGTCCCACGGACATTACGAGATCATCGCCCTCGCCCCCTCTTCGCCTCAGGAGATCTTCTACCAGACCATCACCGCCTTCAACCTGGCCGAGCGCTACCGCGTCCCGGTCCTCGTCATGACCGACGAATTCGTGGGGCACTTGAGCGAGCGCGTCGTCATCCCCGAGCCGCAAGATATCCGCCTCGCCGGACGCCCTGTGCCGAAAGGGCGCAAGGACCGGTTCAAGCCTTTCAGGGCGGGGCCCGACGGCATCGCCCCGATGGCCTCCGCGGGCGAAGGGTATCGCATCCACGTGACCGGCCTGACGCACGACGAGCGCGGCTACCCGACCATGACCGTCGACGCCCAGACCGAGATGATGGAGCGGCTCGTCGGGAAGATCCGCAGACACGAAGAGGAGATCATCCTGACCGACGGGTACCGCCTGGACGACGCCGAGATCGTCGTCGTCTCCTACGGGGTTTCGGCGCGCACGGCCTACGCCGCCGTGGACGAGGCCCGCCGGTCCGGCATCAAGGCCGGCCTTTTCAGGCTCCTCACCGTCTGGCCGTTTCCGGAGCGCCGCATCCGGCAGCTCGCGGAGCGTGTCAAGGCCTTCGTGACCGTGGAAATCAATCTCGGCCAGATCCACCTCGAGGTTGAACGCTGTGCGGCCGGCAAGGCGCCGACCCTGCTCGTGGGCCATCCCGGAGGCGCCATCATCCCCCCGGAGCAAGTCATCGAAGCCATGCAGACCATCGCCAAAGAGGGTCAATGATCATGAAAAAAGCCGCCGCCCCGCCGCCCCACCCGCTCGAGGATCTCATCCGCACCGATCGCATCCCGCACATCTGGTGTCCGGGGTGCGGCATCGGCACCGTCTTTTCAGCCTCCCTCTACGCCATGAAGACGAGCGGCATCGACCTCGAGAAGACCGTCATGGTCTCAGGGATCGGGTGCTCAGGCCGCGGTGCGGGGTATGTCAACCTGGACTCCTATCACACCACGCATGGACGCGCGATCCCCTTCGCGACGGGGATGAAACTGGCCAATCCGGAGCTGAACGTCGTGGTCTTCAGCGGGGACGGGGATCTGTTCGCGATCGGGGGCAACCACTTCATCCATGCGGCCCGGCGCAACGTGGATCTCACCGTCATCTGCGTCAACAATTTCAACTACGGCATGACCGGCGGCCAGGTGGCGGCGACCACCCCGCTGAGGGCCCGCACCACCACCACCCCGTATGGCAACCCGGAGACGCCCTTCAACCTCCCGCTCCTGGCCTTCGCCTCCGGCGCGACCTATGTGGCGCGATGGACCATCCTGCACACCAGGGATCTGACGGAATCCATCGCCGAGGCCCTCCTCCGCCCGGGCTTTTCCTTCGTCGAAGTGCTGGCGCCTTGCCCCATCAACTACGGACGCCGAAACCGCGAAAAGCCGCTGGAGACCTTGCGCCTTTACCAGGAAAAGACGATCGTCCGGAACGATGCGCATCCCACGGAGTTGGAGGTCGACTTCGAAAAGGGCGTGATCCTCGGCAAGTTCGTCGATGTCCACCGCCCCACGTGCAGCGACCATTACGATCAGATCTGCCGGCCGAAGGACCTTGTCGAAAACGCCCAGGCCGAGGCCGGGGCATGAGGGCGATCGCGCCACCCGGGGCGGCCGCCAACCCTGCAGGCGGACAACGCTTACGCCCATGAACCGCATTCAAACCTACAGGTGCCTCCTATGAAAATGGACCAGGGTCCAGGCGCTCAAACGGAAATCATCTTCACCGGCTTCGGGGGCCAGGGGATCGTTCTTGCGGGAAAGATCCTCGGCGAGGCCGTCGCCCTGGGAGACCACAAGGAGAGCACCCTCGTGCAATCCTACGGACCCGAGGCCCGGGGAGGAGCCTGCAGCGCCCAGGTCATCATCTCGGAGCGAACGATCCACTACCCGTATGTCCGGCAGGCGGACATCCTCGTCTGCATGTCCCAGGGCGGCCTCGAAAAGTTCATCGAACTGCTGAGGCCCGAGGGGATCCTGATCCTCGATTCCGATCTGGTGCAGCCCCGCGGGCTCGACCGCGCACACTTCGATATACCGGCCACCCGCCTGGCCGAAGAGCTCGGGCGTAAGATGATGGCCAACATCATCATGCTCGGTTTCTTCACCGCCGTCACTGAAGCCGTCTCCTTCGAGGCGGCCTCCGAAACCGTGGCCGCCTCGGTGCCCAAAGGAACGGAAACCACGAATCTCAAAGCCTTTTCCAAGGGCTGGGATTACGGCCGCGCCTTGTTGAAGGGGCGTCAGAAGAAGGCCGAAGGAAGGACAGGGGCCTGATCGCATCATGACCAGGAATAAAGAGCGTCTATATAAAGTCATCGTGATCGGGGCCAATCCTGCCGGCATTTTGGCGACCAACAAACTGGCCGAAATGGGGATCCCGGTCACCCTGGTGGACCGGGAGGCGGACCTGGACGGAAAGCTTTCGTCCGAACATTGGCGCCTGCCCTGCGGCGTGCCCTTGAACTTCGCGCACCGGCCCGGTCTGCTCCGCATCCTCCGAAACCAGGCGATCCAGTGCCTCCTCCCCGCCGAGGTCGTCTCCCTCAAGCACACTCCGCAGGGTTTCAAGGCCCATCTGCGCCTCGAAGCCACCTACACGGACCCGGCGCGATGCACCCTCTGCGGGCGCTGTGCCGAGGTCTGTCCGGTACTCGTCCCGGACGGTGCGAGGCCGATCCGCTTCACCGGGCGTAACATGCTCCCGGGCCGCATCCTCATCGAGAAGCGGCAGACGCCGCGCTGCCAGATCCATTGTCCTCTCGGCGTCAACGCCCAGGCCTACATCGCCCTGGCGGCGGCGGGCCGCTATGCCGAGGCCCTGCAGGTCGTCCGGGATGAAAACGTGCTTCCGGGGATCTGCGGCCGGGTGTGCACCCACCCCTGCGAAGAGGCCTGTCGCCGCGGCGAATTGGACGAGCCGATCGCCATCCGCGACATCAAGCGTTTTCTGGCCGACTATGAAATTGCTGCGGGCACGATGCCCGCCCCGCACCGGAGCGACGGGAGCAGCGGGAGGGTCGCCGTGGTCGGGTCCGGACCGGCCGGCCTGGCGGCCGCCGCAGAGGCCGCCCGCCTGGACTACGAGGTCACTGTCTTCGAGCGCGAACCGGAACCCGGCGGCCTGCTCCGGTACGGCATCGGCCCCCATCGCCTGCCGCGCGCCATCCTCGATTATGAACTGGACTACATCCGGCGGATGGGCGTCGTCTTCGAAACCACACGACCCGTGGCATTCGAAGACGGACTCGCCGAACTCCGGACCGCCTTCGACGGGGTTATCGTCGCGGCAGGGTCCTGGAACGACCGGAGCCTCGGCGTACCGGGAGAGGACCTCGAAGGGGTCGAAGGCTGCCTTGCCTTCCTCCAGCGGGCCTACCGGCGCGGGATCACCGCCTTCGAGGATCGCGCAGCCGTTGTAGGCGACGGCAACGCGGCCTTCGATCTGGCCAGGGTGCTCCGGCGGATGGGCGCCGAGGTCACGCTGCTCTCCTGGTTCCCGAAAGAACTCATCCCTGCCGACCCACGCGAGGTCGAAGCGGCCGCAGAAGAAGGGGTGCAAATCCTCGACCGCCTCCAGGTGACGGCGTTCGAGGGCAGCGACGGGAAGCTCCACGTGCTCCGGTGCCGCCCCACCGAACCAGGGAAACCGGACCCGCAGGGCATCCCGTGGCCGGTGATCGTCCCGGATGCCGAACCCGTTCTCCTGCCCTTCGATCGGGCCTTTATCGCGATCGGGCAGAAGGGGGGCTTCCCGGAACACTCGCCGGCCGGAGAACAAGGCTCCGGCCTCCCCATCCTCGAAACGACCCCCGCCGGTCTGATCGCGGCGGACCCGTCAGCCCGCACATCGATCCCTTTTGTGTACGCTGCGGGGGATGCCGTTGCGAGCCCCGGATCGGTCGTCTCCGCCATGGCCGCCGGCAAAACGGCCGCCAGAACGCTGCATCTCGATCTGAAAGGCAAGGACGCCGCACCGCATCGGACCGCGCGCCCGGAAGACCTGGACTACCGGCCGATACCGCCCGAGATCCCTTCGCTTGCCCGCCCCACCATGCCGGAGAGGCAGCCGGCCGCTCGCAGCAAGAGCTTCGATGAGGTGGCGCTGGGCTTGAGCGCCGAGCAGGCTGCCTCCGAGGCAGGCCGCTGTCTTCAGTGCGGGCTTTGCTCGGAATGCCTCCTGTGCGTGGAGGCCTGCCGGGGAATCGACGCGATCCGGCACGGCCAAAGGGCCGAGGACCTGGTCGAACAGGCCGGCGCGGTGATTTTAGCGGACCCCGACATGGTCCCGGAGGTCAAGGGCTTGGACGTCATCCGGGCCTATGGCCCGAAGTCGGCGCGCCCGAACGTCTTCGACATGATGACCCGGGGCTTCGATGCCGCGGCCCAGGCCGTCCTTTTGCTGAGCAGCTCGGCCCGCTCGCTCCGGGGACGGGGTTTGAGCTTCTCGCCTCCAGACCCTGAGCTTGCACGCGACGTGCGCATCGGGGTCTTCGTATGCCGTTGCAACGGGAGCCTCGGCTGGCTTCCCGAGATGGACCGGTTCGTGCTCGAACTCCCCGAGCGGGAGAACGTCGTCTTCAGCACGCTGATCGATTCGGCCTGCGTGCCGGAGGGAGGCGCGGAGATCGTTCACACCATCCGCGAGAAGGGGATCACCCGGGTCGTGCTCGCCTCCTGCGTCTGCTGCCCCCTCAACTTCGTCTGCAGCGCGTGCACCGATCAGCGCACCCGCCTCAAGCAGGCCCTTTTCGACGGGACCGGCATCAGCCGCTCGATGGTCGAGACCTGCAACCTGCGCGGCGAGGCCCTGCGGTTCCTGAAGCAGAACGACCTAGAGACCGCCTTCGAGCGCTTTCAGGGCCTTCTCGACCGCTCCATCCACCGCGCGGCGCGTCTGAAGGCCCTCCCGGCGCCCGCCAGGCATTACAATTTTGCGACCGCCGTCGTGGGCGAGTCGGAGGCGGCCTTTCAAAGCGCCAGGATCCTGGCCGATTCAGGCCTGGAGGTCTTCATGTTCGGGAGCATGGAGAGCCCGCTCTCGGATCGGGCCATCCACCCGAACATCCACTGGTTCAAGGGCTCCCGCGTGACCGGATTGACCGGCAGCCTCGGGAACTTCCAGCTTTTTGTCGCCACCGACGGATTCGAGAAGACGCTTCAGGTCGGAGCCGTCATCCTGGGGGAAAAATCGCGCCGCATGATCCCCTATGTCCCTCAGAAAGGGCTCCCCCATCGCATGGTGCAGTCCTCCATGCAGAGCGAAGCCGGTGCGGATCTCCCGTTTCTCTACCCCGGCGCAACCTCCGTTTCAGGACTCTTCCTGGCCAATCCGCCGGATATCCGCGTTTCGGAGCGGAAAAAGGGGGCGGCGGCCGCGGTGCTCGCCGCCGCCGTCATGCCCCGCGGCCCTCGTGCCAGCCGCGGATACACCGTCATGGTCCACAAGGATTACTGCCGCGGTTGCGGGCGCTGCCTCGATGTGTGCCCGCATCAGGCCATCCATTTTGAGGCGAACCTGGTCGGAGGCCGGCACGCTGTCGTCGATGAGGCCCTGTGCAAGGGATGCGGCCTGTGCATCTCCGTCTGCCCGTCTCAGGCCGCCGACAGCCCCTACCGGGACCACGGCTACCTCGTCCAGTTGTTGGAAGAGGTCCTGACACAGGAAAAAACCACCTCGGTTTAAGGCGGCCGACGATCGCCGAGCGCCGGGAAAGCGAGCTTCGATGAACGGAAAACCCCAGATAGAATCGCGCGCCACACCCGTGCCGGGTCCAGCGCGCAGCATCATCCTTTTCCTCTGCAGTTGGGGGCCGCACGCCGCTTTCCAGCGTCTTCAGGACGAATGCGCCCCGATTCCCGAAGCCGTCAAGATGGTCCGAATTCCCTGCACGGGGCGGATCACCAAGGCGCTTCTGTTCAAACCCTTCGAGATGGGCGCCGACGGGGTCGCGCTCATCGGGTGCCACGAAGGAACATGCCGATACGGAAGCGGGACGAAGGCCGCACGGGCCAACGTCCGTGACACCTGCGAGATCCTGGATCTCCTCGGCCTCGGGGCCACCCGGCTCCGCCTGGGGCTCTTTCTGCCCGACGACTCCGCCGGGTTGCTCCAATTCCTCCGGCAGTTTTCAGACGATATCCAGTCTCTCGACAAGAGCCCGGTGGCGCCCAATCCCCTCCCGGTGGTGCAGGGCGATCCGACCCCCGCCCTCAACCAGGTTCTTCGGGAATACGACGTCTACGCCTGCCAGGACTGCGGCAAGTGCTCCTCGGCCTGCCCCCTGACCCTGGCCGGAAAGACCTTTTCACCTCGCTCCACCGCCAACGCCCTGATTGCAGGCCAATGGGACGATGAGGGTGTCCGCCGCGACATCTGGTCCTGCCTGACCTGTGGACTGTGCTCGGACCGCTGCCCTTCGGCCGTCAACTTTCCGGGGTTCGTCCGGGAAGTCCGCCGGATACTCCTCGCCCACGGGCTCGGAGGACACGAAGCCCACGGGGGCTTCTTCCAATCCCTGAGCCGCACCATGACCAGCCCGGAACTCCGGATCCGTCACTGGAGCTGGCTTCCGAACGACATCCAGACGGATCCGCAAAGCAAGGTCCTGTTTTTCGGGGGATGCGCGCCCTACTTCGACATCTTTTTCCGTACCCACCTCGGGGTGACGACCCGTGATATCCTCGTGGACAGCCTCCGGCTCCTGAACTTCTTCGACATCCACCCGGCGCTCCTGGATGCGGAGAGGTGCTGCGGGCACGACCTGTACTGGAGCGGAGACCAGGAGAACTTTCTGAAGCTCGCCCGCCTGAACGTCGATGCCATCCGCGCCGCCGGGGTGGAAGAAGTCATTGTCTGCTGTCCCGAAGGGTACCGGACCTTCTCCCATGACTACCCCACCAACGGTGTGGAAACCCCCTTCAAAGTCACCCTGCTGATGGACTTCCTGGAGCGCGAGATCGACAAGGGAGCAGTGGGGTTCAAGCGGCTCAACCGGAGCCTCACTTTTCAGGATCCCTGCCGCCTGAGCCGCTTCGAGAAGAAGAGCGCCCTGCCCCGCAAGCTGATCGGACGTCTGGACTCCGCCGGCTTCGGAGAAATGCAGGAGCACGGCGGAGGGGCCATCTGCTGCGGCAACACCGCCTGGACCGGCTGCGACGCCTTCAGCAAGGCCCTGCAGGTCCACCGCCTGAGGCAGGCCCGTGCCACCGGCGCCGACCTGCTGGTGACGGCCTGCCCCAAGTGCCAGATCCATCTCCGCTGCGCCATGCAGGATCCCTTCGTAGGAGAATCCCTCGAGATGGAAACCGTGGATCTGACGACGCTGCTGGCACGAACCATCCGGTGGGAATGACAAACGCCCGTGTAGCGCGGCCTCGAAACCCGTGAGACATCCACGCAGCAAGTACTGAAACAACATAAGGACTGCCCGGAATATGGAAAACACTCTGGAAGCACGAATGAAGGAAACGCCCGGAGGCAAACCGCGCATCGGCGTTTATGTCTGCCACTGCGGCCTCAACATCGCCCAGACGGTCGACTGCGGCCAGGTGGCCGAGGAAGCGGCGGCATGGGACGGCGTGGTCCTCGCCAAGGACATCGCTTACGCCTGCTCGGAGCCTGGACAGCAGCAGATCAAGACCGACATCCTCGAAAATGGACTCGACCGGCTGGTGGTGGCATCCTGCTCTCCCAGGCTCCACGAGCCGACCTTCCGGCAAATGCTCCAGTCGATCGGGATCAACCCCTACCTGCTCGAGATGGCGAATCTCCGCGAGCAGTGCAGTTGGGTGCACATGGGAGAGCGGCCGGCGGCCACGGCCAAGGCAATGGACCTCGTCAGGATGGCTGTCTCGCGTGTGCGCGAACTCGAACCGCTGACCGGCGAAACCCTGCCGCTGACCCGGCGCGCGCTCGTGATCGGCGGCGGCGTCGCCGGCATTCAGACGGCCCTCGACTTGGCCGACAATGACTTCGACGTGGTGCTGGTGGAAAAGCGGGGCTCGATCGGCGGGACCATGGCGCAACTCGACAAGACCTTTCCAACGATGGACTGTTCGATCTGAATTCTCGGTCCGAAGATGACGGATGTCGGTCGACATCCCCGGATCACCCTCCACACCCTCAGTGAAGTCGTTGAGGTCAAAGGCTCCGTCGGAAACTTCGACGTCAAAATCCTGAAAAAGGCCCGCTACGTCAACGAGAAGGAGTGCACCGCCTGCGGGGACTGCGCGAAGGTCTGCCCCGTGGTCCGCCCGGATGAGTTCAACCTAGGCCTCTCCTCCCGCAAGGCCATCTTCTCGCCTTTTCCACAGGCCGTCCCGTCCGCTTACATGATCAATGTCAACGAGTGCCTCGGGCACAACCCGGCCGTGTGCTCCAAATGCGTGGAGGCCTGCGTCAAGCACTGCATTGATTTCCGCATGTCGGACGAGGAGCGGGTGGAGCGCGTCGGCGCCATCGTGGTGGCCACCGGACTCGAGGTCTATGACCCCACCGAGATGGATGAATATGGCTACACCCGCTTCGAAAACGTCTTGACGAGCCTTGAATTCGAACGGCTGGTGAATGCCGGCGGTCCGACCAAAGGCGAATTGATCCGCCCTACGGACCGGCGGCACCCGAAAACGATCGGCTTCATCCAGTGCGTCGGCTCGCGCTCCCTCAACAAAGGCGCCGGTTACTGCTCCAACATCTGCTGCATGAACACGATCAAGAGCACCCTCCTCATCAAGGAGCACGACCCCGAAGTGGAGGTCAAGGTCTTCTATATCGATATCCGCGCGTTTGGGAAGGGGTTCGAAGACCTTTACCGCCGCAGCCGGCGACTGGGTGTACAATACATCCGCGGACTTCCCGGAACCGTGGAGGAAACCGAAGACCGGAGCCTCCGGGTGGCGGTCGAAAACACCGTGACGAGCCGGCTCGAGGTCCACGAACTCGACATGCTGGTCCTGGCCCTGGGGGTGAAACCCGCCACCAGCACGCAGCGGCTTCAGGAGATGCTCGGGCTTCAGCTGACGCCGGACGGCTTCTTCCTGGAGGCCCACCCGAAGCTTCAGCCGGTGGACGCCGCCACCCGCGGGGTCTTTTACGCGGGGTGCGCCGAGGGGCCGAAAGACATCAAGGAAAGCGTTACCCAGGCATCCGCCGCGGCCGCCCGGGCGATCCGTCTCCTGCACCGCGGTGAAATCACGACCGAACCCATCACATCGTTCATCCTCGCGGAGCAATGCAAGGCCTGCGGCCGCTGCGCCGAGGTCTGCCCCTACAACGCCATTACCGTCGATCCGAAGAAGAAGGCCCCGGCCGTGGTGAATACGGCGGCCTGCGCGGGGTGCGGCACCTGTGCGGCGGAATGCCCTTTCGACGCGATCGACATGAACCACTTCAGCGACCGGCAGATCACGGCCCAGATCGACACGCTGCTTGAAGCCGAGCCCTCCAACAAGATCCTGGTCTTCGCCTGCAACTGGTGCTCTTATGTGGGGGCAGATTTTGCAGGCGAAGCACAAAATGATTTCACCGGGATCTTGTTCAAGAATAGCGTCTATTTGAACAAGATCCCGGTGAAA
This sequence comes from uncultured Desulfatiglans sp., assembly GCA_900498135.1. Lineage (NCBI taxonomy): Bacteria > Pseudomonadati > Thermodesulfobacteriota > Desulfobacteria > Desulfatiglandales > Desulfatiglandaceae > Desulfatiglans > uncultured Desulfatiglans sp. The sequence goes on from LR026961.1 coordinate 4,419,566, forward strand.
TCATTTTGATCTTCGCCTGCAACTGGTGCTCTTATGTGGGGGCAGATTTTGCAGGCGAAGCACAAAATGATTTCACCGGGATCTTGTTCAAGAATAGCGTCTATTTGAACAAGATCCCGGTGAAATCATTTTGATCTTCGCCTGCAACTGGTGCTCCTATGCCGGGGCCGATTACGCCGGCGTGTCGCGGCTCCAGTATCCTTCCAACGTCAGGCTGATCCGCACCATGTGTTCGGGCCGCGTAGATGAGGATTTCATCTGGCGGGGGTTTCGCGCCGGCGCCCCGGTGATCCTCGTCAGCGGTTGCCATATCGGAGATTGTCATTATATTGATGCTAATCACTGGACGCTCAAACGGATCGAGAAGGTCCAGAAAAAGATGGCCCGCCTCGGGATCCGACCCGAAAGACTTCAACTCGAATGGATCAGTGCCGCCGAAGGGATCCGGTTCGCAGAGGTGATGCGGCGCATGGAATCCCTGCGGCGGACTGTAACGGCCGAAGAGATCTTTGCGACCATCGAGACCCTGAGCAAACCACGGGGCAAAGGGCAGTCGAGGCCGTTGCCGCCGCAATGACCGGCTCCATTCGTTTCTTCAATGTTTGTTCCGCCGCTGAATGCTGCGAGTTTTATACGAAGAGGTATCACAACGACATGATCAACGTCACTTGCCAGGAAACCGGAACCGGCTCCCCCGTCGTCCGTGAGGCGATCGTAAAAGGAATCACCGTCGAAAACCTGCGGCGCATTGTCCAGGTCAATCTCCCGTTCCGCCTCTTTATCGACGGGTACGGCGAAAGCTTCATTCAACAGGGCCTCAACCCGGAGATCGGCCTCGATGCCGCCGCCCTCGACCGCTTTCAACCGCGCGACTGCCTGCCGCTGGTACGGAAGCTTCAGGAGGCCGGTCGCACGATTACCTTGCACGCCCCGTTTACCGATCTGTCGCCCGGGTCGCCCGACGAAGCGATCCGCGATGTCACCCGCCGTCGATTCAGACAAATCCTCGAGTGGGTGGCGGTGTTCGAACCGAAGACCCTCGTCGCGCACGCAAATTACGACGTAACGCGCTACGGCCCTTTCAAGTGGGGCTGGCTCAAGCGAAGCGTCTCCTTCTGGAGGGCCCTTGCCGACAGGCTGAAAGGATCGCCCACCCGTTTGGTACTCGAAAACGTCTACGAGTGGACCCCTGAAAACATGAAGCACATCTTCGAAGCCATCGATCACCCCGAGATCGGATTCTGCCTCGATGTCGGGCACCAGTCGGCTTTCGGGCACGCCCCTCTCGAACGCTGGGTGGACGTCATGGCCCCTTTCATCAGGCAGCTTCACCTTCACGACAATGACGGCCGAACCGACCAGCATCTTGCGATCGGGGCCGGCACCATCGACTTCCCGGCCTTCTTCAAACTGTTGTCCAGTCTGCTCGCAACTCCTCCGGTGATCACCCTCGAGCCCCACCGCGAAGGCGATCTCGAACCGGCCCTTGAAGCGCTGAGCGTCCTTTGGCCCTGGTGAGGGGAATCCGCCGCCGAAACTCCGCGGACGTTGAATTGACGGGGCGCATCTGTTAGACTGGAGCCGACTCGGAAGCGCTCTTCCAGCGGCAGCCTGCGAAGTTTCGATCACAGGTCTGCGGGCGGGTTTTCTCTCCGACCGGGTTCGCCCCGTGCCTTCACTTTCTCTCGAAGAATGACGTGGGTTCCTGAACCCGTCGACTCACAGGGGCGCGTCCGAAAAGGGATCGGACGAGAGTGCAAAATATCCGGAAACCTCATTCCCCGGTTGTACCTGCCGCCGTTCCGGATATGTGAGGAGACAAAGGAACCATGCCGGAAAATGAGAGCACAGCAACTGCGGCCTGGATGGATCATCCTTTTCCGAAATCCACCCCATTGGCTGAAAAAGTAAAACGCCTTCAGGAAGTCGTGAACCCTGAAGACAGCCTCGCCATCCTGATCAACGCCGACCCGGACGCGATGTCGGCCGCCATGGCCCTCAAGCGTTTTTTTTGGCGGAAGGCACGCAAGATCAAGGTTTTTCATGTCAACACGATCCAACGGCCCGACAATCTGGCGATGGTCAAACTCCTCAAGATCGACCAGCGGCACATCCGGCGTCTCAAGGTCTCCGAATTCACCCGGTGGGCGATCGTCGACTCTCAACCGCATCACCACGAGTCCTTCGGAACGCGCAATTTCGATATCATCATCGACCACCACCCGCATTGTGAAGGCTGCAGGGCCCAATTCATGGACATCCGGGAAACCTACGGCGCTACAGCCACCATGATGACCGAATACCTGCGGGCGGCGAAAATCCAACCATCGCCGCGGCTCGCAACCGCCCTGTTCTTCGGCATCAAAAACGACACGGCCAACTTCATCCGGGACTCCCTGCCGAACGACCTCAACGCCTTCCGCTACCTTTACTCTTTCGCGAATCTGAACATTGTCAAAAAAATCGAGTCCTCCGAGATGACGAAGAAGATCCTCTCAAGTTACAAACAGGCCCTGGACAATGTCGTCATCACCAAAAACAGGGCCTACGTCCATATGGGAGCCGTCAAGAATCCGGATACCTTGGTCATCATCGCCGATTTTTTCATGCGGCTTGCCGAAGTCACCTGGAGCTTTGCCTCAGGCGTCTATCAGGACAAGCTGATCGTCATCCTGCGCAACGCCGGTTTCCGGGCCAATGCTGGGAAGACCGCACAGCGGCTTTTCGGCCCTCTGGGTGCATCGGCCGGCGGACACCGCTCGGCGGCGCGGGCCGAGATCCCCATGGAGAACATCGTCAAGGAGGCGAAGGGAGTCAAACAAATAGAGCGATTCATCCTCAAAATTCTAAAGGGCTCGAAGTAGCTTCGAGGACTGAAGGGAAGACCTTTGGCGACTTATAGTACGGACATCGACCACAATCTTGTCGAACGGGTGGAACATTTCATCAGTGCTGCGGATGCAGACAGCCTCCTTAAGCTGATCGACGAGATGCGCCCGGCCGACGCCGCCGATCTAATCGAGCACCTGGACCCTGAGGAGCGGCTTTTTATCTTCAAACTCCTCGAACCCCAGGATGCCGGCGAAGTCTTGATCGAAATGGAATCGCCGGCCCAGGACCTGCTGCTTCGGGACCTGGACGATCAGACCATCTCGGAGATCGTCCAGGAACTCGATTCGGATGATGCTGCGGACCTGGTCGGCGACCTGCCGGAGGACCGCGCCAGAAACATTCTCGAAACCTTGGAGGACGATGTATCCGACGAATTGGCGAAACTGCTCCCATACCCCGAAGATTCGGCCGGCGGCATCATGGCCCTCGAATTCATTGCCGTCCGGGCCGGTTTCACCGTGCAGGATGCCATCGATTCCATCCGTCAGCGACGGGAAGAGGTCGAAAATGTTTATTTCATCTGGGTGGTGGATGACTTCGATCGTCTGGTAGGGGTCGTGTCTCTGAAAGACCTCGTGCTTGAACCCCCTGACTGCAAAATAAGCGATATCATGAACACGGAGGTGATTTCCGTAAACGTCCGCACCGATCAGGAAGAGGTGGCGCGCCTCGTCACCAAGTACGACCTGGTCAGCATCCCGGTCGTAGACGACTATCACCGTCTGGTGGGGCGCATCACCCATGACGACATCATCGACGTCATCGAGGAGGAGGTGGACGAAGACATCGCACGTATGGCCGGTGTCATGCCGCAGGAGATCGCCGAAGAGTCCAGCCTCAAGATCTCCCGGGCCCGCCTCCCCTGGCTCATCGCCGGCGTCTTCGGCGGCATTCTGGCCGCTGCCGTCATTCATCAGTTCGAAACCTCCCTCGAGCGAATCATCGCCCTTTCCTTCTTTTTTCCGGTCATCATGGCCATGGGCGGCAACACCGGGACCCAGGCGGCCACCGTGGTGGTGCGCGGACTCGCCACCGGGGACATCACCATGTTCGCTATTCACAGGCGGCTTCTGATGGAGCTGCGCGTCGCCCTCATCAATGGGATCATCTGCGGCATCCTGGTCGGTTCGATCGTCGCTGTTTGGCTTGCAGACACGCAACTGGGGACCGTCGTGGCCCTCGCCGCCTGCCTGATCGTTCTGAACTCCGCGTTCATCGGCTCCGCGGTGCCGTTCGCCCTGAAAAAGTTCAATATCGACCCCGCGCTGGCCACGGGCCCATTCGTCACCACATCGAACGACATCCTTGGCCTCCTGATCTACCTTGGCCTCGTCAGCTTGTACTTAGGGGTCGGACCAAGATAACAACCTGTAAAAACGGCAAAATTGGCTTTTTACGGCGGTTTTTATTGGCTTAAATGGACTATTTCGACCATAAAAAGTCTATTCTAAGCGAGGTGAACCGTCCTCGAGAACTCACTCGAGGACGAAATAAGACTTAAGACTTAGGGGTCGGACCATTAAGACTTAGGGGTCGGACCAAGATAACAATCTGTAAAAATGGCAAAATTGGCTTTTTACGGCGGTTTTTGTTTGCTTAAAGGGACTATTTCGACCATAAAAAGTCTATTCTAAGCGAGGTGAACCGTCCTCGAGAACTTACTTGAGGACGAAACGGATAAGAGTCTTGTTTTGGTTTACCCGAAAAGTCAAAATCCGGGTCCACGGGACGGCTGCAGATAGATGCATTCGGAGATGATTGTCTAGTGTTGCGCGACTTCTAATCCGGAAGTGAGGGATTTCTTCACATGCTTGGCAGTGGAACCCGGTTTTTTGTACGCTTCGCGCGCTCCGTCCCCCGGGCCGCCGGTTTGGCAGTGAAATCAAACGTTCGATCTGATTCGACGTGAACTCGCCACGCAGGCAAACGTGCAGAGAGAGGAGAAACTAATAACAATATTCTCGTGTTGGAAGCTGATCTATCCAAATCCGTCAAGTTCTTTCGAAGAGTAAAAATTGAGCCTCAATTAAAACGATATTGCTTAGAAAGGCAATTTGATGCCCCAAAACCTCCTTTTAAGGGGAAAAAGGGGCGGTTTTTTCAGTGCTATTATAGTAATATTAAACAAATAGCTTGGTCCGACCCCATTTACACATTTACAACCGTCAAGTTCTTTCGAAAAGTAAAAACTGACCCTCAATTAAAACGATATTGCTTAGAAAGGCGATTTGATGCCCCAAAACCTCCTTCTAAGGGGAAAAAGGGGCGGTTTTTGGAGTGCTATTACAGTAATATCAAACAAATAGCTTGGTCCGACCCCATTTATAAGGAATTCGATATGAAGCAGGCTGTTCTTTTTCCTCATTGCGTATTGGCTGAGGGTGATCTCGAAGCGGTGCTCAGAACCTGCGAGAGCCTGACGGCGGGAATCCCCTGGTACATGGAACCACCACGGATCGGCGATCCGGCCCTGATGAAACGGTTGAAATGCGTTTACCCCCCTCAAGACCTCAGGCCCGAGGGTGATTTCAGCGCCGTCCTGGCCGAGTACCAAACCTGGATCGGAGGCCATCCGGAGCGCGGATACCAAGGCTTCATCAAGGCTTATATGGCCCGACAGGATGAAGACTCCCCGGCATGGCTGATTCGCCAGGAGATCAAAGTCGGGAGCGAAGCCGCTGCATCCCCGCGCGCGGCGACGCTGCGCCGCCACCTGATCCTGCACATGTCCACTCAGGTCGAATTGAACGGCCGGGAAGCCGACACACTCTTAGACGAGGCCAAGGGTCGCGGCCCGCTCTTGGCCGATGCCCTGGAAGAGGCGCCCCCGCCCGATCCTTTCTTCAACCAGTTGAGCGGCGGCGGTTACCGTTATTTGACCCGGGAGCAGACGGCATCCGCGATCGAAGCCTGGCTGTGGCTTTTCGGCAAGGCGGTTGCCCCGGAAGCGCCCTTTCTCACGCTGAACCCCGAGGTGCCGAACCTCGCGAAGGACCTTTGCGAGGAGCGGGGGCTCACCTTGACTGTACGGCAGGACTTTCTCACGGAAGGTTCTGAAAGGGCCGAAGTGAGCGTTCTCGAAATGCAGCCGCCGGCCCGTGAAGCGCAGGGGCATCCACTCCTCGATGCCCTATCGCACCGGGTCCTCTTGTACTGGGAAGGGTAGCCGCAGCTCGGACCCCGGAAGAAAACACCCTCCAAAACAACTGCGTCAGAGGAGACTGGCCATCCATGTTCCGCTTGAACGACCTCATCCTTCTGCTGGTGGTGTTCTCTTCCATGGCGGTCGGCATTCTTGCACCGGGGCCGTGCGCCTTCTTTCAACCCTACCCGCTCTACCTGATGATGTTTCTGCTCTACCTGAGCTTTCTCTCCATCCGGGTCGAGACGGTTCTGGGGACCGTGCGCAAGATCAAGATCACGGTCCTGTGGCTCTGCGCAGCCAAACTCGTCATCCTGCCGCTCATCCTGTACTTCGCCTGCCGGATGATCTACCCGGAGTACGCCCTCGCCGTCCTGCTCCTCGCCGGGGTGTCGACGGGCGTGGTGGCGCCCTTCATTGCCGGACTGCTCGATGCGGACATGCCCATCGTCCTCGCGATGGTGGTGCTCACCTCACCGCTCGTACCCATCACGCTGCCCGTGCTCGTCCGGTTCCTGCCGGGCCAGGAATTCCATGTTCCGTTCGGACCGATGTTCCGCATGCTGGTCTTGACCGTTTTCATCCCCATCGCAGCGGTGGAATTGAGCCGGCGCCTCCTCCCCAAGCTGACCGCCGCTCTCATGAAGCGTCGCTTCCCGATATCCCTCGTGATCTTCGCCTTGATCAACTTCGGGGTCTTTTCGAAGTACGCCGTTTTTTTTCAGCAGAATCCGGGGACGCTCCTGGAAGCGACGCTCGTCGCGATCATCCTGGCCCTGATCCTTCTGGCAGCCGGCATCCTGACGGCATTCCGGAGAACCCTGCCGCAACAGGTGGGCGCCGCCGTCTCTTTCGGCAACATGAACAACGTCCTGATCATCGTCTTCGCCGCTCAGTTCTTCGGGCCCCTTGAACCGACCCTGGCCGCCGTCTACATGATCCCCTTCTTCGGCCTCATCCTTCCCCTGCGGGCCTATCGCCAGATAAGGGAAAAGGGGGCTGCCCATTCATAGACCTCCCGGCAACATACTCATTTGCGTTGTGAGACAGTCATAAGTAAGATAATATAATTGGTTCGTTTCCCATCAAGGAGGTCCGCGATGCAACCCGAGTTCATCCAGGCCCGCGACCTGCCGGACGCGTGGTTCCAATGTGTATACCGTCTGCTCGAAACGGGGCATGAATACACCATCGAGCGCGGGAGCTACGAGGGACAGAAGCGGCTCGAGTTCGACTATGTCACCGTCCACATCCGATTTCCGGGAACCCGGCCCCTTTTGCCGGACATCCCGCCGGCCCTGGGCATCCCGAACCCTGTCGCAGAAGGCTATCTCGAAAGCTACCTCCCCTATCTCATGACAGCCGTAAAGCAGCCAGGAGAGGATTACACCTACGGGTCCTACCTGGAGATGCAGATACAGGAGGTCATCCGTATGTACCGGGAGGATGGCTTCGGCACCAATCAGGCCTATATGACGGTGGGAAACCCGGAGGCCATTTTTCTCAAGGACCCGCCTTGTCTGCGAGGCATCGACACCCGTATCCGAGACGGAAAACTCCATTTCGTGGTCTATTTCCGGTCGTGGGACCTCTGGAACGGCTTTCCGGCCAACCTTGGAGCCATCCAACTCCTGAAGGAGTACATGGCCGGGGAGATCGGCGTCGGCGACGGCGAGATCATCGCCGCCAGCAAGGGGCTTCACCTGTACGACTACGTGTGGGAACTCGCGAAACTGCGCACCATGTGCCCCAACCCTCAGGCCCTCAGCAAAGGAGAATGCCGGACCGATGATTGAGATCTCCGGAATGGACAGCCGCGAAACGGAGGCCTGCGCCGAGGTCCTCGCCATCAAGCCCTATCGGGCAAGACAGGTGCGCCACTGGATCTTCAAGCGCCTCGCGCGCGGATTCGACGAAATGACCAGTCTGCCGAAGGACCTGCGCGCACGCCTCGCCGGCGAATGCCGGTTTTCGAGCCTCAAGACCGCCGATCTTCAGGTTTCCCGGGACACCACCCGCAAGGTCCTCTTCAGGCTCAGCGACGGATTCTTCATCGAGTCGGTCCTGATCCCCGAGCGAGATCACTGGACCTTGTGCATCTCCTCGCAGGCGGGGTGTGCCATGGGCTGCCGCTTTTGCCTGACCGCCCGGCAGGGGTTCCACCGGAATCTTTCGCCCGCCGAGATCGTGGATCAGGTCCTCGAGGTCAAACGCTCCATGGAGGATCCGGACCAGCTCACCAACCTGGTGCTGATGGGGATGGGCGAGCCTTTGGCCAATTATGAAAACGTCAAAAAGGCCGTTGGCATCCTGACGGCGGATGAAGGCCTCAATTTTTCGCACCGCAAGGTGACGCTTTCGACCTGCGGGCTCGTCCCTGTGATGCGCCGACTCGGGCGGGAGATGACCGTCAACCTGGCCGTATCCTTGAACGCCGCCGACCCGGAGACCCGCGATTTTCTGATGCCTGTCAACCGGCGCTATCCCCTTCCCGAACTTCTCGCCGCCTGCCGGGAATTCCCCCTGCCGAATCGCCGGATGATCACCTTCGAGTACATCCTCATGGAAGGAGTCAACGATTCGGACCGGGACGCGGAGCGTCTGGCGTCCCTCCTCCGCGGGATTCGCGCCAAGATCAACCTGATCCCCCTCAACCCGCACCCGGAATCGCCCTTCAAACCGTCCTCCATGGAGAGGATCCTGCAATTTCAAGAAGTTCTCATTCAGCGCCGTTACACGGCCATCATCCGCAAAAGCAAAGGGCAGGACATCCTCGCCGCCTGCGGTCAGTTGAGCGGGCAGTACGAAGAGCATGAAGCCCGATCAGGGAGCGGACCGGATCAAATCCTGCAGGCTTGAAAAGCTCTTACCACGCAAAAATGTTTTCCGCTATGATCTGATTTTTCCCGCGCCCCTTCAGCACCCAAAAAACCGTCAAGCCTCACAAGACAAGGAAGGCAACTCCGCAATGCGCCTGGCCCGACACCCTATGCGGCAGGATAGTTGCTGTCTGAAGGGTGACGGAAAGATGGAGACCCATGGGAAGGCCACCCGGGCGGCTCCGCCCAACTGATGCGCCGAAACCGTTGTTTCGCAAAGGAGGTGAAATACGGGTTGCACCGGCGACGCCTTCAATGTTATTTTAATTGTTTGGAATCCGGCCGGTTCCCGTTTTCGGACCTACGGATATTTTTATCGAGGAGAGGGTGACAACACCCGCTGCACTTCACGGGACCGGCCGACCCGCGGCAGATGCTTCGGCCGGATGGAAACCGGCGGCTGCAGGAGCCAGCCGGCCGGCACAGCAGTCCGCTTCCACTGGTGCAATCCCCGCAGACTGACGGACGTCCATTTCTTTCCCTCCCGGAATAGAAAGGGAGGCCTCGGGGTTCCCGCCGGATGAAAACCCGATACCAAAGGACCCGCTATGACCATCAAATTGAATTTTTCGAAAGGAAACGGCCTTCTTCCCGCGATCGCCCAGGATCATCGCTCGGGCAAGGTCCTGATGCTCGCCTACATCAATCAGGAAGCCTGGGACATGACTCTCAAGACGGGGGAAGTCCATTACTGGAGCCGCTCCCGCCAAGAGCTCTGGCACAAGGGCGGCACCTCCGGCCATGTGCAGAAGGTGAAGGAGATTTACGCGGACTGCGACAACGACACGGTCCTTTTCCGCGTCGAACAGGTCGGGGGCGCCGCCTGCCACACCGGCTATGACACCTGCTTCCATCAGCAGGTCGATGCATTCGGCAACGTCACTATCGTAGGAAAGAAGATATTCGATCCTGAAAAGGTATATGGAAAATGAGCACGCTCAAACTCGGCATCCCCAAGGGGAGCCTCCAGAACGCTACGATCAATTTGTTCGAAAAGTCGGGATGGAAGATCAATGTAAACGATCGCAGCTACTTCCCCGACATTAATGACGAAACCATCGCCTGCAGCATCTGCCGTGCGCAGGAGATGTCCCGCTATGTCGAAAGCGGCACCATCGATGCCGGACTGACCGGCAAGGACTGGATAGAGGAAAACGAATCCGACGTCGTGGTCGTGGATGATCTGGTCTATTCGAAGGTGAGCGCCAATCCTGCCCGGTGGGTCCTGGCCGTGCCGGCGGACTCCGACATCCGCCGCCTCGAAGACCTAGAAGGCAAGAAGATCGCCACCGAACTGGTCAACTTCACCCGCCGTTTCTTCGAACAGCACGGCATCAATGTCAAGGTCTCCTTCTCCTGGGGCGCCACCGAGGCGAAGGTCGTCTCGGGCCTCGCCGACGCGATCGTGGAGGTCACCGAGACCGGCTCGACCATCCGCGCCCACGGGCTGAAGATCATCCACGAACTCATGCAGACCAACACGCGGTTCATCGCCAACCGGGAAAGCTACGCGGACCCGTGGAAGCGCGCCAAAATCGAGCAGATCATCCTGCTTCTCAAGGGCGCCCTGCGGGCCGAACACCTGGTCGGCCTGAAGATGAACCTCCCGTTGGACAAGAAGGAGGCCGTCATCGCCCTTCTGCCCAGTCTGAACGCCCCGACGATCGCCGGGCTCCACAACACCGACTGGGTCTCGGTCGAGACGGTGGTGGATACCCGCACCGTGCGGGATCTCATCCCCCGGCTGTTGCAGGCGGGCGCCCAGGGGATCATCGAATACAATCTGAACAAGGTCATCTGACGGCTATAGACGGAACCACCCAGGCACGCCGGAGGCCCTTTTTGCCCGAGCAAAGCGAACGCGCCGCGACGAAAGGCTTCACGGCTCAACGGAGGTCAACTCTCGAACAGGCTGTGAACAGACAGCAGGCGCGGGGCCCCACCACGGGCTCAGATACCCGACGGATCCGTCAAGGAGGCGACATGGCGCGCATCAGCAGGCGCACCCTCGACATACCGCCCTTCATCGTCATGGACATCCTGGAAAAGGCCCAGCAGATGGAAAAGGCCGGCCGGGACATCGTCCATCTCGAGATAGGCGAACCCGACTTCACGACGCCTCCGTGCATCTGCGACGCAGCCGTCAAAGCCATAGCCCGGGGAGAAACGCACTACACGCACAGTCTGGGCCTCCTGGTCCTCCGGGAGGCCATCTGCCGCCACCACCTGCAGGCCTACGGCGTTTCGGTGACCCCGGAGCAGATCCTCGTCACATCCGGGACTTCTCCTGCCCTCTTCATGATCTTTGCGGCGCTCCTCGAACCAGGCGATGAGATCATCCTGTCCGACCCTCACTACCCCTGCTATCCGAACTTCGCCCGGTTCATCGGGGCGGAGCCGGTCTTCGTGCGCTGCTCCGAGGAGGATGGCTTTCAACTGCGCGCGGACGCCATTCAAAAGGCCGTCACCCGAAGGACCCGCGCCGTTCTCATCAACTCCCCGGCCAACCCGACCGGCAACCTTCTCGACTCGGACCGGATGAAAGAGATCGCCGGTCTCGGACTGCCCATCGTCTCGGATGAGATCTACCACGGCCTGGTTTACGGCCATCCGGCTCACTCGATCCTGGAGTTCACCCGCAACGCCTTCGTCCTGAACGGCTTTTCCAAGCGCTACGCCATGACCGGGTGGCGCCTCGGCTACATCATCGCACCACCCGAGTTCATCCGTCCACTCCAGAAGGTTCAGCAGAACCTCTTCATCTCAGCTGGCAGCATCTCCCAGTGGGCAGGGGTGGCGGCGTTGGAAGAGGCTGCAGCGGACGTCCAGAGGATGGTCGAGATCTATGACGAGCGTCGGCGCTACATGATCGACCGGATCCAGAAAATGGGGTTCCGTCTTCCCGTCGAGCCTGCAGGCGCCTTTTATCTCCTGGTCAACGCCCGGCACCTCGGAGAGAAATCCTATGACCTGGCCTTTGAAATCCTCGAGAAGGCAGGGGTGGGCGTTACACCCGGGATCGACTTTGGAGCCAACGTAGAGGGGTATTTACGCTTTTCCTACGCCAACCACCTGGACCGCATCAAGGAAGGGCTGGATCGGCTCGAACGCTTCATCGAGACCCGTTGATATGGATGCCGCTTTCGTCAAGGCCGCCTACCGGAAAGATCAATTTCCCCCGCCCGACCGGCCCGAAGTCGCGTTCGCGGGGCGATCCAACGTGGGCAAATCATCCCTCATCAACGTCCTCGTCAACCGGCGCGGGCTCGCCCGCACGAGCGCAAGCCCAGGCCGCACCCAGGCCATCAACTTCTTTCGGCTCGACGACGCCTTCTATCTCGTGGATCTGCCCGGCTACGGCTTCGCGAAGGTCCCGCTTTCGGTCAAAGAATCCTGGCGGCGGATGGTGGAGGAATACCTGCTGAACCGCAGCAATCTGGCGGCTGTGGTAGTCATTCTGGATATACGGCGGGACCCTGCCCCAGGGGACAAGGAGCTCCTGGAATGGTTGGAAGCCTATGGGATTCCGGCGCTCCCGGTCCTGACCAAGGCTGACAAGCTCTCCAGAAACCAGGCCCAGGGGCGCCTGCGGGACATCGCCACGAGTTTGTCAGGGCTCCTCCCCATGCCGCCCATCTTGTTTTCGGCCAAAACCCGCCAAGGCCGCGATGAGATCTGGAAGGCGATTCATTCCCTCGCTGCAGGCCCGCGCGACTATTCGTCTTTGAACCGCCCGTCGTCCAACCCGTAGGCCTTGATCTTCCGGTGAAGGTTGCTTCGCTCGATCCCGATCGCCTCGGCTGTCTGGGAGATGTTCCAGTTGCATTCCCGCAGCTTGCTCTCGATGTAGGACTTTTCGAACGCGCTTCTGGCCTCTTTGAGGGTACCGGCCTGGATAGCCTCCGGCGCCTCTTCGGCCCCCGCCCGGGAGCGGTTGTTGTAGGGCGGAGGAACGTCCTTCTCCTCGATGACGGTCTCCGGAGTCATGATCATCAGACGTTCAACGAGGTTTTTCAGTTCGCGCACGTTGCCCGGCCACTCGTACTGCCCGAGAACCGCCAACGCCTCCGGGCTGATCTCCTTCGGCTCGGTGTTCATAGCGGCGGCGAAATCCCTGATGAACTCCCCCACGAGTTCCGGGATGTCCTCCCGGCGCTCCCTGAGCGGTGGAACCCGCATGGGGATGACGTTCAAACGGAAGTAAAGGTCCTCCCGAAATCGGCCCTTTTCGATCTCCGCCTCCAGGTCCTTGTTGGTTGCGGCGATCACACGGACATCCACACTGATGGTCTTCGATCCGCCCACCCGCTCGAATTTCTGCTCCTGCAGGATGCGCAGGATCTTGGCCTGGGTCTTGAGGCTCATGTCCCCGATCTCGTCCAGAAACAGCGTCCCTTCATGCGCCAGGTCGAACTTGCCTTTCCGCATAGTCGAAGCGCCTGTAAACGCCCCCTTTTCGTGCCCGAAGAGTTCGCTTTCGATCAGTTCCTCGGGAATCGCGGCGCAATTGACCTCCACCATAGGCTTTCTGCTTCGCTTGCTCAACCGATGAATCGTGTGGGCCACCAGTTCCTTGCCAGTGCCGTTTTCCCCGGAGATCAGAATCCAGGCGTTGGTCGGGGCGACGATGCGGATCTGCTCCCTCAACTGCGTGATCGCCTTGCTCTCCCCCGTGATCCGGTAACGCCCTCTCTGCGCATCCCTCAGGAGGGAAATCTCCTCTTCCAGGCGGTTGTAATCGAGGGCATTGTTGACGGCAAGCAGCAGCTTTTCGAGCGAGAGGGGCTTTTCGATGAAATCGTAGGCGCCCAGGCGGGTCGCCTTGACAGCGGTCTCGATGTTGCCGTGCCCGGACATCATGATCACCTGCAGCGTTGGGCAGTGCTCCTTGATCTTGACCAGGGTCTCGATCCCGTCGAGGCCCGGCATCCAGATATCCAGGAGGACCAGATCCGGGACGCTTTCCTCGATTCGTTCCAAGGCCTCGGCGCCGCTCATCGCCCGCATGACGTCGAATCCCTCGTCGCTCAGAATACCCTCGACGGACTGGAGGATGCTCTCCTCGTCGTCCACCACCAGAATGCTTCTAGCCATTTCCTAACCGTTGACGCTTTGTCTGTGCAGCATGTCGATTGCGATCAGCGCGGCGCGCTCGGAGGCGCCTCCTTCACCGAGCAGACACCTCACCTCGTTCAGGCCCTGCAGCATGGCGCGCCTGTAAGGCGGATCTTCGAGCAGCCGGCCAATCTCCCGGGCAAGGTTCGCCGCCGTCGCCTCGTGCTGAATCAGTTCCCGCACGACGCCCCTGCCGGCCACCAGGTTGACCAGGCTGATGAACGGCACCTTGATCAGGAGACGCCCCGCCCAGTAGCTGACAGCCGAGAGCTGATAGGCCACTACCATAGGCACCCCCGCGATAGCGGTTTCGAGGGTTGCCGTTCCCGAAGTGACCATCGCAGCGTGGCAGCGTCCAAGGACCCGTGGAAGGCCCTCCGGGGAAATCTCCAGGGGGACGGGGCTGCCGCCGGCAATCTCCCGGATAGTGGCTTCCTTCACGGACGATGCAAGCGGGATGAGGGCGCGCAGCCCTGGGAACCGCCCCCTCAGCATCCCGGCCGCCTCCATCATGATAGGCAGGAGATGCCGAATCTCTTCCTCCCGGCTGCCGGGTACGATTCCGACCACGGGGGCATCCCCGGTTCGGGGCCAGTCGAGCGCCGCCGCGTGCTCGACCAACTGGGAAGGTACGGTGTCCATCAAGGGATGGCCCACGTAATCGACCGCCACACCGTGGCGCCGATAGAAGGCCTCTTCGAATGGAAGGATGACCGCCATACGCTCGATGCGCCGCCAGATCTTCCGGATGCGGCCCTTGCGCCACGCCCAGACCTGCGGGCTGATGTAGTAAAGCACCGGGATGCCGCAACGCCTGGCGGTGCCCGCCACATGGATATTGAAGTCGGGGTAGTCGATCAGGATCAACAGGGAAGGGGGCTCGCGACGGAGGATGCGCTTGACCTCCCGCAGGGCCCTCAAGAGGACCCGGCCCTTGCGAAACACCTCGGTCAAACCGACAACGGCCATCCGGCTAGCCTGCTCGAGGAGCCGTACTCCGGCCTGCTCCATATTCGCCCCGCCGATGCCGACAAAGGCGACCCCTGGCTCATGCCGCTGAATCGCCTCGACAAGCTTCGCGCCATGCAGATCGCCCGATGCCTCTCCGGCAAGGATCATCACCGTCTCTGGACGGTGCTTCTCAGCGGATGCGCTTGAAATGGTCACAGCCCTCTTTGATCTGATCGATGATGGCAAGCGCCACCTGAAGCGCCCTGCGCCCATCCCGGCCGCTCACGACAGGCGCGCCCCCCCCGCGCACCGCCTTCACGAAGGACGCGATCTGATCGGCGAGCGGATCACTCCCCGGAAAGCTCTTCTTCCGTGTGACGATCTGGGGGAAGCCGTCGGTCCCCTTTTGCTCGCGGTCAAGCTCCGTACGGCTGATCTCGCGCTTGGCGCAGTTTACCGAGATGTAAGCGTCCGGCTGAAAGATCCGGATCTTCCGGAGCATATTGTTCGAGACCCGGCTGGCGGTCAGATTCCCGACCGTTCCGTTGTCGAAGATGATCCGGACGTTGGCGATGTCCGTCTGCGGCGTGATGACGGCAAGCCCGACGGCGTGGACCTCCCGCACCTCCGCCGGCACCATGTGCAGAATGATATCGAGGTCATGGATCATGAGGTCCAGGACCACGTCCACATCCGTCCCACGCGTCGTGAAAAGGTTCATCCTGTGGGACTCGATGAAAATGGGTCGATCGAGCATCCCGCTCATCTCGACGACCGCCGGGTTGAACCGCTCGACGTGCCCGACCTGCAGGACCAGACCCGCTTCGTCCGCCAGTGCGATCAGTTCGTCGGCATGCGCCAGATCATACGTGATCGGCTTTTCGATCAAGACGTGCACCCCCGCCTTCAGGATGCGCCGTCCGACCTCATGATGGTGCTCCGTCGGGACGGCAAGACTCGCCGCATCGACGCGCCCGAGGAGATCGCCCAGATCGTCATAACGCATCGTTCCGTAGCGGCGGGAGATTTCCTCTGCGCGGCCCGCGTCGGCATCGACCACGCCGACCAGTTCCGCCTCGGGCAGAGCTGTATACTTCTGCACGTGATACTCGCCGAGATGCCCCACGCCGATGACAGCCACCCGCACTCTTTCATGCATCACGATGAGACGAGCCTCCCTTCCATCTTATGCGCAACGCGGTCGCGAGGAGACCGCCACCAGGCGTCCAGACGCGGCGGGATCACGCCTGGTCCATCTCCCCGGCCTCTAACGAAACGATCTTGATACCCGCCTTCTCCGCCTTTGCAATCATCGCCTCACGGTCGAACATCAAGGTCTTCCCCGCCTCCACCGCCAGGACGGCCGCCCGGACTTCAACCATCAGCTCGACCGTCTGAAGCCCCACCGTCGGCATATCGAAGCGCAGATCCTGCGTGGGCTTGGAGACCTTCACCACCACCGCCTTCTCCCCGGCGATCGCCCCTCCCCGGCGGATCGTGGCATCCGTCCCATCGATGGCCTCGACCGCCAGAACGGCCTTTTCCCTCACCACCACACACTGGCCGATATCGAGCCTCCCGAGCTCCTTGGCGATCCGCCATCCGCAGCGCACGTCTTCGAGTTCCCCCCGGGAGAGCTTCCGGCGCGTCAGACAGCCGCCCGGCGCCACCAATCCCGGCAGAAATGTGGTCGAAGGCACGATCTCGATGCCGTCCTTCGCAAACTCGCGCGACACCGCCCGCAGGATGTCGTCGTCGTGAAAGAGGGCGAGCTTTGAGGCAAGCGCCAGGCCGCGAAGGTCGGGCCTGATCCCCTCGAACATCCGCCGTTTGGTGATCGTGCCGGCCATCAGGGCCTGCCGCACACCGTGCCGCTTCAAGGCCTTGATGACCTGACCGAGCTGACCGAGCTTCACCCAGACGATCTCGTCCGCCGCGGACTCGAGTGCCGGCTCCGTCTCGCCCAAGTGGGCGACGGCAACCACCTTCAACCCTTTTTCCCTGGCGGCTGCGGCGGCCATGATCGGAAACCGCCCGCCCCCGGCGATGATCCCGATCACCGAGACGGGTTCTTCGCTCATGGTCATCCTCTCCAAAGTCGAACGCCGCTCGCGCCCAACTCCCCGAAACCCGTTACCGAGTCTTCCTCCTTTTCCTCGAAACGCCTGCGATCCAGGCTCAACGCAAAATACCCCGCTTGGAGCCCTCGAAGAAATTCAGCAACATCTCCAGCTCCGGGAAGGAAGGAATCTGTTCACGGACCGCCCGAATCCCCTCCTCGAACCTGCGCTTCTCCCGCCAGATGATCTGATAGGCCTTCTTGAGGCCGTCGATCACCTCGCGGCTGAACCCCATCCGCGCCAGCCCCTTGCGGTTGATCCCATAGAGGCGGGCGCGCTCGCCGGCAGTGATCATGAACGGCGGGACGTCACGGTCGATGCCCGATTTGCCGCCCAGAAACGCATAGTCCCCGATCCTCACGAACTGGTGCACCGCAACCAGCCCGCCCAGGATGGCGTGATCCCCTACCGTGATATGCCCTGCCAGGGTGGCGACGTTGGACATGATCACATTGTTCCCGAGAATGCAGTCATGGGCGATGTGCGCATAGGCCATCACATAGTTCTGGTCCCCGAGGATCGTTTCCCAGTGCTGCTTGGTGGTCGCCCGGTGGATCGTCACATATTCGCGGATGACATTCTTGTCGCCGATATTGAGGCGGGTGTCCTCCCCCCGGTACCCGATATCCTGGGGTGCTGTCCCGATGGAGGAAAAGGGATAGATCCGGTTGTCCCGGCCGATGTACGTATGACCCTCGATGACCACATGGGCTCCGATCTCGGTCCTGTCATCGACGACGACATGCGGCCCAATCGTGGAATAGGGGCCGACCGACACATCGGTTCCCAGCTCGGCCCCCGCGCTTATGACTGCGGTAGAATGTATATTCATGAGAATTCTTTTCTTCCACCCCTCCTGAAGCGATGATGTCTTCCTTTTCCAGTCCGGCCCCTCGGCCTCATCCGACACTCGCCGTCATCTCCGCCTCGGCCGCCAGGACCTCACCGACAAAGGCCTTTCCCGCCAGCTTCCAAACGCGCGAACCGGCCCGCAGGGCCTCCACCTCGAAGCGCAGTTGATCCCCCGGAACCACCGGGCGACGGAACTTCACCTTGTCGAGGGCCATAAAGAAGACCTGATCGAACCCCTTTGCCGCTCCTTTGTCTGCGGCAGAACATCCGGCAAGTACACCGCCGGTCTGGGCCATGGCCTCCACGATCAGCACGCCCGGCATGATCGGCTTGCCCGGGAAATGCCCCTGAAAAAACGGCTCGTTGGCCGTCACGTTCTTGTAGCCCACGATCCGCTTGCCTGGCTCGAGTTCCGTGACCCGGTCCACAAGCAGGAACGGATAGCGATGCGGCAAAATCCGGATGATGTCCTCGTAGACGAGTGGCAAATCCATCGATCATGTCCTCTCTTTCACGGACGGAGCAAGCTCCTCGATCATTTTTTCGAGCCTCTTGACGCGCTCATTCAGTTGAGGCAGCCGCGCCGTCAAGGCCGCCATCCGCATGAACTGCCGGTGCGGCACCGCCGGCCCTCCGCTGACAGCCTCGCCCGCCTCGATGGACCGCATGACACCGCTCTGGGAGGCCACTTTGGCGCCGTCTCCGATCTCGAGATGGTCCGCGATCCCGACCTGTCCGCCAAGGACGACGCCTCTCCCGATCTTCACGCTGCCGGAGATCCCCGTCTGGGCCACCACAAGGCTCTCTTCCCCGATCACCACGTTGTGCGCGATCTGCACCAGGTTATCGGTCCTGACGCCCCGTTGGATCCAGGTCCTTCCCAAGGCTGCACGGTCGATACAATTATTGGCCCCGATCTCCACATCATCATCTATCTGCACGATGCCTATCTGCGGCCTCTTAACAGACCTCGTTCCCTCCTTGACATAGCCGAAGCCGTCGCTCCCGATCACCGTTCCGGCATGCACGATCACGTCGTTCCCGATAATGCAGTCATGCAGAACACTGACATTCGGATGCAGAACGGTCCGAGCCCCGATGCGCGCCCGCGCCCCGACGTAGACCCCGGGAAAGAGCACCGCATCCTCCCCGACGACGGCCTCTTCCCCGACGAAAACAAGCGGGTGGATGGATGCCCCGGGTCCGATTTGCGCAGACGAATGGATGCAGGCATCCGGGCTGACGCCGGGATGCCGGGGCAGCGGCCTCTGAAACAGCGACGCGACCATGGCGTAAGCCACCTGCGGATTCGCGACGATGACCTGAGGTCCTTCGAATCCGGCCGCCTCTTCGCGCACGATGACCGCCGCCGCCCTGGTATGGGCAAGCGCATCGGCATAGCGGGCGTCGGCAAAGAAGCTGATGTCGCCTTCTTTCGCCGCATCGAGAGACTGGATCCCCGTAACGACACGCGCACCATCCCCGCAGACGCGCCCTCCTACCCGGCGCGCAATCTCGTTGACCTCTATCTCCAAATCGCCGCTCCTGTCCGCATGTTGTCCTCAAATACCCTTCGCTGAACGTCCGGGCCACCCCCGGACCGTCGCCCCGGCCGAAAAACCCCAACCAGCACCGACAAACGCCGAAGCAACCGTTTCCGGCCGGCATCCGATGCGTCTATCACCTCATCTGGTTATAGGCCTTGATGACTTCATCCGTGATATCGATGGCGTTGTCGATAAACATGATGCCGGAGCTGCGCCTCTCGAAGATCACCTGATATTTATCGTTCTCCCCTATCCGCGTTACGACCGTTTCCAGATCCTGGAGGATGTCCTTCTTGGCCTCGGCTTCGGCCTTCCTCATCTCTTCGCTCAAATCGTCATACATATACTTGAATTCCCGCCCTTTGCGGTCGAATTCCTTCTGCTTGTCCTCCTTGGCATCCACGCTCAGCATCATGCTTTGCTTTTCGAGCTCTTCCTTCAACCGCAAGAGTTCGTCCTGCTTCTCGTCCAGACGCCTCTGCATCTCGTCCTTCTTCGTTTTCAGCTCCTGATAGATCTTCTTTCCTTCATCAGTCTCCTGAATGCACCGCTGGAGATCGACAACACCGATTTTGTTGTTACTCGCAGCCATCGCTCCGGCATGCCACATCAGAACACACAGCAAGGCGCCCACCAAGCCAAATCTTCTCTTTAGACCAGTCATACGTCACCCTCCTTACGATTTGAACTGCTCCGGCGGATTTGTCCTTTCTATTCCTAGAAAAGCCCGCCGACCGAAAACTCCCACTTGCCGGATTCCTCGTCCCTCTGCGGATCGAGATTCTTGCCGTACTCCAGACGGAGCGGCCCCATAGGCGAGTACCACCTGACGCCTACACCCGCCGAGGTCCGGAGACCGCTCACATTCACGCTGGGCTCGTAATCCGTCCAGACATTACCGGCGTCGAAAAAGACAAGCCCTACGACGCCCTGCTCCTTGATGAGCGGGAAACGGTATTCCACATTGTAGACCATCTCCCTTTCACCGCCGATCCGATCCCAGGTCACAGGATCCCTCGGCGATACATCCCCGTAGTCAAAGCCGCGGATTGTATTGATGCCGCCAAGAAAAAACTTCTGGTAGACGGGCAACTTTCCGTCGCTGGGGCGATCCTGGATATACCCCCAACGGCCTTGCAGAAGCAGGACCGTAGACCACGGCATCGGGAAGTACCAGGCGGACCTGGCGACGTATTTCGTGAAGGCCACATCCCCACCGAGAGGCGGGCCGGCCCACTCCACAGAGAGGCTGTTCACCGAACCCCGGGTCGTGTCCCAGGGCTTGTCGCGGGAGTCGCGTTTGAGCCCCAACGTAAAACTGCTCGTAAGATTCCTGCCCTCCATGTCCTTTATGATAAAAGCCGCGTCCTCCGCCACATCGGTGATATTAGCGTCATCGTAAGTATACTGGACGAACCCGCGCGTGTAACTGTCGAGCTTCACGGGAAACCCCAGAGAAACATTCCCGCCGAGGCTGTCCTTGTTGTATTCGTCCCACTCCCGATCCCATTTATAGGCATCCACCCCGAGAGAGAGCGGTTTGTCCAGGAACCATGGCTCCACGAAGCGAACATCGAACTCGGTGGAAATGCCGCCGAGCCTGACCGAGGCGGCCAGTTTCTGGCCGTACCCCATGAAGTTTTCCTGCGCGATCTGGAACGCGACAAAGGCGCTGTCGACCGAACTGTAACCGCCTCCAAAGCTGAAAGACCCGGTCGGACGCTCCTTGACCTTGATATCCAGGACCATCTGATCCTCCTCGGTCCCCTTTTCCGTCTTGACCTCTACATTTTCGAAGTAGCCGAGGCGGTTCAGATTTTCGTTGCTCCGCTTCAGATTCCTCCCGCTGAAGACCTCGCCTTCCACCACCTCGAGCTCCCGCCGGATGACCTTGTCGCGCGTGATCGTGTTGCCCGAGATATCGATCCGTTCGAAGCGCACCTTGGGACCTTTCGTAATGCGGTAGGTCACGTTGACGAGGTGCTCGGCGTCGTTTTCCGCGGTCAGGGGTGTGACCTCCGCATAGGCGAAGCCTTCATCGTTGTAAACATCGACCAGGCTCAGGATGTCTTTGCGCACGACCTCCCGGTTGAAATAAGGCTCTTTGCCGATGGCAACCCGGTTCAACAATTCCTCCTCGGGCCGGATCAGCTCGCCTTCGACGCCGACCTGGTTGACTTTGTACCGTTCGCCCTCGAAGATGTCGATCGTCACCTGAAGCCCCTCCAGCTTCTCGTCATAAGCGATCCTCGGCTGACCGACGCGCGCCTTGATGAATCCTTGATTATGGTATGAGGCGGTCAGCTTGTGCGTATCGAATTCGAGCTTTTTCTCGTCCAGGACACCGGAATCCGTCACCCATGAAAACCAGCCCTTTTCGCTTGTTTCCATGAGATCCTTCAGGTCCCCGTCCTTGAAGTATGTGTTTCCGGTAAAGGCGATTTTCTTGATGTAGACCTTCTCTTTTTCATCCACCAGGTAGGTCAACTGCACCTGGTTGCCGGGGAGCGACTCGATCCGGTAATCCAGAGCGATATTGTAATATCCTTTCTTCCGATAGAATTCCGCAAGCCGGTTGATGCTCTGTTTGATCGCCGTCTCGTCGAGAATCGAAAAGGCGCGGATGCCGATCTCCTTCGTCAGGTCCTCCGAATTCACCTTTTTGTTGCCCTCGAAAACGATCTTGCCGATCGAGGGCTTCTCCGTCACCACGAATACGACGATCTTGCCATTGGGGCCGTCCTCCGTCTCGATCTTGACATCGGTGAAAAATCCCATCTTGTAGATATTGCGAAGGTCCTTGTCCAACTCGGCGTAGTCCAGGGTGCTTCCCTTGCGCGTCGCCACGTTCGCCAGGACGGCGGCGTCCTCGACCCGCTGATTGCCCCTCACCACCACGGAATCCACCTGTACGGCGCCTGTGATCTGGTTGTAGATGCTCTTGGCGAGGCCGTCCGTCGTATCCGGCACAGCGTTCACGTTTTCGGCGACCATGTAGATCAGCGCAGGGGTATCGGGTTTGCCTGTATCCAGGATCTTGGCATCGATGCTGATCCGCTGTCCGATCTGAGTCAGGCTGCCGGCGACCACGTATCGGACGCCCAGCTGCATGCCCGCCCGGGCAAGGGCCTCAGCACTCAAGGGCATGTCGAAGACCCCCGGTTGCCGGTTGACCACATCCGTCCCGAGGACCTCGAGCCCCCGGACAGCGAGACGTTCACGGATCATGCTCTGGAGCCCCGTCTGGAGATGCTGCAGCGACGCATCGGCATAGACCCTGAACGGCAGGACCGCGACCTTCCCATCCCCATCGCTCGCCGGTGCAGGCGAGGCCAGCGGCATCAACGCCGCCAGAACAAAAACAAGACGGAGCCCCTTCACAAAGCCAGCATTCCTGCTGCAGATCCCGGCCGACTTCAGCATCCCGAAAATCCTCTCAGCAAATCTTCCCATTGACGATCTCCATCCGCCTCGACATCTTATCCGCCAACCTCCGGTTATGGGTCACAATGACCATGGCCATGCCTTCTTCCCGATTCAAACGGACCAGGAGTTCGGATACATCCTCGCCGGTCTGGACGTCCAAATTCCCGGTCGGTTCGTCGGCCAAGATCAACTTGGGTTCCATCAAGAGCGCTCTTGCAATGGCGACCCGCTGCTGCTCACCGCCGGAAAGCTCCCCCGCGCGATGATCGAGCCTCTCGGTCAAGCCGACCTTCCCGAGCGCTTCGATGCCCAGCCTAACGGACCGCGATCTCGGCACCCTCGCGATGAGAGCGGGCATCATGACGTTCTCGAGTGCGTTCAGTTCCGGCAAGAGATGGTGAAACTGAAAAACGAATCCGATTTCCCTGTTCCGAAATCTACAGAGGGACGCCTCATCCATCCCGTAGATGTCCACCCCGTTGAATCTGACCTCTCCGCGGGTGGGCGGATCGAGGCTTCCCATCATGTGGAGCAGAGTGGATTTCCCGACGCCCGATGCCCCCATGACAGCCAGAGATTCGCCCGCTTCGAGCCTGAGATCCACACCATTCAGGATGGCGATGCGTTTACCGTGATGCTCGAACGATTTGTAGATATCTCTTAGAACAAGCAAACCGGGACTCCTGAGGGCTGTTCTCACGCGGCCTATTCATAGCGAATGGCATGGATGGGGTTCAGGCGTGATGCGTGCCAGGATGGGTAGACCGTCGCGAGGAAAGAGATCATCACCGCCGCGCCGGCTACGAACAGGACGTCTCCCGGCTGGACCAGGACCGGGAGCTTGGCTATGTAGTAGACATCCGCGGGCAGGTCGATGAATTGGTATCGCCCGAGGAGCTCGCACAACCCCAGCCCGGCAGCCAGGCCCACCACCGTTCCCACCAGACCGACAAGCAACCCCTGCAGCATGAAGATCGCCATGATGCTGCGCGCCGAGGCGCCCATCGCCCTCAGGATCGCCACATCCTTGGTCTTCTCCATCACCACCATTACGAGGGTGCTGATGATGTTGAGGGCCCCCACCAGGACAATCATGGTCAGGATGATGAACATGGTCAATTTTTCGAGTTTCAAGGCCGCAAAGAGGCTCTTGTTCATCTGCTTCCAGTCTTTCGTCCAATAGGGAGGGCCCACGGCGGACTGCACCTCCCGGGCCAGCCGGTCGGATTGATCGGGGTCCTCGACCTTCAATTCCAGGCCCGTCACCCTGGAACCGATACCGAGCAGGCCCTGGGCCTCGGAAAGGGAGACATACGCCATGGAGGCATCGTACTCGTACATGCCCGAATCGAAGATGCCGACCAGACGGTATTCCCGTGTGTTAGGGGCGCGCCCGAGAGGGGTCAGCTTGCCCTCCGGCGAAAGAACCGAGACCACGTCGCCAATCAGGGCGCCCAGCTGGCGCGCAAGCTCCTTCCCGATTACGATCCCCGGCGGTTGACCGGGCGCGGGATCGAGCTCATCCAAGGATCCCCCGCGGATCATGTCGGGGATCGCGACCACCCTACCGGCGGTCGCCGTGTCGATTCCCCGCAGGATGGCGCCCGAGGCGTTGCCGCGGTGGTTCACCATCACCTGACTGTAAATGAATGGAGTCGCCGCCATGACGCCGGGCACCTCCTCCACCTTTTTCTGAACCGCCTCGTGTCCGTCGAAGGGGCCGTCGTAGCTGAACAGCAGAACATGGGAGTTGACCCCCAGGATCTTCCCGAGCAGATCCTCGCGGAAACCGTTCATAACCGACAGGACGACGATGAGCGCCATGACGCCCACCATGACGCCCACCATGGAAATGACCGAGATGACGGAGATGAATCTCTCCTTGCGCTTCGTCCGCAAATAGCGGAGCCCGAGGAAAAGCTCGAAAAACATCGCCTACCGGTTTCTCATGTGGGGGAAGAGAATCACGTCCCGGATGGAAGGCGAGTCGGTTAGAAGCATGACGACCCGATCGATGCCAATGCCCTCCCCGCCCGTGGGCGGCATGCCATATTCGAGAGCGGCCACATAGTCCTCATCCATGAACTGCGCCTCTTCATCGCCGGCCTCCCGCATGGCCACCTGCTCCTCGAAACGCCCTCGTTGATCCACCGGGTCGTTCAATTCCGTGAAGGCGTTGGCGATCTCCTTGCCACCGATGAACAACTCGAAGCGGTCGGTCAAACCCGGGTCCTCGTCGTTGCGGCGCGACAGAGGAGAAACCGCCGTTGGATATCCGGAAACGAACGTCGGCTGAATCAGCTTAGGCTCCACCAGAACGTCGAACAGCTTGGTCAGCAGCTTGGCGTGCCCCTCCTTTTCCTGAACCGCTATATCCCGCTCCTCGGCAAAGCGGACGGCCTCCGCCTCATCGTGCAGAATCGCCTCGGGGACCTCGCCGAGATCTTTCAACGCATCGAAAAGAGAAACCTTCTTCCAGGGCGGGGTGAAATCGATCTGTGCACCCTGGTAATCGATGACGAGCCGCCCCAAGGTCTCCTGCAGCACATGGGTGAACAGCCCTTCCGTAAACGCCATCAGGTCCTCGAACGTCGCATGGGCCATGTAGAATTCGAGCATGGTGAATTCCGGATTGTGCTTGACCGATATGCCCTCGTTCCGGAAGTTGCGGTTGATCTCGAAGACCCGGTCCATGCCGCCGACGATCAGCCGCTTCAGGTACAACTCCGGAGCCACACGCAGATAGAAGTGCATCCCGAGGGCGTTGTGGTAGGTCTTGAACGGGCGCGCCGTCGCCCCGCCGGGGATCGGCTGCATCATCGGCGTCTCGACCTCCAGGAAGTCACGGGCCAGAAAATACAAGCGAATCGATTGGATGATCCGGCTGCGGAGGAGAAAAACCTCCCGGACCCGATCGTTGACAATCAAGTCCAGATAGCGCTGGCGGTAGCGGGTCTCCACATCCGTCAACCCATGCCACTTTTCCGGCAAGGGACGCAGGGATTTGCTCAGGAGCTTCAAGCCGTCCGCAAGGAGCGTCAGTTCGCCCGTCCGCGTGCGGAAGAACCGCCCCCACAACCCGATGTGGTCCCCGATATCCATCAAACGGAAGATCTCGAACTCCCGTTCACTGACCTGGTCCTTCTTGACATAAGCCTGGATGCGGCCCGTGCCGTCCTTGATATGGATAAACGCAGCCTTGCCGAAATCCCGCCAGGCTACGATGCGTCCTGCAAGGCTGTGCACCTCTTCCGAGGCCTCCAGGGCATCCGCGTCCATGGATCCGAACCGCTCCGCGGCCTCCGCGATACGCATGGAGGGCCTGAAACCGGCCGGATAAAGCTCCACGCCCATGGCTTTCAACTTCTCGGCCTTCTCGAGCCTCTCCTCGAACACCGTTCCACTCTTCGCAACCGCTTTTGCCACGCTCACCGCCTTGTCATTTCGGTATCGCCGGACTGTCCTCTACTCTATCGAACAGCCTTTCCCATCGTCCACCGCCTCGGCCACAGGGGCGCCGTATGCATCCAGGCCCGAACCCGCACGGACAACCCCGGCAGCCGCCCGGATCGACCCTCATGCCCCGAACTCGGCCCATCGCACGAGCCGCATGGCGTCAAGCCTGCCCCGGCCTTCGACCCGCCCCGTTCCGCTTCACAAAGCGCCGCCCCCGCTGCCGGCTATCTCTTCGGAGGACTCTGCCCTGAAAATTAAACACTTATTTCTATTGGATTCCTTGGGCTGAGTCAAGGCCAAAGACAAACAAGGCCCAGGCCGGCGCATCCGCCACCCGGCCAGGCATTCGGCGGTGCGCTTACAAAAGGCCTTGCAAAAAGGGGCTGCCGGATGGAAACTGAAACCAGGCCGGCGGGACAGGCCCAGCCCCGAAGGAACAGCCGGCCGCGATCTCGATTTCAGAAAGCGCACGCATGCAACATCCTGCCACCACTCTCGACCATCCGAGGCGTTTTATCGCAGGCTGGTTTATCGACGGAAGCGGCGCCCCGGCGCGCAGACGGGTCCTCGTGAGCATCGACGAAAACGGTTTGATCCGAAGGATCGAAGCGGGCGCGCCGGATTCCGGCAAAGCCGCCGGGAGCGCCGCGGATCTGCGCAGCTGCACCATCCTGCCGCCTCTGATAGACAGCCATGTTCATCTGGCGCTCTCCGGCACGACGGATGAAGATGCGAGACATCGGCAGCTCACCGCGTCTTATCCAGAGACGAAGCCCGTAATCGACGCCCATATCCTCGCACACCTGAGCCGCGGGATCTTGGGCCTCCGGGATGGAGGTGATTACGGCGCCTATGCCTTGCGGTACAAAATGTCCAAGTCGACCGACCCCTCTTTTCCGCTATTCCTCCGCGCCGCAGGCCGCGCCTGGCACGCTCCGGGGCGCTATGGAAAACTCATCGGCCGAAGCCCCGCACCGCGGCAAACCCTGGCGCAGGCCATCACCAGCGATCAAGATCCATCGGACCACGTCAAAATCGTTCAGTCAGGACTGAACAGCCTCAAGGAATTCGGCCGCCAAACGCCGCCCCAGTTCAACCGAGCCGAGCTCGAGGAGGCCTTCCGCGCCGCCCGATCCCGGGGGCTGCGGATCATGGTGCATGCCAACGGAGCCCTCCCCGTGAAGGAGGCGATCGCCGCCGGCTGCGATTCCATCGAGCACGGCTTCTTCATGGGAGAGGCCAACCTCTGCGCTTTGGCGGAGAAAAGGATCACCTGGGTTCCAACCGCCGTCACCATGCAGGCCTACGATCGAAGCCTCCCTGGGAAAAGCCCTGAGCGGTCCGTCTGCCGCAGGAATCTCGAAGCCCAGATCCTGCAGATCGCACGCGCTTACGCCCTGGGGGTCCGGATCGCTGCCGGCAGCGATGCCGGCAGCCTCGGCGTCCATCACGGCCGCGGGCTGATCGAAGAGCTGGCGCTGCTCATGGAGGCCGGCCTGCCGGTCGAGGCGGCCGTCGCATGCGGCACATCGCAGGCAGCCGCTCTGCTGGGTCTGGACAACGATCTAGGGGTCCTGGCCCCAGGCAGGCCGGCCACTTTTCTCGCGGCGGCCGGAAGCCCCGATGCGCTGCCCTTCTTGCTCGACGGACCCCTGGAGATCTACATCCGGGGCAAAAGGCTGAAGCACGGCTGAAGGAAAGAGGCCCCGGAACCTACAGCCTCCGCCATTCAATCCCGGGCAGACCCGGATGGACCCGAAACCGCAGCCCTTTCACCGGCCGGCTTCGAAAAGCGCTCCGACAACCCTCGCCCTGCCTGCGCGTTTGGCCGCATACAAGCGTTCATCCGCACACCTCAAAACCGCCTCGTAAGACGGCGTTTCCTCACCCGCCCCCGGTTCGCAGGCCGTCACCCCGAAACTGGCGGTCACCTTCACCCCTTGACCGTCGTGAAGCTCCACAGGGGTCCCCGCCAGCTGTCCGCAGAGGCGTTCCCCCACGGCCAAGCCCGCATCGAGCGGCGTTTCGGGCAACACGATCAGGAATTCTTCGCCTCCATAGCGGGCAACCCAGTCGATCCGGCTTCTGAGCCCCGCCTTGGCCCGACGGACAAACTGCCTGAGCACGCTGTCGCCCGCCTGGTGGCCGTAAACGTCGTTCAGATCTTTGAAATGATCCAGATCGCAGAGGATGATCGATATCGGCCGTCCGTAGCGGTAAGCCCGCTCGATTTCCCCCGGGAGCATTTCATCGAGGTACTTGCGATTGTAACAGCCCGTCAATGCATCCGTGATTGTAAGCAGCCTGATCCGCTCGTTGGCCTCCTTGAGCGACCTTTCGAGCCGCAGAATCCTCTCACCGGTCTTGAGGCGCGCGATCAGCTCCGCCCGATGGAACGGCTTGGTCAAGTAGTCGTCGGCTCCGGCCTCCAGACCCCGAATGATATCCTCTTTGGCGTCCTTCGCCGTCAGAAGGACCAGGTAGACATAGCCTCCTTCATTCAACCGGGCCCGGACGGCCCGGCAAAGTTCGAGGCCGTCCATCTCGGGCATGACCCAGTCGGTCAGCACGATCGGATGGAAACGTGCTTCAAACAAGGCAAGGGCTTCATGCCCGTCGCGCGCCACCGTGACGTCATAGCCCGCCGTCTGCAGCATCCGCTCGAGCAGACGCCGTGACACGGTCTCGTCCTCCGCCACAAGAACGGCAAAAGGGTGGTTCGAGGAGTCTTCTTCCCAGATATTATCCGGCATGGCTGCAAGCACCCCATATAAGTTTGCGGCTCATCACAATCTTCTTCAAACGAAGGCTCCGCCACGGACCCGGAGGTCGGCCGGCGCTCTGCGAAGCCACCGGGGCGCCACTATAGCACCTTTCCCGCTTCCGGTGAACCCCGTTCGCATCCCTGAAACGCTGTCTCCACGGCGGCAAAAGGCCGGCTTGACTTGCCGGTTTCGATTCTTTTAGTATAGGTCGGAGTTTGTTCGGAAATGATTTGCTGCTCGAACCCCGTTTTCAATCCGGAGTTGCAAATTTTTCTGTACGCCCTGCCGGTGCCCGGGCCCCCGTTCGGGGCGGGTCCCGGTCTAGCTGGCATCAAGGAAATCAAGCGTTTGTGCGGAGGCGACCTGCAGGTCGCCGCACAAGCAAACGTGCAGATTGACGCCGAGATTGGCCAAAAAGACCATCTCCGGTTCGAGATGGAAACCGGTTCGTATTCAGCCGGAAATGATTTTTTGGTAGAACCCCGTTTCCAATCCGGAAATGAGGATTTTTGGCCAATATCAAGGAAATCAAGCGTTTGTGCGGAGGCGACCTGCAGGTCGCCGCACAAGCAAACGTGCAGATTGACGCCGAGATTGGCCAAAAAGACCATTTCCGGATGGAAATCAAGCGTTTGCGCGGAGGCGACCTGCAGGTCGCCGCACAAGCAAACGTGCAGATTGACGCCGAGATTGGCCAAAAAGACCATTTCCGGATGGAAACCAGTTCGTCCTCAGGGACGCCAACGGACGGATGCATTCCCGTCCGCATCACCCATGAAAGCGACTCCATGACATGACCAAACCCGTCTCCTTCGACCTTATCCACATCGAACAGGACCTTCCCGGTTTTGCGCCCTTTTTCGGCGCCTGGCTCTGCGAAGGGCCTTTGAACCTGGTCATCGATGTCGGCCCTGCGCGAACAGCAGGCCGGCTGATCGCTTCCCTCCGGTCACATCGCTTGGCCCGGCTCGATTACGTCCTGCTCACTCACGTCCATATCGATCACTGCGGCGCACTCGCCGCCCTTCTCGAGGCTTATCCCTCCGCGAAGGTCATCTGCCACGCCGCAGGTCTTCCCTTCCTCGTCAATCCGGAAAAATTATGGAAGGGCAGCCTGGCCGTCCTCGGCGAACTGGCCGAAGCGTACGGTGCGCCCGAACGGATCCGGCCGGAAAAACTGATCGCCCATCCGGAGGCCGCCATCGAAGGCTTGACAATCGCCGAAACCCCCGGGCACGCCCTCCATCACCTCAGTTACCTTTATGGCGGCCGCTTGTTCGCTGGAGAGGCCGCGGGCAACTACTTCAGGATCTCCGGGCGGGATTACCTCAGACCGGCGACCCCGCCGCGTTTCTTTCTCGACGTTTGCCTTCGAAGCGTGGACGCGCTCCTCGCCTTCGAAGACCAGCCCATCTGTTATGCGCATTGCGGATGGAACGAACATTCGCATCCCTGGCTGACCGCTTTTCGCGACCAGCTTCTGCTGTGGGCTGAAATCATCCAAGCCGAATTGCGGCGGGGTGATCGAGATGTCCTGGACAGGTGCGTTCGTGCGCTGCTCGCAAACGACTCGAATCTCGGCGCCTTCGAGGACATGGACCCGCCCACCCAGGCCCGGGAAAGGACCTTCATAGCCAACGCCGTCAAAGGCTTCCTCGGTTATTTATCGTCTGACGTCAAGCTATGAAAGAGCACCGCGCTCCGGCCCGCAGAATAAGCAATCTGAAGTTGGACCAGAAACAAAGGTAGGGAATCCACTGATCATGAAAAACAATGATTTCCTGGAGAAGGAAAATTTCCGGAGACTCATCGAAGCCGACGGCGCCGATCGGATCGAGGACCGGCTCAAGATAATCGACGCCTTTCTCAGTTCCGAAGAGCATATGACGCTCGAAGAGATCTACCGTCTCCTGAAAAGCAGAGGCGAAGATATCGAGCCCGAGTTCGTGCGTCAATGCCTCCACCGTATGGTGGACCTTGGCTTCGCGCAGAGGAAGGAATTCGCGGATCAGCCCATTCGCTACGAACATCGGCACCTGGGCATCCACCACGACCACCTGATCTGCACCAAATGCGGAAAGATCGTCGAATTCGTGAACGACGATCTCGAGAAGCTGCAGATAGCGATAGCCGCTCAGCACGGCTTTCACATCCTGCAGCACCGTCTGGAGATCTACGGCCTCTGCGACGCCTGTATGGCCCGGAGAAAACCGCTCATGCCCCTCTCGATGGCCAAACCGGGAGAGATCGTCGCGATCCGCGACATCGTAAGCGGCGCATTCTCGCGCGCCAGACTGGCGGCCCTCGGGCTCCGCCTGGGAGACACCATCGAAATCATCAGCAATGCCGGACAGGGAA
The DNA here is from genome assembly GCA_900498135.1 of uncultured Desulfatiglans sp. Lineage (NCBI taxonomy): Bacteria > Pseudomonadati > Thermodesulfobacteriota > Desulfobacteria > Desulfatiglandales > Desulfatiglandaceae > Desulfatiglans > uncultured Desulfatiglans sp. The sequence goes on from LR026961.1 coordinate 4,451,069, forward strand.
ACCTCATCTTCGCCCACAATTGCAGCCGGATGGCCCTCGGGCGGGGCATCGCCCAAAAACTTCTCGTCTCCCCGGTGACACGCGAGACAGCACCGGTCTGCACCCAGCCCCTCGACTGAAACCCATTTTTCCGAGGGTCTTGTTTCATCCCCGTCATTGTCGATTCCACCATGCGCCTCCCTCCTGCGCGAGAAACGCTTGCAAATCTTCCATGAAATGCTATGGTGGAAAAAACGGTTTCAGACCCGCAAAGGCCCCCCGGCCTCAGCGATGCGGCACACAGGGGAGCCCCTCAGGCGGAATCGGCCTCTTCTGATCCAACGGTGCATCGAGGATGCCTGAAACAGCCCCCCTATTTCTCAACAGGCGACTCTTCTCGTATTTCTTTCTGGTTCATGAACGTATCTCTGGACAGTTGACCATCGATCTCGACTAGACATCCAATCAGACCGGCCTCATCCCCCCCTCTGGTGCCGGCGCCCCTCGCAGAACAGGCAAGGCCCTTTAGGCTGGGCCCTTGGCATGCTGCAGCGAAAAGAAGGAATCGCAGGCGCGGTGACCCCCGGAGAAATCTCCGCGGCTGCATTGTGGTGCGGTGCGGTTTGTCGGATAGGAATTTAAGCGTTAACCTTAGCCGTTCAGGAGGTGTCCTATGTCCAACGGAGAAAGCCCCAAAGGAAACCCCGGGGTCGTGGGCCTGGCAGGTTTCGGGATGACAACGATGATCCTCCAGTTCCACAACGTAGGATGGTGCGGAGTGGGCCCGATCGTCGCCCTCGCCTTCATCTTCGGGGGCCTGGCGCAGATGATCGCCGGATTCCAGGAATACCAGTCCGGAAACAACTTCGGATACAGCGCATTCGTCGCCTATGGATCCTTCTGGATCGCCCTCGGGATCATCTTTCTGCTCAACCACTTCAACATCTATCATTCCAGCACTACGGACACCGGATGGTTTCTGATCGGCTGGACCCTTTATACCTTCATCATGTGGATACCAGCCATGAAGATCCACAGCGCCATGGCCATCACATTCACTCTGCTCCTGATCGGTTTCATCCTGCTGGACCTCGCCCATTTCGGCTACCCCGGGATGGTCAAGATCGCCGGCTACGAGCTCATGTTGTGCGCCCTGTCGGCCTGGTACATGATGGCCCATGTGATCTTCGCCCAGGTCTTCGGAAGGGATGTCCTGCCGGTCGGAAGCCCCTGGATCCGATAGATACCGGCACCCAGATGCCGAAGAACGTCGCCCGCCGCCGGATCGACCGGAGAGGGCCGCAACGCAAGGAGTCCTCGGAGCCCCGCCGGCAGCCCCGTGAAAAGACATCCGGACAGCAGAAATCCGCAATTTTCAAGGAGGGGGAACATGTCATTGATTCGTATCATCGCGATCCTCGGGATCCTGTTTCTCTCACCCTCGGCCCTGCGCGCCGAGGAAACGGCAACCAAGGAAGAGTGCGTCGTCAAGTGCTACGAAGCTGCGGCGACCCTCACATCACAGGGTCAGGAGGAGGCCGTCAGACTCATCAACGACCCCAATGGACCTTTTGTCTGGAAGGACTCCTACGTCTTCCTGATGGACATCAACGGGAAGATGCTCGCCCATCCGATGCAGCCCGAACTGACCAAATATGATCATGTTCTGCTGCTGACCGATCCCACCGGCAAGGCTCTTTTCGTCCACTTCGTGAACATTGCCAGAACCAGCGGCAGCGGCTGGGTCGATTACATGTGGCCCAAACCCGGCAAGACCACACCGACGAAGAAGACGACCTTCATCTACAGGATCCCAGACACCGATCTCTTCGTAGGCGCGGGTGTCTATGTCGCCGGAATGATATATTGAATGAGATTTTTTTGGCCAAATCAGGGAAATTCATTGCTTGTGCGGAGACGACCTGCAGGCCCGCCGCACAAGCAAACGCACACATAGACGCCGAGATGGCCAGAGAGTCCCTTTCCTGAGGAAACTCAGAGGGGCATAAGGATCCGGAGCACCAGCGTGTCCGGCTTTTCGAGCCTGACATCGATGTCGCCCCCATGCTTGTTGATGACGATCTTGGAGAGCGGGAGGTCCGCCGTGTCGTATGCCTTTTCAGACGAGATGAATGGGTAGAAGAAATGCTCGACATCATCCCTTGAAACGTGTTTGACCGGGTATTTCATCACCAGTTTGAGAACCGCGTCGGCTGCAGTGGTGCTAATGAGAAGCTCCCCTCCGTCCTCGATCTGGTTGATCGCCTGCTTGATCAGGGTCTCCAGGACGAGTTCGATCTGCAGGCGGTCGACGGTGATCTCGGGCACATCCGGGCTGAGATCGAGCCGCACCGCGACGCCGCTTTCTCTCAGTTCGGACTCGACCGCGTTCAGGGCGTTCTCGACGAGCGCGTTGGGATCGTTCTTCGAAAGGTACAACTTGACCGGCTGCAGGTAGTTGAGGATCATGCGGAGGATCGTCTCCAGACGGCGAACCTCCTTGACGATGATCTCCACCTTCGCGCGGTTGGGATCGTCGTGATCCATCGAGGCCAGAAGCCGCCTCGCAAACCCGCCGGCCGACACCAGCGGATTGCGGATTTCATGGGCCAGCCGGGCGGAGACCTCCGTAATGGTCTTCTGCTCTTCGGCACGCACCAGCTCTTCCCGCAGCTTGATCCGGCTGGTAACGTCCATGATGATCCCGTCCGCCCCCTTGATCCGGCCGTCCGGCGATTCAAACGGGATGGCGTGATCCATCACGTAGACCACATGCCCCTTCTTGTGCCGGATGCGGTACTCGGCCAGAAACTCCTGACCCTTATGAAGCGTTTTTTCACGGAGTTCTTTGACGATCTCGAGGTCCTCGCTGCACACGCAGTCCTTCAAGAGCAAAGCGGGGCAGCGGAATATCTCGCCCGGGCTGTAGCCGAAGATCTCGGTGACGAAATGGTTGACGAACAACACCTTGCCATCCAGTGAAACGCGGTAGACGACGAGCGGCACGTTCTCTACCAGGGTGCGGTACTTCTCCTCCGACTCGATCAGGTCCGCTGTCCTCTCCTTGACCAACTCCTCCAGATGATCGCGATGCCTGCGCAGCTCCTCCTCGGCCCGCCTCCGCTCGAGAAGCCGCCACATCCCCTGCATCAGGAGGGTGATCTGGCGGACATCCGACCCGTCATAATCCTCCGCCTTGTTGGCCACCCCCGCCAGGGCGACGATCCGGTCGCCTTCGAACACCGGGATATTCATGTGCCGGATCAGGCGTGGATGCCCCGCCGGAATCCCTTTCTTCCATGGGTTGGGGGCGCAGTAGTCATTGGTGATCACGGGTTTTCGCTGCCTCAACGCCTCTCCCCAGAGGCCCATGGTCTCCAGCTCAAACACGGTGGGTTTTGCCTCCACGGTGCACTCACGGGCCACCGCCGCCGACCAGGCGTGGATGGTCAATGTCCTACCGCCCGCATCGACAAAGCCCAAATATCCCATTTTGCTCTTCGTCAAAGACACAGCCTGATCGAGGGCGAATCCGGCGATCTCCTGCATCGACCCTTCGCCCATCTGGTTGAGTTTCAAAAGCGCCTCGAGGCGGGCCTCGTCAAGCCTCAAGGCGTCCTCCGTCAAATGGCGCTCGGTCAGATCCTGCAACGTCTCGATCGCGCCCATGATGGCGCCGTCGGAGCGTCTCAGAGGCACTGCGGTAAAAAACAGCCATTTACCCTTTTTACCGAGCGAGGGAAAGAACCGTTCGGCTTCCCAGGCGCCTTCCCTCACGACCGACGGACGATGGCAGTCCCCGTAATAGGCGGCCAACTTGGCCTCCGATGCCTGGTCCACGATCAGATCCGCCATGACCGGCCGTTCCCCAGGATAAAAGGCACGCCATTGATCCCTCGTCCCGATCATCTTCTCCGCAGGGATCCCTGTCAGGGTTTCACACGCCTTGTTCCAGTGGGTGACGACATGGTCGGTATCGATCACAAAGGTGGGGATGGGGCTTCCCTGCACGATCTCGACCAGCGTCTTTTCGCGCTCCCTGACCGCTTCCTCCGCCCGGCGGCGCTCCTGCATCTCTTTTTTGAGGTCCTCGTTCGCCCCCTCCAGCTGTGCCGTCCTCTCCCTGACCATCACTTCGAGATGTTCACGATACCGCTGGAGTTCTTTTTCAATTCGTTTCTGTTCCGAGATGTCGCGCCCTTCCGGGATGAGATAAACGACCTCTCCCCGCTCGTCCCGGACCGGTTTCAACGAAAAATCGATGCAGCGCAACTCTCCGTCAACCGCTGTATGGGTAACTTCGAACCGCACAAACTCTCCGGAGGCAGCTCGTTTTACGGCCTCTTTGAGCCGCTCCTGCAGGGCTTTCGAATGCCGCCACCAGGGCGTGTCCCAGAACGGCTTGCCGATGACATCCGAAGGCCGGGCGCCGGTGAATTGCAGGGCGGTCCTGTTGGCCTCCACGAGGGTGCCGTCCGGGGTCAAAAGCCCGATGAACTGAAAGGTCTGGTCGAAGATCACCCGGCACTTCCGCTCGTATTCGCGCAGCGCCGCCTCCATTCTTCGCTGCTGCTCCTCATCGGCGCAGACCGTGCTCGAATCGGATTCCAGGGCCGCCAAACGCCCGCGCAATTCCCGCAAGTCACGCAGAAGCTCTTCTTTGGTCCTCGCTTCGTCCTTCATGTCAACTACCTCCCCCAGGGACAATCCCACCGCTCGATGGGAGTCCTAACCGGGCTCCTTCAACCTAAACCTAAGTGGTTTCCATCCGGAAATGGTCTTTTTGGCCAATCTCGGCGTCAATCTGCACGTTTGCTTGTGCGGCGACCTGCAGGTCGCCTCCGCGCAAACGCTTGNTCCGGAAATGGTCTTTTTGGCCAATCTCGGCGTCAATCTGCACGTTTGCTTGTGCGGCGACCTGCAGGTCGCCTCCGCGCAAACGCTTGATTTCCTTGATATTGGCCAAAAAGACCATTTCCGGATGGAAACTCATTGCGATGGCAGTGCCGAAGCCTCAGCACGAGCATGCTCATCGGAGGCAGACAAAATCTCAGCTGCGACAATGTCATTTCAGCTTACCATGCCTTCATGACGACGGCAAGGCCGCCCCGGGATCAAGACGAAGGCGGGTTGTCCGAGGAAGCGGTTTCTGGTATGATCTATCCCATTCGGGTTTTTCATCGGCAGCGTACCCGGCATTCGACCCCTCGACGCGGATCGGTATCGTTCTTTCCAGAGGGAGGCTCCAGGGGCACAGGGCGATGCGCACCGCCCAGGATCCACCCACCGCCCCCGGCAAAGGTGCTCAAAGGTGATCACGAACCCCCTTCTATCGGTCGGGCTTCTTCTCCTCCTCTGCTATCTCGGCGGTCGGCTCGCCAATCTCCTCCACGCACCCCGGGTGGGCGGATACCTTCTGACCGGGCTCCTGCTGGGCCCATCGGTTACGAACATCCTCCCAGAGCCTTTGATTCGCGGCGAATTGCTCGTCCTGACCAAGGTTGGGATGTCCCTGATCGCCTTCTCGATCGGTGGAAGCCTGATTGTCGAACGCATCCGGCGCCTCGGGAAAAGCATTCTCACGATCACGGCCTTTCAGGCCGCAGGCGGTTTCCTGGTGCCGGCCGCCTGTCTGCTCGGGGTGCTCCCCTTGCTCGTCGCCCCGCCGGAAGCCGATCCGGGCTGGTCCAGGATGCAAGTCGCCATGGCCCTGTTGATCGGGGCCGTCTGCGTGGCGACCGCATCGGGGGCCGTCCTCGGGGTCGTGAGTGAAATGCGGGCCACCGGCCCTTTCACCACGGCCCTTCTCAGCGTCATCGCGCTCAGCTACGGGCTGACGATCCTTCTGTTCACCCTTTCCGTCGCCTTCGCTCAGACTCTCACCGGACCGGAAGACGTCTCTCTCCCGGCCCTGCTCTCCAGGGCCGCCCTCCCCATCGCAAAATCCCTGCTGCTCGGCGGGGCAAGCGCCGTTCTGCTCCTTCAGATCGGCCGCCTCATCCAGCAACGCGAGGCTTACATGATGGTCGTTTTCGGCACCATCTTCAGCACGAGCGGCGTGGCGGACGCACTCGGCCTCTCCGGTCTCCTGGCCAACATGGTGGTTGGCTGTCTGATCGTCAATCTGGGGGGAAACAAGGAGTTTTTCAGGGCGGCCGAACAGATCGAGGAACCGGTTTTCAGCCTGTTCTTCGGGCTCGGAGGAGCGCACATGCAGCTTGGGGTGCTCCAATCGGCGGGTCCCCTGGCGCTCCTGATCGTGGTCGCCCGCCTGGCCGGCAAGACAGCCGGGACGTGGTGCGGCGCTTCGATCGCGCGGGCGCCTGACCCGCTGCGGCGCTACCTCGGGCTTGCCCTTTCTCCGCAGGCGGGCTGGACCATCGGCCTCGTTCTGACCGCCGAAAACATCTTTCCCGTCTCGGAGATCGGCTCCATCCTGGTCAACGCGATCATCGGATCGGTCATCATCAGCATGATCCTTTGCCTGCCCCTGGTCCGTTTCGCGCTTCTCAAAGCGGGCGAAACCTCTTATGACGGGAGAAAGACATGAAGGTATCCGAGGCGCTCCAAACCATTGGCAACACGTCCTATCTGACAGTCGAGGAGGATTGCCCCCTCAAGGAGGTGGCGCGGAAGATCGCCGGTCTGGAGCAGGTCAGAGGACTCTACCTCGTGGACCCCGAAGGCCGGCTGAAGGGTTCTGTGTCACTCGGCGCCCTGATCCGCAGCATCATGGCCATCCGCCGCCCGCATTCGTTCACGCGGACCCTTTCCCTCATCACCGCCGAATCCGTATCGGACATTGCCGACAAGCACGTGATCTATGCCCTGGAAGACGACGATATCGAGGAAGTCCTCGAAAGAATGGCCGCCCACAACATCAAAGAGATCCCCGTCGTCGACCGGGAACGCCGGATCATCGGCAACGTGGGGATCCTCCCCCTTTGGAATCTGGTCGAATCCGCGGCTTGATGCGCCCCGGACCGCGAAGGGCGCCCGCGTGGGAATCTCCACCAGCCATCTCCACCCGCCGCATGTTCTGCAAAGACACTCAAACCAAACAATTTCAATCCCTTAAAAATAAAAATAGACGTCTTTCCAGGCATTCGAAGGGATTCGGCTGAATCATTTTTATTGCAATCATTTACCTTTTGTGCTGATATGCAATTCTAAGGTGTTTTACTGCTACCCTTCTTTCGCGCTACCAGCTATTCATTTGATTTTTTTCATGCTACGGAGGAATCGTCCGCATTTCGAGTCTTGCAGAGAGTTGTTTGTTTATTACCCCGAATCGATGATTGCACCTGATTCGATTCCGCATGACAAAGGACGCTTCTGATAGCCTGCAGGGCTTGGAATTCAAGCCCTGTGGAGATCTTCGCTTTCAACCCGAATGTAATGAGGAAATCGAAAATGTGGAAGATGCTTTGTCTTTTGGCCTGCACGGCCCTGATCATCCCCCAGTTTTCCTGTGCAAACCCCCAACATGAATCGGAAAAATCCATGTCGACCGGGCCTTGTTCCTACCATTACTATGACGGCAAAGCCAAGATCGTGTCCATCGAACAGAGCAACGCACCCAAAGCAACCGGCGGCCCTTCATACCCTCAGTATGAAGTCAAATTCCTCTTCACCACCGATGAAACCTATGATCAAACCTATGCGGATATGGTCAATCGGGAGCAATGGCTCACCCTGACCAACTCATGGCATCCAGGACCGGAGTTCATCCGGAAATACGGCATCGAAGTCGGGAAGACCTTCGACTGCAAGCTCGGCATCATTCAGAAAGGGGCCTGTACACCCGTCGTCTTCGAGTTTCCTGACATCAACCGCAGCGATTACTTCGAAAACACCCAACGGTAATCGCTTATGAGTTCATTCTCTTCTGGGCCTGCACCGGTTTTCGAATGGTTTTCACAGATGGAACGAGCATCGATCGAGCGTTTTTTTTCACAGCGACGGGCCGGCAAACCTGTCGATCGATGCGTGTCCATCCGGAAATGCGGACTTTTTGCCGCTGTCGAGAGAAGCAGGCGTTTGCACGGAGGCGACCCACAGGTCGCCCCACAGGCAACCCTGCAAATGGACCCCGAGATTGGCCGAAAAGACCGTTTCCCGGGGGGAAGCCGATCAGCCTGCCTGAGCGCGTTTCGCACCCGGAGATGTTCAACCGTCACATCCCCGGTAAAAACCGCTGCAGGACGACCGTTGCTATAAGGGAGTTTCCAATCATTTGAGTCCTATTTTGATGGGGAGGTGCGACGATGAACAATCGAAGAAAAAAACAAGGCCTTTTTTCGCTGACCGGTCTCGTCATCCTGGCCGTGTTGCTGATCCTTTCACCCAATCCCGCCTTTTCCGACGAAACCGTCGATGAAATCAACGCCGCCATCCAGGCGGCCGGCGCCAACTGGGTCGCCGCGGAAAACCCTGTCACGCGCATGTCCCCCGAAGAGCGCCGCAAGCTCCTGGGGGCCATGGAGGAGACGGCGGGCCCCGAGGCCGAGGCGGCGGCGGCTCCCCGGGGGGCTGCCCTCCCTACCCAGTTTGATTGGCGAAACGTAGGCGGGTCGAACTACGTCAGTTCGGTCAAGAATCAGGGGGGGTGCGGCTCCTGTTTCTGTTTTGCGCCGGTGGCCGCCCTCGAGTCCAAGTACATGATCACCAACAGTCTTCCCGGCTCCACCCTCGACCTCTCGGAGCAGATCGTCCTTTCCTGCAGTACCGCGGGTGACTGCAACGGAGGCTATGCCAGCACCGCTTCGGACTTCCTGAAAAACACCGGCACGGCGGTCGAATCCTGCTATCCCTACACCGCCACCAAAGGACCGTGCTCGAATGCCTGCACCAATTGGCAGGATGAAACCTATTACTTCACCTCTAGTTGGAGTTATGCGAACAGTGGTGAAGTCGCCACCTCCACCGAGATCAAGAACGCCATCTACAACAACGGCCCCGTGGTCGTGTGGTTCAAGGTCTACAGCGATTTTTACGGTTACAGCACCGGGGTTTACACCAAGACAAGCGGAACATATGAAGGCAACCACTTCGTTCTCGTCGTTGGCTGGAACGACTCGAACAGTTCCTTTATCTGCAAGAACAGCTGGGGGTCCTCCTGGGGAGGCCTTGGCGGGTATTTCAATATCGGCTACAGCCAGCTCGCCGGCGACGTGCAGTTCGGATACTGGACTTACCAGTATGGCAGCGCCTACGGCCCCACTGTCGACTGGTACGCCGCCTACCGGACCATGCTCCCTGTGCCCGGGGATCTCGCCCTCTTCCGCGCCTACCGCGACAAGGTGATGGAAGAAACCGCCTTCGGCCAGTTCTGCTCGGGCATGATTTACAACCAGGCGGACAACCTCCTGCGGGTGCTTTTGACCCACCCGAGGCTGCTGATCCAGGCCCGACAGCTCGTCAAGGCCAACCGCGCGGCTGTTCAAAACGTCGTACAGGGGGGCTTCGGTACGATCGAAAACACGGATGAGGTCATGGAGTTCATGGGTGACGTGGCGGATTGTTCACCCCTCGACCTGCGGGTCTTTCTCAACCAGCTTGAAACCCAGATGCAGCGTCATCGGGCTGCCGGCGAACCGTTCCTCGGCTTTTTCCTCGAATAGCACTCGTTTTTGACCGACAGCAACAAGACAGGCGTGAAGACAAGGCCCGCCGCTCCATGGGGCCTTGCCTTCACGGTTTCACGAATCCGTGCAATCGGATGGCGGTTTTCCCAGGGCGCCCCGCTTGGCATGATTCTCCGTGCTTCTTGGTTGTTTTGCCGCTTGACAGAATCCCCGTCTTCGTCTTACACTATTCATTCAAATTAATTGCCACACTCGCTTCAATCCGGAAAGCGCGCCGATACGCCGTTGCCGGGCGGCACGGAGCCCGGAGACGGAGGGGCTGCCGTGAAATCCAGCCGGGTGTCCACCGTCTTTCCCTGAATAGATCGGCGTCGGTCTGTCTGGCCTTGAAGCGAGAACGGGTTCCTGATCCTTTTAGGAACGGGAAACCCACTCAAGGATGTTCAGGCGCCTTACGAGGCTTAATAGGGAACCCCGTGCGAATCGGGGATGGGCCCGCCGCTGTAACTCCGCTCCGCTGCAACGCAGGGAAACCTTTCAGCACGTTTGGACCACTGTTCCGCCTCAACCGGAATGGGAAGGTCGCTGGAAGGGCGGGGAAGTCAGAAGACCTGCCTGAATACGAGGCTTAAGCCGCGACGGAAATACGGCTGTCTCTGGATCTCTCGGATAAAAACAGGGCTATCCCCGGATCGAAACGTGATTCGGGGATTTTTTTTGGCGTAAAATGCTATCGAGCCGCAGCCTGTTCATCGGTTTGTTCATCCTGGTCGCCTTCATTGCAAGACCCGCGTCCGCCGCCGCGTTCCGCGACGCCATGGGCAGGACCGTCATCCTGGATGGACCGCCCCGTCGGATCGTCTCCCTCGCCCCCAGCATCACGGAGATCCTGTACTTCCTCGGTTTGGGCGAGCGGGTGGCCGGCGTCACCCAGTACAGCACCTACCCCCCTGCCGCCCTCGACAAACCCAAGGTCGGGAGCTACGTGAACCTGAACATCGAGCGGATCATCAGCCTCGCCCCGGACCTCGTCATCGCCACGGTGGACGGGAACAGCCGGAGCGTCGTCGACACCCTCGAGGCCGCAGGCATCCAGGTCTTCACCACCAACCCCAGGAACCTATTCGAGGCCCTGGACACCATCGCGCTTCTCGGGCGGGTCTGCGGGGCCACCCGGGACGGGGCCGCCGCCGCCGAGGCCCTGAAGGTCCGCGCCGAAGACTTGGCGGAGCGGGTCCGCGCCCTGCCCCGCCCGAAGGTCTTCGTGCAGATCAATCTGCGACCCATCATGACGGTCAACCGGGACACCTTCCTGAACGACCTCATCACCCTGGCGGGCGGCGCGAATCCCTTCAGCGAAGAACCCTTCGCCTACCCCAGGATCAGCCTCGAAGAGGTCATCCGCCAGCGGCCCGACGTCATCCTGGTCTCGTCCATGGACCGCGGGGGCCGGTTCGAAGAGGCCCGCCGGGAATGGCTTCGCCTGGAGGACATCCCCGCCGCCCGCAACGGCCGCGTGCACCTCATCGATTCGGACCTCGTCGACCGGCCGTCGCCCCGCATCGTAGACGGCCTCGAAGAAGCGGCCCGGTTCATCCACCCGGAAATCCCCTGGGAGCGGCCATGATCCTGCATCGACGGGTGACCCCCGGCAAAGTCGTTTTCATCTCCATGGTCATGACCGGCATCCTCGCGGGGGCGATTCTCTTTTCCCTCTGGCTCGGCACAGCCGACATCCCCTTTTCGGCGCTGTGCCGCACCCTCCTGGGAGAAAGCACCGGGGGCACGACCGAGTTGATCATCCTCAAGGTCCGCCTCCCCCGTGTCCTGCTCGCCGGTCTCGTCGGTTTCGCCCTCTCTCTTGGGGGCGCCGTCTTCCAGGCGCTCCTCCGCAACCCGCTCGCCGAGCCCTTCATCCTCGGGGTGTCTAGCGGGGCCGCCCTGGGGGCCATCATCGGGATCATGCTCGGCTTCAGCTTCCAGCTCGGCATCCCGGTTTTCTCGTTTGCAGGGGCGCTGGTGACCATCCTCCTGGTACTCCTCCTCGGAACCCGCAGGATGGGGATGGAGTCCTCGACCATCCTCCTCACCGGGGTGATCATCAACGCCTTTTTCACGGCCGTGATCATGTTCTTCGTCTCCACCTCCACGGACAGCCGGCTGCACACCATGTTGTTCTGGCTTTACGGAGACCTGTCGCAGAGCCATTTCGGGCAATCCGCGCTCATCGCCCCGGTTGTGATCCTGGCAGCGGTCGTCCTCTACGGCTTCGGCCGGGATCTGAACCTCATGACCCTGGGAGACGAGGCGGCCTGCCACATGGGGGTGGATGTCGAACGGACGAAAATATACTGTTTTCTGCTGGTCTCCCTGATGATCGGGCTGGTCGTCTCCCTTTCGGGTCTGATCGGGTTCGTCGGCCTGATCGTACCCCATCTCGCGCGCATGGCGTTCGGCCCCGACCACCGGCTTCTCATCCCCGTTTCGGCGATCGGAGGAGCCGTCCTCCTGATCGTCTGCGACACCTTCGCGCGGTGGGTGGTCTCGCCGAGCGAACTGCCCGTCGGGGTCGTGACGGCCTTCCTGGGCGCACCTTTTTTCATGATCCTTCTGCGGACACGAGGCAGCCAATGGAACCGATCCTGACCCTCGAAACCGTGAGCTATCGCTATGAGGACACCTGGGCGATCCAGGGGATCCGCCTGGAGATCGGCGCCCGTGAACTCGTGGGGATCCTCGGCCCGAACGGATCCGGCAAGAGCACCCTCTTGAAGATCATGGGCGGACTGCTCAAACCGGAGAGCGGCTCGGTGCTCTATGCCGGCAGGCCTGTCGCTGCGCTCAAACGCAGGGAACTCGCGCAAAAGATCGCCTTCGTCGCCCAGGAGCATTCCTTCCGTTTCTCATTCAGTGTACTGGAGGTCGTGCTGATGGGGCGCTCGCCGCACCTCAAACGCCTTCAGTTCGAGAGCGAACGGGATCTCGAGATCGCCCTGCAGGCCCTGCGCACCGTGGATGCCGAACGGCTCGCCACACGGTCGATCCATGAACTGTCGGGGGGCGAGAAGCAGCGCGTGCTGATTGCCAGGGCGCTCGCCCAGGATCCCGAGATCATCCTGCTGGACGAACCGACGGCCTTCCTGGACATCAAATACAAGATGGAGATCTTCGAGCTGATCTCTTCGCTCGTGCGGGACAAACATGTGAGCGTCGTGGCGGTCACGCACGACATCGACCTGGCGGCCCTTTACTGCAACCGCCTGGTCATCCTCGAAAACGGTCGTCTTTTCAGTGCGGGCACACCGGCCGAGGTGGTCACCTCTGAGGGCATCAGCGCCGCCTACGACTGCCGCGTGCTGGTGGATACAAACCCTGCCACGGGCGCCCCGCGCGTGAGCCTGGTCGGCAGGGCGGGGTGCCGCACTGGAAGCCCGGCCTGCGTGGAGGCTCCATCGACAGCTTCTTGAAAGATCCCTTGCGTACAGGCCGCTGAAAAACGGCCGGAGGCAAGGCCTGCAAAACCCCGTGCAAGGAAGCGCACCCATCAGGGCTTCCCCGTGGCACGGGACGAGCGTAACACAGCAGACGGGCGTTTTTCGACGGCCTGTCAAAACCCCGTTTTCGGCCGCAGCAAACTCCCCGGACCGGAGACGCGCCGGGAGGTTCACTCTATGATCGACATCTTTTTGAGCGGGGGCCCCATCATGTACCCGCTGCTCTTGTGCTCCATCCTCTCGCTGACAGTGGTCATCGAAAAGGCCCTCTTCTGGCTCAGAGAGGATCGGCGCCGCGATCAGGGCCTGGTCAACGAAGTCCTCGAGCTCTGCCGTACCGGGGATTGGGAGAGCGTCCGGATCAAGACGGCCGGGTCGAGGGATTACGTGATACGAATCCTCATCAGCGGCATCCTCCACCGGGAATTCTCCATGGCCAAAGCGATGGAAACCAGCGCGGCCGACGAGGTCAAGCGCATGCGACGCTACCTGGGCGTCCTCGACACGATGATCACCGTCACCCCGCTTCTCGGGATCTTCGGGACGGTCCTCGGCATCATCGCCTCCTTCGAGATCCTCGGGAACATGGGCATCGAGGAGCCCCAGGCGGTCACCGGCGGCATCGCGCAGGCGCTCATCACCACCGCGGCGGGCCTCGGGATCGCGATCTTCAGCGTCTTCCCATACAACTACTTCACCTCCCGCGTCGAAAATGCAGTTCTGACGATCGAAAAATACGCCACCAGCCTGGAGATCGTTTACGAGAAACTCACGCAGCATTGCCTCTCGGAGAGCCCCCGGAAATGAGCAAAAGGCGCGCGTGCAGGCGACAGTGAGGGGATAGCCTATGAAAGTCCCGCTCTATCATCCAAAGAGGGTCCGGGTGGAGATGATTCCGCTGATCGACATCGTCTTCCTGCTCCTGGTATTCTTCATCTATGCGATGCTCTCCATGGCGGTCCATCACGGGCTTCCCGTCCTCCTGCCTTCGTCGGAATCCGCCTCCGTCGAAAAGAGGTTGACCCTGTCCGTCACCCTCCAGGCGGGCGGCGCCCTCTTCCTGAACGAAGAACCCGCGACGCTCGAAGACCTCGCCCCCGCGCTGGCGGAAAAAACCAGGAACGACCCGGATGCCGGTGTCCTCCTCTTTGCGGATCGAACCATCCCCTACCAGGACCTCTTCGAGGTCCTCGACCGGATCAGAAAAGCCGGGATCACGCGGGTCTCCCTGCAGGCGGAGGCGGAGAAGGCCCTATGAGGAGGTTGATCTTTTCCGCTGCGGCGGCCCTGGCACTCCACGGCCTGCTCTTCATCGGCCTTGGCGACAGGTGGTTGAAGACCGCCCCGGGCGCAAAGCGAGCGGCTCAGCCGCTCGAACTGGCGCTCGAGGTCCCGCCGCCCGCCCCGGAAAAGGCCTCGGACCCCGCACCGCCCGCTCCGAAACCCCCTCCACGAAGGCCGGTCGCCGCACCCCCCAAGCCGCCGGAGCAGGTGAAACCCCGGGCACCGTCACCGCCGCACCCCGTCGCTGTCGCAAAACCCGCCCCACCGCCTCAGCGGATCGAGTCCGTCGTCCCCGAACCGACGGAGCAGCCCCCGGCTAAGGCAGCACCCGCTGCAGTGATGCAGTCTGAAGACGTTCATTCCGCGCCTCCTGCCTCTCCCGACCCGGTGGAACCGGAGGCGCAGACGGAAACCAGGCCCGGCAGCCTGTCTTCCGCCGCTGCAGACAAGGTGTTCAGGCAGAGCGATGTCGGCCGGATCGAAGGCATCCGCAAGGCCGTCCCCAGATACCGGGAAAACCCGCCACCGCTCTACCCCGGCCTGGCGAGGCGCAGGGGCTGCCAGGGAACCGTGGTCATCGACGTCCTGGTGACCCCCGAGGGCCGCGCCGCAGATCTCAAGATCGAACAGTCGAGCGGCTACGCTGTCCTGGATGACTCTGCCATGGCCGCGGTGCAGGAATGGGTCTTCGAACCGGCAACGCTCGGAGGCCGCGCCATCCCGATGCGGGTTTCGGTGCCCGTCATGTTTTCGCTCAGAGATTAGCCACCAGGCTGGGGCATCGAAGCCGCCCAGATCTGAGCGGACGCCCTTGGCGCACGCCCGTGCCGTTGCTCCGCTCGCGCGGGGGCTGTTTCGGGTTCATTTTTTTTCGCAGCCGTCCGGGAGAAAGACCCCCCAACCGGCTGGAAACCTAAAGAAAGACTTCAAGGAACAGGAGGAACATCATCTATGCATTGGCAAGAAATCATGACCCAGATTCAGCCGCTCTCCGAGCCGTGGCTCAGCCGGGCCTGGGAACGGCTCGACAGCCTGACCAAGCCGCTCCGCAGCCTCGGAAAACTCGAAGAGATCGCCGCCCGCGTCGCGGCCATCCGCCAGGAGGACAAACCCGATGTGACCAACCGCGAGGTCTTTGTCTTTGCGGGAGACCACGGGGTCGTCGAGGAGGGGGTCAGCGCCTACCCCCAGGATGTAACCGCTCTGATGGTCCGGAATTTCCTTGCGGGCGGCGCGGCCATCAACGTACTTGCGCGCTGCGCCGAGGCCCGCGTCAGCGTGATCGATATCGGGATGAAAACGGACCTCTCCGATGCTCGAGGCTTGATCCGCCGCAACGTCCGGCGCGCCACCGGAAACATCCTGCGGGAGCGGGCCATGACCGTTGAAGAGGCCGAGCGCGCGTTGTCCGTCGGGATCGAAACGGCGTTCGGCGCCTATGACAGGGGGGCGCAGATGATCGCCACCGGGGAGATGGGGATCGGCAACACGACGCCGTCTTCGGCCCTCTTTGCCGGGCTCCTGCCGGCTGCGCCCCTCGAGGTAACCGGCAGCGGGACCGGTCTCGAAGCCGAACAGATGCACCGCAAGGCCGCAATCATCGAAGAGGCCCTGAAGCGGCATCGGTTCGCGCTGGCGGACCCCCTGAGCGCCCTTGCCGCCCTGGGCGGCCTGGAGATCGCCGGAATCTGCGGATTGTGCCTCGGCGGCGCCGCCAAAGGCCTCATCGTCGTGGTCGACGGCTTCATCTCGAGCGCCGGCGCACTGGTGGCCATGCGCCTCTGCCCCGCAGTCAGGGAATATCTTTTCTTCTCCCATCTTTCCTCCGAGACGGGCCACCGCATCTTTTACGAAAAAGAAGGACTCGCGCCCCTCTTCAACCTCGACATGCGCCTCGGGGAGGGGACAGGTGCGGCCCTGGCCATGCAGGTCATCGGCAGCGCCGTGCGCATCTACAACGAAATGGCCACGTTCGCAGAAGCGGGCATCGCCCCGGGGGCCTGAGATGCAAGGACTCCGCTCGGCGATCCGCACCCTGACGCTAATCCCCGTGCCGGCCGGCGGCAGCGAGGACCTGGGGCGCGCCCTGCCGTGGTTCCCCGTCGCGGGTCTGCTCCTCGGCTCGGCCCTATACGCGGTCGATCTCGCCTTCCGGCAGTTTCCGCTGACCCCCTGGCCGGCCGGCACAGCCCTCCTGATCGTCGCCCTGCAGACCGTGCTGACCCGCGGGCTGCACCTGGACGGACTGGGCGACTGGGCGGACTCGCTGGGGGGGTATCTGGACCGGGAGAAGCGCCTGGCCATCATGAAGGATGTCCATATCGGGGCCTTCGGGGTCGCTGCCATCGGGCTCGACCTCCTGGCGAAATGGATCGCCTGCGAGCGGCTCGTCTCAGCCGGAAGGGCCGCCTTTCTCATCCCCGTCGCGGTCCTCTCCCGCGGCATGATGGTCTGGCTGATCAGCACCCTGCCCTATGCCCGCGCCGGCGAGGGGATGGGGCGTCCCTTCGTTCAGGGGGCCACCCCCGGCCGGTGTGCGGCGGCGCTGGCGATCTGCCTGTCGGCGTGCCTCCCGTTCGGACCGGCCGGGATCGGGCTTTTCGGGCTGGCCTGGGCAACCGCCGTGCTGCTCGGGCTCCGCTGGCGCCGAAGCTTCGGGGGCATCACCGGCGACCTGCTCGGCACCGCCAACGAAGGGCTGGAAATCGTCCTTCTCCTGGCCGGCGCCTGGCTCGTGAACCTTCCCTCTTGACGGCCCTGATGAGGGTCTTAAAACCAGTGACGACTCAAGGATGTCCTTCTGGATTGCTGGACGACTGGGCCTTCCACCGTTTTTCCCTTCGTGCACTGCGCTTTCTCCCCACGCGGAAGATGGTCCTGGTGCGGACCTGCAAAAGGCCCCTCGGATACCCAAACTTCTGGAGCAGTTGATTCAGCCTTGACAATGCCCTACAATTCTGCAGCAGAGGCTTGCTGAACCGTTTTTCAGGGGTGCTGCGGCCGTCGATCGGCCGGCCTTTGCAGGGCGCGCTTCACACCGGGGCACCGGCGGGGAATGGGCGGGCGCTGCCGCAGCCGCCCGCATAAAAGCCGGCAAACGTGCCGGGGGCCGAAAGCTGTCCATAACCGCCCTCCGAAACTCACCCTCGAACAGGATGTTCTTCATGGACAAGACAGAAGCGTCCTCAGCGCGAGACCCGGCTCCCGGGGGCAACCGTTTGGGCACCTTCGGCGGCGTCTTCACCCCCTCGATTTTGACCATCCTCGGGGTGATCATGTTCATGCGGTCCGGCTTCGTCGCCGGCCAGGCAGGCATCTTCCAGGCGCTCCTGATCCTTCTGCTGGCAAAGAGCATCACCACCCTCACCTCGCTTTCCATTTCCGCCGTTTCGACCAACACACCGGTCGCAGGCGGCGGCGCCTATTTTCTCATCTCGCGCGCCCTTGGCCCGGAGTTCGGAGGGGCCATCGGACTGGCGCTTTTCCTGGCCCAGGCCGTCTCGGTGCCGTTCTACATCCTGGGGTTTTCGGAGGCCCTGGTGCGCACCCTTCCTGCGCTGGCCCCCTACTACAGAAGCATCGCCCTGTCGACCGGCCTGGTCCTCTTCACTATCGCCTACGTCGGAGCGAACTGGGCCATCAAGACCCAATACCTGATCATGAGCGTGCTGGCCCTGTCCATCCTCGCCTTCATGGGAGGCGCCGCCCTCCATTTCAAAACGGAGACCTTTCTGGAGAACTGGCACGCCCCGATCCCCGCCGCGCTCTCCTTCTGGGCCCTCTTCGCCATCTATTTTCCCGCCGTTACCGGGATCATGGCGGGGGTCAACATGTCGGGCGATCTGAAGGAGCCCGGACGCTCGATTCCGATCGGAACCTTTGCGGCGGTAGGCATCGGGCTCCTGATCTATGCCCTCCAGACCCTGCTGCTCGGAGGGGCGCAGGTTAGGGACGAACTGGTGGCGGCCTCCTACGAAACCATGGCGCGACAGGCCCTTTTCGGGGCCGGCTTCCTGGTCTCGGCCGGCGTCTTCGCCGCCACGCTCTCGAGCGCAATCAGCTCATTTCTCGGAGCACCGCGGGTCCTGCAGGCCATCGCCCGCGACAGAATCATCCCCGCCATCCAACCCTTCGCTGCCGGTTCGGCCCGGCGGGACGAACCGCGGCGCGGACTCCTGGTGACCCTGGCCGTCACCGTCCTGATCATCGTCCTGAGCGGCACGGACTCGAAAGGCAGGGCCTTCGATATCCTGGCGGCGGTCGTCACCATGTTCTTTCTCTATACCTACGGCATGGTGAATCTCGCCGCATTCATCGAATCCTTTTCGGGGAATCCGTCCTTCAGACCCCGCTTCAAATACTACCACTGGCTGCCGGCCCTCTGCGGCGCCGCGCTCTGCGCGGGGGCCGCGTTTCTGATCGATCCCTTCGCGGCCGGTGTAGCGGTCGCTGCGCTCGGCACGATCTATACCTTGCTTCGACGGCGCGTGCTCCGTGTGCATTTCGGGGATGCACGCTGGGGGTTCCTCTATTCGCGGATCCGTCAGAACATGCTTCGGCTGGCCAAGATGCCGGCGGACCCGAAGAACTGGCGGCCTACCATCCTGGTGCTCATTGGAAACCCGGAAGAGAGACGGACCATCGCCCTCTATGCCTTGTGGATCGGGGCGGAACGGGGGCTGGTGACACTGGCGCGCGTCCTGGTTGGAAACCTGCAGGAATTGAAGAGCCGCCGCCTGACGGCGCTCGAACAGCTCAGGCGTTTCCTGGGTGAAAACCAGTTCGAGGCCCTTTCGACGGTTGTAGTGAGCAAGACGCTCGACGACGGACTTTCCACCCTCATCCAGGGCCACCCGTTTAACCCGCTGCGCCCGAATATCCTGCTCATGGGCTGGTCGTCGGATCCGGAGCGGGCCGGCTATTTCGTCCGTCATCTCCAGTCGGCGCTGGCCCTCGATATGAGTCTCGTCCTTGTCAAAGATAAAGGCCTGCCACGCAAAGACCGTCCTCACAGGATCGATGTCTGGTGGAGGGGGCAGAGAAACGGCTCCCTGATGGTCCTGCTCGCCCATCTGATCCACCTGAACGGGGAATGGTCCGAGGCCCGCATTCGGCTTCTCCGCCTCATACCGGACGAGGCGGGCAGGAAGCCTTCGGCCGACGCCCTGAGGGCGCTGCTCGACCGCGCCCGGATCGAGGCGGAGCCGGTTGTGCTCGTGTCACAGGCGCCTTTCCCCGATGTCTTGAAGCGGCACTCGGGGGATGCGGCTGTTGTGCTGCTCGGGTTCAATGTCCCTGAGGAAAAAGCGGCCACCGAATTTCAGGCGAACTTCGAAGGCATGTTCGCCGAGCTTCCCACCTCCTTACTCGTCTGCTCCTCAGGAGAGGCTGATGTCTTCGTGTAACAAGCAGTTGTCCGGAGATCAAAGGCCACGGCGAACTGGTCTCCAATGCCATAGAAGCGGATCCCTCTGCAAA
Organism: uncultured Desulfatiglans sp.; assembly: GCA_900498135.1. Taxonomy (NCBI): domain Bacteria; kingdom Pseudomonadati; phylum Thermodesulfobacteriota; class Desulfobacteria; order Desulfatiglandales; family Desulfatiglandaceae; genus Desulfatiglans; species uncultured Desulfatiglans sp. Next base: position 4,470,891 of record LR026961.1, read on the forward strand.
TAAATCAGGCGGTTTTCTGGGAGGCCCTGCAGACGAGGCAACACAAGCAGACAGGCAAGCTGGCGCCGATATAGGAAAAAAGGACCATTTTACGCCGGGGAAAAAATGGGGACGGCGGGGCGAATCGTTTGAGCGGCACGCGGCAGGCGAGCCGATGCTCCTCAGGGCAGCCGCCGCGTCTCTCCGTGCTGCAGTACCCAGAACACATCGCCATCCAGCCCTTTATCGGCCAGCGCCTCGGCCAGGCGGACAGGCGGCTCATACAGCGGTTCGTCGGTCAAGATAAAGGTCCCCCAGTGGATCGCCACCGAGCGGCGGGCTTCGACATCCAGGTGCACCTGCACCGCTTCTCCAGGATCCATGTGGTGATCCCGCATGAACCAGCGCGGCTCATAGGCGCCGATCGGAATGGCCGCCAGATCGAAAGGCCCCAACCTGCGGCCGATCTCCTTGAAACGCTCCGTGTAGCCGCTGTCCCCGGCGAAGAAAAAGGCGAAGCCGGGGGATCTGACCACCCATCCCGCCCAGAGGCTTTGGTTCTTGGAGAACAAGCTCCGTTTGCTCCAGTGCTTGACGGGGACCGCGGTCAGGGCCGCCCCGTCTTCGGTGTGGGTTTCCCACCACTCGAGTTCCACCACACGCTGCACCCCGAGATTTTCAAACCACCGTTTGAGCCCTTTGGGGACAACGAAAAGGGTCTTTTCGCCGCCCTTTCGGGACAGCAGTCCCTCGATGCTCCCGACATCGAGGGAATCGTAGTGGTCATGCGACACCAGGACAAAATCGATCGGGGGAAGATCCGAGAGGGCGAGACCCGGGGGCGCCACCCGCCGCGGACCCGCCCACTGCACCGGAGAGGCCCTCCTGGAGAAGTGGGGGTCCGTCAGGATGTTACGGCCGTCGATCTGAAGGAGCAGGGTCGCATGCCCGATCCACGTGACGGTGTTGACCGAGCGGTTGCCGCGCAGAAAATCCGGATCGTTCCGCGCAAGCTCGAAATGGTAATCCTCCGCCGAGGGAATGTCTTTGAACAAACGCTCCCAACGCCACTGGATGAAATCGGTGAAGCCTTTGTCATCCTTGCTGCTTTCCACACGCTGCCCCTCTGCGGCGCAGCCAGCGCAGAGAAGGGCGCCCAGCAACCACAGCATCATCCATCGACCCGCCACCCTTCGCCCTCCAAGTCCTCCGACCGCCGCGTCGAACCAACCTTTTTCACCTTCAAAGCCCTGAACGATGCTTCCACGTCAAACCGCGTGCTGTCAACAGATTCCCCGCCAGCAACCATCCCGGCAATGAACGGCGCGGCCGGGATGCGTCCTTTTCCAAATCGATCCCCATGCAAGATAGCCCTTTTTTCACAAATGGCAAGCGCCGCTCCCCTTGGATCTTTGTTGGCGCAAGACTCCGGCGCCCCGGCCTGCCGCACAAAGTTCAACCTGCCGCCTCCTACAAAGGCGTCGGTGGAGGTGCCGTCAGGGATTCAAGCCCCAAATTCCTGCAGGAGGCCTTTCATCTGCACTCCTGCAGGAAGTTCGACTCACGAGCGCATGCAGGGGCGTTTCGGCTGAGCTCTCTCCGGGGATTCATTCCATGAGCACGTGCAGAAGCGCCATCCGGATCTCTTCCACCCGTCCCGGGTCTTCCACCTTTTGGCCCTCCAGATCCCGGACGTAGAACACATCGGCGATCTGGTCCCCCTTGGTCGAGATCTTGGCGATTCGGATGTCGAGTCCGAGGCCGAAAAGCGTATGGGTGATGCGATACAGGAGCCCGATCCGGTCGTCCGCGAAGACCTCCACGACCGTGAAAAAATCGGACGCGCGATTGTCCACACGCACCTCCGGTGGGTGGGCCGGCTTTCGCTGAACGTCCAGGACCGAACGGCTCGCCTTCTCCTCGAGCCGGGGGCCAAGCGGCAACCGGCCGCTGAAAACCCCCCGCAGGTCCTCTTCGACCCTCTGCCAGATCTCGCCGGTACGGAGGGGGTCGAGCGGGTTGGTAACCCTGAAGATGTCGAGTGCGGTGCCATCCCGCCAGGTATAGATATAAGCGCTCAGGACATTGATGTTTTCGAGGGCGAGCACGCCCGCCATATCGGCAAACAGGCCTGGGCGGTCCCGGGCCGCGAAGGTGATCTCCCAGCAATCCTCCGCCTCGTCTTTCCGGAAGGTCAACGCAAAAGGATCGATCACACCCCCTCCCGCCCCGCTTTGCATCTCGAGGGCCGTCTCGACATCCCGCAGGATCTCGGCCGACGTCCTCTCGAGCAGATAGCGATGCGGCATGTTTTCGATGATCCTCTCGACGCGATCCGGGTCCATGTCCTTCGAGAGGCGCTGCCGAAGCTCGAGGCGGGTCGCCTCCATCCGTCTGGACGCATCGGCGCTGGCCAACTCGCCTCTTTCGAGGATGTGCAGAATCTTGAAGAAGAGTTCCCGCACCAGGTTCGCGATCCAGTCGGTCCAGGCGCGCGGGCCTGTCGCCCTGGAATCGGCCCAGGTCAGGAGATAGAGCATTTTGAGGCGCTCGATGCTCCCGATCCCGCGGGCGCATTGCACGACGATCTTCTCGTCGTTCAGGTCCCTGCGGGTGGCGGTTTCGGCCAGGAGCAGGTGATTTCTCACCAGGAAAAGGACATCCTCCCCGGCCTTCATCGGATAATCGAATCGATCGAGGATGGTGCGGGTGATCCGGGCCCCTCTGAAGGCATGCTCCGGACCGCCCTTCCCAATGTCATGGAACAGCGCCGCCGCAAAAAGACTGCGCTTGTCCTTTATTTCCTCGAAGATCGTCGTGAGCAGGATATCTCCCTGCTGTCCTATCCTCTTCAGACAGGCCACCGTCTGGAGGACGTGCCGGCCCACCGGGTAAATATGGTATGCGTCGAACTGCACCTTGTCTCGCGTGCGGCCGAGTTCCGGTATGAAGACATCCAGGAAGCCGGTCTCGAATATCTCATCGAGTGCCGGCTGCCCCCGGAGGGATTCCACCATGCCGAGAAAGCCCTCGACGGCCTCCGGCGCACAGCGGTAGGCATCGTCCACGAGATAGGAAAATTCTCGCACCAACCGCCGCGCCTCCATCGAAAGGGGATATCCAAGGCGGCAGCTCTCCTCGAAGATCTCCATCAGGAGAAGCGGACGGGTCAGGACGGCCATCGCCCCATCGAAGCAAAGGGCCTCCCCCTCGAGATGCAAACCCGGTCTGAGATCGTCCACGACCGCTTCCTTCGGTGAGGGTCCGCCCTTTGGCAGATGCGTTCTCAGAAAGGCCCTGTAAAGCGATTTGATCGAGGCCATCGCCGCGTGCAGCCGGCCCATGAACTGCTCGACCGCGGCCGAATGGACCCAATCTCTGAAACCCTGCATGCCGGCGATCTTCTCCTGATACTCGAAGGAGAGGCGGTCGTTCTTTCGGCCGGTCAGGAAATGGAGGAGGTTGCGCGTACGCCCGATGAGCTCCAGGTCGGCTTCGAGCGCCCGGAACTCGGCGGTTGAAAGCCTTCCCTGGTACTCCAGGTCCCGGGGAACCCGGAGGCCGAAAAAGACCTTTCCGAGCCAGAGCATGGCATGGTAATCCCGTAGCCCGCCCAGGCCCTCCTTCAGATTCGGCTCGAGGAGATAACTCGCATCGCCGTAAGTCATCTCGCGGATCCGCGCCTGATCCTCGATCCAGTGGCTGAAGGCCGACGCGCGTTTGCGAAGCACCTTGTCCTGCATCTTCGCGAGCAGGCCGAGATACAGTGGGGAATCCCCGCAGAGAAACCGCGCATCGAGCAGTGAAGTCAATACCTGAAAATCGCCTCTCGCAAGCGCAGCGCAATCCGCGACCGTCCGCACACCATAGCCGAGGTCCAGACCGAGGTCCCAGAGCGGGAAAAACACCTCGTCCGTCAAATCCTTCGCCGAAGCGGGGACCTTGCGGCCGAAGAGGATCAGGATATCGATGTCCGAATGCAGACATAAGTCCCCCCGGCCATAGCCGCCAACGGCGACAAAGGCTACAGGGCATTTTTCCTTGAAGAGCGACCGGCCGATTCGACTGTCCTGCAGGGCTCGCCTGAAGTACTGATCCACCGATTCCGTATAACGCTCCGGAAAATCCCGGCCGCATCTCCCCGCAGCCAGACCGGCAAGCAGTGCCTCCCGGCCGCTCTTCAATTCTTCGGAAGCCCGTGTCATAACCACCTCTCGCCGCTGCCGCCGCAGATCGGGAAAATGATTTCCCGGCAGAACCCGGTTTCCAAGCCGGAAATGAGGATTTTTAGCCAATATCAAGGAAATCAAGCGTTTGCGCGGAGGCGACCTGCAGGTCGCCGCACAAGCAAACGTGCAGATTGACGCCGAGATTGGCCAAAAAGACCATTTCCGGATGGAAATCAAGCGTTTGCGCGGAGGCGACCTGCAGGTCGCCGCACAAGCAAACGTGCAGATTGACGCCGAGATTGGCTAAAAAGACCATTTCCGGCCGGGAGCTAGATGGCGTCCTGTCCCCGCTCTCCGGTCCTTATCCGGACCACCTCCTCGACGGGGAGGATGAAGATCTTCCCGTCGCCGATCTGACCGGTATGCGCCTTTTCCTGGATCAGCTTCACCGCATCGGGCACCAGGTCGGCGGTGAGGACGATCTCGATCTTGAGTTTGGAGACAAAGTCCACCTGATATTCCGCGCCCCGGTACACC